>CAYMFC010000274.1:0-1503 GCA_964389665.1 uncultured Desulfobacteraceae bacterium | reverse complement strand
GAATTCATACGGGTCTATGCCGCTACTCGATACGTTGGAATCGTTTCGGGTGTGACTGTAAGAAAATGCGAGTTGCAATATATCAAAGAGCGGCTTGGAAATAGAGAGCGAAAGAATATATTTCTTGTCCTCACGTTCGCCGGTGGCCGAGTAAAAGGGATTCATCTGAAAGCCTGTTTTCTCATAGGTAAGCGAGACATCGGCCCGGGTTCCCCACCACGGCAAGGCCGATCCAAGGCCCAAGAGGAGTTGATAATAATCATAGGAAAAAATCTCCTCATCGGCATCCTCGGAACCATATTTGAATCCCGCCCTTGGATAGAGGCCCCTGTCTGGTACTGTATAGTACTGAACGATCCCGATGGAAACCTGGCTGGCATCGGAGGTGACCTCATCCAGGTAATTTTTGTCCTGATGGTTGAGGGTGATTTCGCTCTTTAGATTACGAGTCTCAACAATAGTGAAAACAGGGGTGAAGGCGCTCATACTTAGTTTTTCTTCGCCGCCTGCATTATAGTAACTATAATCGTACTGAAGCCGAGCATAGAACGGATGATATCCGGCATTTAGGTAAAGATGGGGTATAACCCCCAAGACATTATTGTCGATGAGATCCTGGTATGCCACACTAAAGCAAGAGAGCCCTGCGCCCATTTCCAGTTTTTTTCTGTTGAGGAACTTATAGCCGCCCCTGACGTATAGGGTCTGAAACTGGTCGGCCTCATCCAGGGGCTCGCCTGTGGCAGATATTATTTGAGCCTGCTCAAGGGGCTTTTGGAGCACGTTATCATCGTAGGACCAGGTAAATGAGCCCGAGAGATAGAAAGGCCTTCGCGCCTTCTTGGCTCCCCTCGCATTCAGGATCCCCTGCCGGGCATGCTGGGCAAGGGAGGTAGAGGGATCCAACTCAATGGATTTGGCGAACATCTCCTCCGCCTTATCAAAGGCCTCCGCCTCAAAGTGGGCCGCACCGATATTGTAATAGGCAAGCTGGAGCATCGCCGGCTCCAGGTCCTTTGCCTTGTTGAAGCTCTCTATGGCGAGATCATACTGCTTGAGACGCTGAAAGGCATAGCCTTTCTCAAGATAGATCCGGGGGTCTTTCGGATCGATTCCTTCAACAAGGGTGAGGGTGTCGATGGCCTTCTGATAGTGCTTTTGCCGTGCATAGACGGCTGCGATCTCGAAATATGCCTTCCGAAAGGAGACGGGTTCCTTTTCTACGATCTTCTCGAAGACCTCGAGTGCTTCCTCGTATCTCCCCATCGCGCTGTAGGTGAGGCCGAGGTAGTAATGGAACTCGAGGTTTCCCGGCTCTAACTCAATAGCTTTGTTAAGGGAATCAATAGCCTCTTGATGAGAGCCGCTCTCATAGGCCTCAACACCGTCCACGAATAGATGCATGGCGCTTTGTTGGGCTGAGGCGGTACCTGGGAGGAAAAAAAGTGAGAAAAGGGCTACAATAATGGCACGGTTTCTCATAGGTAGCTCCCGCTTGGTGGG
>CAYMFC010000273.1:0-1504 GCA_964389665.1 uncultured Desulfobacteraceae bacterium | reverse complement strand
CGTAGGGAATGAGGACAGCGAGGATGTCCTGCGGCAGGCATTGGCCATGGGAGCAGACGAGGCCATCCGCGTGCATGAAGAAGGCTTCGAGCTCTCCGATGCCCGGGGTATCGCTAAAGGGATCTTCCAGGTCATCAAGGATCTGACCTTTGATCTGATCTTTACCGGGGCACAGAGTTCAGATTACGGCTGGGGGCAGGTAGGACTCAGGCTCGCCGAACTCCTCGATCTCCCCTACGCCTCGCTTGTGGTCGGGATTGAGATCGCCGATACCAAACTGGTAGCCCTTCGAGAGCTGGAATCCAATACCCAGGAAAAGGTGGAACTCCCCCTTCCCGCTGTCCTCACCATCCAGACAGGCCTCAATAGCCCACGGTATGTCTCTATTATGGGGATTCAAAAGGCGCGTAAGATCGGGATCAAGGAGACAGGGTTTGATGAGCTTGGTTTCTCCGAGGAGGAGATCGGGCCCAAGGGATCATTGGTAGATTCGCAATCGCTTTCCATTCCGCCGGCAGGTGAGGGAGCGGAAATCCTCACCGGCACCATCGAACAGATCTCTGAAAAGGCAGCTCAGATCATCCGAGATAAGGGAGGTGTCCTATGATGGGAGAAATCCTGGTACTCGCCGAACAGAGAGGTGGGGAGCTTCGAGACATCGCCTTTGAGATGCTCACCTTGGCAAACAGGCTGGGCAAGGAACACGGCCTTACTGTGACCGCCCTCTTCCTTGGGCACGGGGCATCGGATCTCGCCCATACGCTCACCGGTGCCTGCGACACGGTTCTTGTCATGGAAGACCCCGAGCTCGCAAACTACAATGCGGACCACTATCTCATCGCCCTGGATGAGGTAATCAAGGATCGCATGCCCTTCTTGACCATGGTCGGCAACACCTCGATGGGCATGGATATAGTGCCTGCCCTTGCCGCCCGTCTGTCTCTTCCCCTGGTAACAGATTGCGTAGAGGTGAGTATTGTCGAGGGAAGGCTCGAGGTCTTGAGACAGATCTATGGCGGCAAGATCAACGCCAAACTCACCATGAAGCCCTTTGATCGATACCTGATCAGCCTCAGAACGGGCGCCTTCGATGCTGAAACAGAGCAGGGGAAATCAGGGAGTGTGGAAACCGTGCCCGCGCCTTCCTGGACAAACCTCAAAGGACGTAAATTCCTTACGTATCTGGAGGCGGAGCTCGAGGATGTGGACATCGGCTCCGCCGATATCCTCGTATCCATAGGCAGAGGAATCGGAAAGCCCGAAAATATCCCCCTTGCACAGGAATTCGCAGACTCTATCGGGGCGACCCTTTCCTGCTCACGGCCGGTTGCCGATGAGCAGTGGATGCCGAAAAGCAGACAGGTGGGAACATCCGGCAAGACGGTGAGGCCAAGGCTCTATATTGCGCTGGGCATCAGCGGCGCCTACCAACACCAGGCCGGGATGAAAAACTCCGACACCATTATCGCGGTGAACACCGACCCCAAGGCGCCCATCTTCAACA
>CAYMFC010000272.1:0-1509 GCA_964389665.1 uncultured Desulfobacteraceae bacterium | reverse complement strand
TCTCCGCGTCTCGAGTCCCCGCAGGTATCTGCGGGGACGGGCGGTGAGATATAGTTTTGTTTATGAAGAAGGCTCGTTACTCCTGGGGGTATTCGATCCGGGAACTCACCCCTTGGTGTTGCCCTTAGACAGGGGCTTCTTGGTCTTCTTGAGCACCCTGATATCGGCAATCCCGGTTGACGGATATTGACCGTTGCTGTCCTTTTCGAGATACTTCACCATATCCCAGATGGTGGCCAGGGCTATCGAGACGCCCACGAGTGCCTCCATCTCTACGCCGGTCATTGCCTCGGCCTTTACAAGGCATCTGGCCTCAATAAAAGTGTCTGCGAGCGCAAAACTCAACTCAACGGTATCCAAGGGGATCTGATGGCAGTGGGGGATGAGCAGATAGGTCTCCTTTGCGGCTCTCATGGCCGCCACTTCGGCGACGAGCAGGGGGTCTCCTTTCTTAATCCTCTTCGTCTTTACCAACTTCACCGTCTCGGGTGAGAGGATGATCCTCCCCGAGGCCACCGCCTCTCTCAGCACTACTTCCTTCCCGCTTATATCAATCATGCCCATCTTTTTTCCTGGTAAGGGGAAACTTGAAGAACTTTATACCCTCTTCCTTGAGCACCTCCTCCTCCCCTGCCGTTGCACTTCCCCGTATATTTCTCTTGTCCGTAACACCATAGTGCATTTTTAAGGCCTCCTTTGAGAACTCGGTGCCCACATCTTCGTAGTTATCGTGTATGTATTTCACGATCCCATGGGCGAGTTTTTGGTAATCGATCTCGCCCCCTTCCGGCGATTTGCCCGCGTTTTGGCCGCTCTTGATGGAGACCGGGGAGAGCACCCTGGTGACCTGCGTGTCTTTGCAGATGGGGCACGTGATCATGCCTTTGGCATTCTGCTCGGTGAATGAATCGAGGTCCTTGAACCAACCTTCAAATGTATGTCCTTTGGAACATCTGAGGTCAAATGCGATCATGCTCACATCCTGTATGGTTTGTTATATCCGGATGAACGTCCATAAGCGACACCGGCTCATTCGGCATGAAGCACCGCGAGTATTTTCGTCGTGCGGTCCCCGTGGCATTTCACGAGATGTGGAACGGTTGAATCGTAGTATATGGCATCGCCCGGCTCAAGAAGATGGATCTCATCTCCTAACCGCACCTCCATGGAGCCCTCGAGCACATAGATGAACTCCTGGCCGTCATGGGTGGATCTTTCTTCCTCCATGTCCGTTGGTTCCAGGGTAACCAGAAAGGGCTCCATAAATCTATTCATTTTGTATGGTGCGAGGGACATATATTCGTATCCATAGGTGTCGGTCTTCTTGGAGTCGAACCTGGAAATGAGTTTTCCCTCATTCTTGCGTACGATCGTGTAGGGAAATTCCTCGGTTCCGGAGATGAAATATCCCATCTTTTTATCCAAAGCCTTTGCCAGTTTTATGATTGTTCCCAAAGGTGGCGCGACCTTTCCCTCTTCTATCTCAGATAGGAGTTCAATCTCCAATCC
>CAYMFC010000271.1:0-1527 GCA_964389665.1 uncultured Desulfobacteraceae bacterium | reverse complement strand
GGCAGCCAACCTATGCCGATAGTATGCGGATTGGATTCATCCCGTTTTTCGGGACAATGGTCAAAGCATGATAGGGCATAACAAAAAAAGACATCTCCCTGTTGCCTTACCTGCATCGCCTCTTGGAGAAAGTGAATACCAAAAAAGACATCTCCATGCTCTTTAAGGTATAGTTTTTCAGGAGGTCAAGGGAACATCATGGATGCGAAGGAAAAAAAGAAAATCCTGCTCGTCGCCCTCGGCGGCAACGCCCTTATCCGAAAGGGGCAAGTGGGAACCGTGGAAGAACAGTTTGAGAACCTCACAGTGCCGATCAGGCAGATTGCCCGGCTCTCAGCCGATTACCGGATCATCATCACCCACGGTAACGGACCCCAGGTAGGGAACCTGCTCCTCCAGCAGGAGCTACAGGATGCCGTGCCCAGATTGCCCCTTGAAATCCTCGTGGCACAGACCCAGGGGCAGATCGGTTACATGATCGAGTCCACCCTGGACAGCGAACTGATGGCCATGGGTATAAGCACCGAAAAACCGCTGGTGAGCCTGATCAGCTACGTGGTCGTGGATGAACGGGACCCAGCCTTTGAGAACCCATCGAAGCCCATCGGCCCGGCATTCACGGATCAAAAAGCCGCTGCTCTTCCCTATCCCACACAACAAACGGAAAAGGGATACCGCCGCGTGGTAGCCTCACCCAAGCCCATCACCATAGTGGAGAAACGCGAGATCACCAGGCTCATCGAGATGGATTTCATAGTCATCTGCTGCGGCGGAGGAGGGATCCCGGTGATCCGCGAGGGACGGACCTTCTGCGGGGTAGATGCCGTTATCGATAAGGACCTGGCGAGCGCCGCACTAGCCCAGGAGGTGGGCGTTGATACCTTTATCATGGCAACCGATGTGGAGGGTGTTGCCCTGAACTATGGAAAAGAGAATCAACGCTTCCTTCGCACGGCCACCATCAAGGAGGCATCGCGGTACATGGAAGAGGGGCACTTTCCCCCCGGTTCCATGCAGCCCAAGATCCAGGCTGCTATGGCGTTTCTCAAGGGCGGGGGCAAACGAGCGGTGATTACCTCCATTGAGGCGATTGAGGCAGCGGTTCAAGGGCTGTCCGGAACTGAGATCATGTCATAGACAATCCTCCGGCTCATAGCAGAACGCAATCCCCTTTCGCTATTGACATATCGTCTTTGCCCTGCTCAAGGGAATCAAGGATGAAGAGCAGGCCGCCCTTACGGTCACGGGTTTAGCCCGCAGGGAAACGGGAATTCACGATACAAAGACCGGGCCCGGATTCTTACGGCACGAACGGCAAACCCAAAACCCCAGCCCCATCACGAGTCGATTGGATACATCTCTCAGTTATTTAGAAGTGTTATCGAAGGGTTCGTCAACGCGGCGGTTAGCTTCAAGATAAAAATGGGCCCAACTCCCTTTTCCTATGTGTAGATTCAGTCCGATACTTTATTTCTAGCGAAGCTTGCCTCAAACCGATGAAAATCGAACGGAACGTAGTTCACCGCA
>CAYMFC010000270.1:0-1548 GCA_964389665.1 uncultured Desulfobacteraceae bacterium | reverse complement strand
CCATAGGTGATAAACGGAGAAAGCTCATATGTGATCGGAGCTTCATTTGGTAGGCCTAACGTTATCGACCTTTCGATTTCCATTATCGCAATAAGCTGTAATACCAGCATTGTTCGAGGTGTAGGATTATTTCTCCAGCTCCTCCCTGACAGCCATGCCTATCTTTTCCATGGTGTAAGGTTTCCGTATGTACTTCCCTGCGCCCAATCTTTGCGCCTCTTTGACCCGGTCTGTCTCAGAGAACCCACTCGCAATGATTGCCTTTTGGTTCGGGTGGAGCTCGAGGATTTTGCGATAGGTCTCAAGGCCGTCGATGCCCGGGTCCATGATCATATCTAAAACCAGGAGATCTGCTCGGCGGTCTTTTAGATAAGTAATAGCCTCCTCTCCGCTCGAAACGGTACTTGCCGAGTATCCCAGCTCGGAGAGTATCGTTGCTGCAATGTCACGCTGCTCTTTGACATCATCTACCACTAAAATACGCTCCCCCCTGCCCTTATATTCATCAGGTGATCCATGAGGCTTATCTTTGGTTCGCCTATCTTTGGTTGCAGGGAAATAGAGGGTAAAGGTGGTTCCTTTGCCTTCGGTACTTTCAATATCGATGTATCCTCTATGGTCTTTTATCGTTCCCCACACCACGGCCATGCCTAAGCCGGTGCCGCTTCTCCCCATTTTTTTCTTGGTGTAGAAGGGCTCGAAGATTCTCTCTATATCTTCTTGGGGAATACCAACCCCGGTATCAGAGACCGAAAGGACCACGTAGTCGCCTTCTGGTACCCGCTCATAGCCGTGTAGGGGCGTGTGAATATATCGAGTCTCGGTGGAAATCGTAATGGTTCCCCCTTCTTCCATGGCCTCAGCTGCATTGGAGACCAGGTTCATAACCGTCTTGGCGAGGTGGACCTCGGAGCCTGAGATATTGAAAAGATCTCCTGAAAGATCGGTCTCGATAGCTACATGGGGATGGAATGATCTGAGTTTGTCACACTCGGGGCTTTTCAGGTATTCGGTGATAATCTCATTGAGCTCCACCACTTCAGTGGTGGGAATCCCTCGCCGTGCCAGGGTCAGCAGATCCTGCACGATGGTAGCTGCTTTTTGCCCCGAGTCCCGCATGGTAGCAATGGGCTTTCGTAAGGGGCTGTCTTCGGGGAGCTGGAGCAACAGCAGGTCAGGGTATGCAACAGCACCGGAGAGGATGTTGTTGAGATCGTGGGCCACCCCGCCTGCCAAGGTCCCGAGTGTCTCCATCTTCCGGGCTTGCTGGAGCTGTGTTTGAAGGTTTTCTTTCTCCTTCTCTGCCCGTCTTTGCTCGGTGATGTCGCGGGCAATGCCTACGATGCTGACAACTACTCCATCCTTGATGAGCGGAGTGGAGCTGAACTGGCCTGTTAAGGATTCGCCTGATGGCGAGAGAACGCGCAGTTCATAGATCGGTACCCCTTCTCCCTGCAAGATATCGTGCATGCCTTTCATTGCGAAGGGCAAATCGTCTGGATGAATGAGGAGAGTAAAGGACTTGCCAATCCATTCAGCCCGGGGCCA
>CAYMFC010000269.1:0-1550 GCA_964389665.1 uncultured Desulfobacteraceae bacterium | reverse complement strand
AAAGCTTATCATCGAGATTTCTATCCAGGTTTTCCTGATTCTGATAGCTTGCAAAGGATCGAAAGAGGAGATCCTTTATCTGATCGAGGCCATGGGACAAGAGCAGGTTTAACACCATTGAAAAATCTACCCTGATCTGGCTCACCACATCCTCTGGTTGAGATCCCAGGAGTGTTGCAACCAGACGAACATCCATATAGGGGCCTGGAATCGCTACGGCGAAGCCGATATTGTCCATCCCTCTCCTGCCGGCCCTCCCTGTCATCTGGTGAAGCTCGGTGGCTGTCAGGGGAACGAATTTGTCACCGTTGTATCTGTCCGAGTTCAGGAACACGATGCTCCGAGCTGGAACATTGATCCCAGCGGCAACGGTAGAGGTGGCGAACACCGCATCGAGCAAACCCCTGGCCATCAAATCCTCGACCGCCATCTTCCATAGCGGGAGCTGGCCGCTGTGGTGTGAGGCAACCGCGCTATTCCTCAAATGCCGTAGTTGGGCATGCCGTTCAAGGCGAGGGTATTGTTTTATGAGCTCATCAATCCTGCTGTTGAGCCTTGGTTGACTGCGGCGACCCTCATCATTCGTACACAGATCAAGGGCATTGTCGCAATCCGACCTTGATTTCAGGAAGAATATGGCTGGAAGGAGGTTATATCTCCTCAGGACCCCGAGTATCTCACCGAATGGAGGGAGGCTCCGGGCCTTTGCAATGGAAGGTCTTTTTGGGTTGTGAAGGTAGTCCAGCACCTTCTTATCCGGGCCTTGCCTGCCGAGCAGCGGAACGAGCCTTCCCGAGGGATGGAAGAAGAGCGGGAAAAGGGGCACCGGTCTCCCCCTCTCCTCGATCACGGTGCATGTTTCCCCCCTCAGGTGTCGTATCCACCCTGCAATCTGACGGGAGTTCCCTATGGTAGCGGAGAGTAAAAGCAGAGGAATCCTCACGGGGAGGTAGATGATGATCTCCTCCCATACCACGCCCCGTTCCTCGTCCCCGAGGAAATGGGCCTCATCCAGGATCACCAGGTCCGAAGCCATGTCCTCACCCCTGTACATGGCATCGTAAAGCTGGTTTCTGAGGATCTCGGTAGTGCCTACGGTGATTGGAGCATCGGGATTCTCAACCCTGTCACCGGTAACTATGCCCACGTTTGCTTTACCGAAGAGCTCGCCAAACTCTATGTATTTTGAATTGCTGAGCGCCTTGAGGGGGGAGGCGTACCATGATCTTCCGCCTCCTTTATGGATCCGCTCGATCGCCTCCACGGCAATCCAGGTCTTGCCGCTGCCCGTTGGCGCTGATACCAGGCAATCGCTATTCTTGATTGCGGAGAGAGCTTTGAGTTGAAAGGGATCCGGCGTGAATTCCCTCTTCTCGGGTACGCCTATCCTCGAGAAGACGCTTCTCAGCCGGGGATCGATGCTCGGCTTGATCTTCGGAACCTCATGGTCACGGGGTTGTATCCTTTTCCGATTGCGAAAAAATCTTTTGTATTTACGCTGGAAGCCTGGCACAATAGTTTTCCTTTTCTTTCGTGTTATAGACCAAGAA
>CAYMFC010000268.1:0-1551 GCA_964389665.1 uncultured Desulfobacteraceae bacterium | reverse complement strand
GAGATCCGGGATTGGAGCAAGGATACGTAACGTTCTTGATTACTACTCAGCCACAAGGTCACCAAGACGCAAAGAGGAACTATGGATGAAGAGAAGATCTTACATGAATATCGCACCGTGGCGGTTGTCGGTCTATCGCCTGATCCCAGCCGGCCGAGCCACAAGGTAGCCTCCTATCTCGCGGAGCATGGCTACGAGGTCATACCGGTCAACCCGGATGCTCGTGAGATATTGGGTTGGCCGAGCTACCCCAACCTACACTCGGTACCGCGAGCCGTGGAGGTGGTGGACATATTTCGGAGATCGGAGGAGGTGCTGCCCATTGTGGAGGAGGCGATCAAGATCGGCGCGAGGGCCGTGTGGATGCAGGAGGGGATCATAAACGAGGAAGCGGCAGCAAGGGCTCGGGATGCGGGACTGCTGGTTGTCATGAATAAGTGTATGTTCAAGGAACATCGGCGCCTGAGCAAAGAGCCGGATCAAGCAAGGAGGGGAACATGAAGGTAGGAGATATTATGAGCACCAATGTGGTCACCGTCACTGAGGATACCTTGGTGAATGATGCCAAGAAGATCATGGACGCCCACAGGATCAGGCGCTTGCCGGTGATGAAGAAGGATAAGCTGGTGGGCCTTGTCACCAAACACATGCTCCTGGAGGCCTCGCCCTCGCCGGCCACCTCCCTGAACATATGGGAGCTGCACTACCTCTTATCCAAGATGACCGTCAAGGAGATCATGGTGAAAAATCCCTTTACCATCTCCCCCGGCATGCCGGTTGAAGAAGCCCTGCAATTAGGGCAAGAAAAGGGGTACGGCGCCTTTCCGGTGGTGGATGACGGGAGACTTATCGGCGTGGTGACCGAATCGGACATCGTGAGGATGATGACCAGGGTCCTGGGGGTGAAGGAACAGCGGGGTGTGAGAATCGATATCAGGAGCTCTTCCAAGGAGTTCGGGTTTTTCAGGGGAATTCTCGACATCCTCGATAAAAAAAAGGCACTCCTGTTGAGCATGATGACGCTTCCGCCCGCCGAGGATGAACCGGATTGGCTCATTGCCCTGCGAGTGCAGGGAGATGATATTGAATCCGTTGCGAATGAGCTCAAGGCCGGGGGCTACAACGTCACCTACGTGGGCTAGGTTTTCTCCTAAAGGCGATAATACCTTTAGTAAAATTCCCCGCGTTGAAACGCGGGAAATCTGACACTTGCCTGGACACCCTCCTCCCCCTTGACGGGGGAGGATTGAGGTGGGGGTGAAAAGTCAAGAAGTTTCACCCTCGGCTTTATCCCCTCCCATCAAGGGAGGGGAATTATAAAAGTGCCATTAATCCCTGCCTTAAAAGGCGGGGAATTATGGCATATAGTAGTAAAAGAAGATCATGCGATAAATCGTTCTGAAGGATCATCATGAGAGATACAGGCATACATAAGGATTCCGTGAAGACCTGGAAGGTCCTGAAGACAGAGTCCGAGAACTACGACATAACCTCGCTCTATCTGGAGGGAGATGATGAACGGCTCAAGAAGAGGCGGGCCGGCCAGTGGGC
>CAYMFC010000267.1:0-1571 GCA_964389665.1 uncultured Desulfobacteraceae bacterium | reverse complement strand
GCCTTTTCCCCCACGTGGGCTTTAAGGTGGCAGGCGCCGGGGTGATGATCGGCGGATTAGGCCAGGGAACACTGGATGTGGATATCCGTAACCCGGTGTGGCCGGAGGCGCATGTGGATATGATCCTGGATTACGGGGTGATCGGCGGGTTCGGGCTGAAACTTCCGCTTACGGGGCTCAGTGCCGGTGTGGCCCTGAAATTCCTTCAGAGGGAGAGCCTGAGTGAGATTTACACGGCAACGGATATTGCTGCGGCGGATTTCGATGATAGACTGGAGGATGACCTTTATTCGGGATCGGGCTTTTCAGCAGACATCGGGGTAATGTATACGATGGGTTTTATCCCGTTCATGGATACCAACGTGGCATTGGTCGTGCAGAACGTTCCGGAGATGGACATGGGTGAGGCCAAGGACATCAAAACCCAGGCAAACCTCGGCCTCAGCATCGGAAAGTCTTTCTCAGCATTCGGCATCGTTGCCGCCCTGGATTACAAAGACGTTACCGGGGCCTTCGAGGAGGATGAAGATATCGCAAAGAGGATTCACATGGGTGCAGAAGTGAGATTTCTCAGATTTTTAGCGGTGCGGGCAGGTCTCAATCAGGGATATGTGAGCGCTGGCGCCACCCTCGATCTATGGGTTCTGAGGTTCGATTTTGCCACGTACTCTGAGGAGGTCGGCGCCTATGCCGGCCAGAGAGAAGACAGGCGCTATGTGGGCCAGATAACGATCGGCTGGTAGGAAGGGACTGATTACCTATCTGTGTATGAAAACCCTGTTTCTCTCGAAGGGAAACGGGGTTTTCAATAACTCCGGGTTATGTTTTGGGCCTTATAAGCGCTTTAAATTATTGTCTTCTTGCTCATATTGAGATGCCTTACCCCCTCTACCTGCTGAAAAGTAGCTCCTTCACGTATCGAGCGAATCGCTTTCTCGGGATCAATCACCTTTGAACCGCCTATGACATCCACGCCGTAGTCGAATAGCACGGGCGTAAGAGGGCTCGTAGGCCCTATCATCACCACGAATTTATCCCTGCTGAGTTCAAGGAGCCTTTCAATCGTGTGATTCGTAAAGGCAGTTCCCGTGAGCCCCACTACATCCACGTTTGGGAGGATTTCCTCAGATGCCTCGGCTGGCAGGTCTCCTTCCCGCGGCCTTTGCTCTATTACGAAGAGCTTCCGAGCACATTTCTCAAGCCGAGGGATCCACGGGAAATGACCTACTATGGCAATGTCCTTTCCCTTGCCTTTCTCTTCCAGTATGTGGAGTGCGTTTTTCTCGACGCACCGCGTCTCATCGATATCTATCAGGGAATTGACCGCTGCCATGCCGATGGATGCCTCGAGCAGGTGGTCGGAGTTTGCGTACCCTGTGAGTTCCAATGCCGATTTACCCTGTAACCTCCCGGCCTCCCTCACTATCTTATGCGCGGGGTGGCCCTCATGAAGGGTAGAGGCCAGGCCGCAATGTTTACTGACTACTGCCGTCCAGAAAACGCATACATATACCTCTTGCACTACGCTGTCTTCAGTGATGCTCTCAATTACATCATCGAGAATTTTCATA
>CAYMFC010000266.1:0-1616 GCA_964389665.1 uncultured Desulfobacteraceae bacterium | reverse complement strand
GGCAATAAGGGTGGCGAGTTCATCGCTGCATTGATCAAAAAGGAATGAGAGAAGGCCATAGGTCTTGTACTTCTTATCCTCCATGATATCCTCGATCTCATACTGAATATCAACGATGCGATCCAGATTCCTCTGTGCCATCTCGACGGTCGGCTTCCATGTCTTTTCCGGAAGCTCGGACAGCCTTCTCACCAAGAGGTTCAGAGAACCGGAGAGTATTGCAACGGGTGTCTTCAGCTCATGGGAGAGGTGATTGATAACCTTGTCCTTTGCGCGGTTCAGGCTCGTCACCTCTTCATAAGCCCTCTTGAGCTCCCGGGAAACCCTTGCATTTTCAATGGACAAGGCCACCGTTCCCCCGATCATATTCAGGAGTTCGATATCGGTTTGATCGAAGCTGCCTTCCTTTTTATTGGTGGCGAGGAGGACCCCTATGATTCGATCACCGCTTCTGAGAGGGACATCAAGCATGTTGCGGGAGTGGTATCCTATCTGCTGATCGATGATGGGGTAATAGTAGCGGTCTTTCGAGGTGTCAGGAACAATGACCGGCTTGCCCGTCTTGATAACCCTGCCGGAAACGCCCTTTTCGGCTGGATACCTTATCTCTTTTGCCCTTTTTTCGGTAGCCTCATCGTCATAGGCTGCACCCAAAAAGAAGAGTTCATTCCTCTCCTCATCCAACAGTATGACGATTGCTCCCTGAACATTCAGCAACTGTTTGATCTCATCGCTGATATAATCCAGGAGATCCTCCAGGTTAGGATACGCGGGAAGAGCCATGCTGATGCGGAGGAGCGTTTCATTGATGCGTTGCGTCCTCTTTTCCTGCCTCACATCCCTGATGATCATGAGCACTCCGGATGGCTTCCCCTTGATTTCAGAAGCGACAGTGCCCCTGATCACCACATCTATGATGCTTCCATCCTTGGTTAGCCTTCTCGTTTCGTAATTGGGCAATCTCTTTTCCTTGATGAGCTGTCTCATCTTTTCATCGGCCTCCTGCTCAAGCCCGGGCGGCACATAGGGGATCCTCTTGCCCTCCAGTTCCTCAATGCTCCAGCCGAATGTCTCCGTGAATGATATATTCACGTAAGAAACAAGGCTATCAAGGCTAAGCACGACGGTAGGATACGGTACGAATTGGAAGAGCGATCTGAGCCTTCTTTCCGATTTACGGAGTTCCTCCTCGGCACGCTTCCGTTCGGTGGTATCCTGGAGGGTTTCTACGGCCCCGATGATCTTTCCCTCTGCATCTCGTAAGGGTGCTGCAGTAAAAAAGAGATATTTGCCGTCATCTCCAAGATCAGGAAAGAAATCCTCTGCTTCGTATGCTCCCTCGATGATCGTGGATCTTCTATACTTGCCATCATAGTATTTTGCTATTTCTTTTTCTGGTGCGTTTTCCACGATGAGATCGGCCATGATTGGCCTATTGCTGGAGTGAAGCGTCTGCCATTGCTTATCCGTTCCGAGCATCTCACATGCAGCTATCCCAGTGAGCTCCTCGTAGGCCCTGTTGCAATGGGTGATCCTATGGGTGTTATCGATAACGATAGTAGGAATCGGGCTTCCCTGGACGATCTGCGAGAGTATCTTTTCGCTCTCCCTCAGCG
>CAYMFC010000265.1:0-1667 GCA_964389665.1 uncultured Desulfobacteraceae bacterium | reverse complement strand
GCTGTGGTTGATTTTCCGGATTTTCCGATGATGGGAAAGACCTCAAAAGGCCTCCCTTCATATTCGGTGACGTTTATGTAGAGATTGCCCAGCCCCGTCTTTATCTTGGTAGTAAACCCCTGTACCGTTTCAGGTCGATCCTTCACGGCAGCATAAAAGGTATCCTCATCCTTCTTTTTATTGAAGCTCAGTACCTGCCCTTTCTTGCTCCCGTCCCTGTAAATAGTGACCCCCTTGCATCCGAGCCCATAGGCCAGGTTATAAATGCTTAGCACATCATCCGGTGTTGCATTGCGGGGGAGATTCACGGTTTTAGAGACCGCATTATCCGTGTGTTTCTGGAAGGCAGCCTGCATCCTCACGTGCCACTCAGGGTCTATATCATGGGCGGTGACGAAGACCTCCTTCACATCATCCGGTATCTCCTTGATACCCTTGAGTGATCCCTGCCTGGCAAGCCTTGCCATGAGTTCCTCAGAGTAAAAATTCCGTTCCTTTGCTACGGTCGCAAAGTACGGGTTCACCTCGATCAAGGTATCGTTGTCCATCACGTTTCTGGCGAAGCTTAATCCGAAGAGCGGCTCGATGCCGCTGGAGCATCCTGCGATGATGCTGAGTGTCCCCGTTGGCGCAATGGTAGTGGTGGTGGCATTCCTGTACCGGCACCCTGGCTTATGCTTGAAGATGCTCCTCTCGAAGTTCGGAAATAGCCCTCGCTCCTTTGCAAGCCAAGTGCTCGCCTTCTTCGACTCCGCCTGGACAAAGGACATCACCTCCTCGGCCACATCCAGGGCCCTCTCGCTGTTGTAAGGGATCCCCATCTGATACAGCATATCGGCAAAGCCCATCACCCCCAGGCCGATCTTGCGATTGCCGTGGGCCAACTCCGTGATTTCATCAAGGGGATACCGGGACATATCAATTGCGTTATCCAGGAACCGTACGGTGATGGCCACCACCTCCCCCAGGGCCTTTTTATCGATCCGGGGACCATCCTCCTCATGGATCACGAATTTCGCTAAGTTTATGGAGCCGAGGTTGCATGCCTCGTAGGGAAGAAGCGGCTGCTCCCCGCACGGGTTGGTGCTCTCTATCTCACCTATCTCGGGGGTTACGTTGTCGGCATTTATTCTATTGAGGAAGATGATGCCGGGATCTCCAGTCTCCCACGCCTGGTGTACAATCTTTTCATACACCTCTGCTGCTCCCAAGCGAGCAGTCTCCTTTTTCGTGAGAGGATCGATAAGCGCATAGGCGGTATTATTTTTTAGTGCCTCCAGAAACTCCTCGGTGAGCGCCACTGAGATGTTGAAGTTGGTGAGCTCCCTGTCATCCCGTTTGCTGTCGATAAACTCCAGTATATCCGGGTGATCCACGCGGAGTATCGCCATGTTGGCGCCCCTTCTTGTGCCGCCCTGCTTCACCTGCTCAGTGGCGGTGTTGAATATCTTCATAAAGGATACCGGCCCGGATGCCACGCCGCCCGTTGACCCCACCCGGCTGTTCTTGGGCCTGAGCCTGGAGAAGGCAAACCCCGTTCCCCCTCCCGATTTGTGAATCAAGGCGGCGCTCTTCAGCGAATCGAAGATTCCCTCCATGCTGTCCTCAACGGGCAGCACAAAGCATGCAGCGAGCTGACCCAGCTCCGTGCCCGCATTCATCAGGGT
>CAYMFC010000264.1:0-1696 GCA_964389665.1 uncultured Desulfobacteraceae bacterium | reverse complement strand
GAGCAGAGTCCTTGGTATGCCGTGTCCATGGGGGTTGAGCTGGTGTATAGTGCGCGAACGGTACTTCTGCTGGCCAACGGAGAGCGCAAGGTAGAGCCGGTGGCGGAATCCCTTCTCAATGAACCTTCTCCGCTTGTGCCCATATCCTATGGACAGATATTCTCTCAAAAAGGCGGGGCCATGATCTATGTAATCGATAGGGCAGCCGGCAAAAAGGTCCTCGACAACCGGGAAGCCATTTCAGCGCGAGGCATTGACCTCGAGGATATGAGCGGGTAGCAAGGCGCCCATCCTTGATCAGGAGCATTACCATTCCTTGGGACAACATTCATGGTATTCGAGAAGATAAAAAGATTTTTTAAGGGACAGCATCTGCACATCCCCAAGATCTACCTTGCCAAGAGCGTTCATGACATTGAAGCCGGCACCATTATATTCCTCCCTGTGGACACGTGCCGATTGAACTGTGGGCTTACGGGCATTGTTACCTACAAAAAGGGGGTAGCCCCTGCCAAAACGATTTCCTTGGAACGGATAGAATCCGTCCTGCTTCACATGAGGAGCTTTACCTTGCAGAAGCTGAAGGGGTCGCCGGGACTTGCTGAACGCTATATAGGGGGAAAGGATTCTATCCGTGAACTACAGGATCTCATCCTATCCCTTAAATCCCCTGCTTCCCTTTTTGCCCTTTGTAAGGAGGAAGCCCTTAGGGAGAAACTCGAGGATATCTCCCGTATGCTCGGCACCCTGATCCTTGAGGAGGAAGATCAACGCCGTCAACACGGAGCATTCCTGTCTCCTGAGGAAAACGAGGGCGTCATCAACAGGATAACGCAGCTCAAGGATCTGCGATGGTGTATCACCGATGAGATACTACAGAACCTGGAGAGGATAGAGGCCCTCTCCGGCTCGAACACAAAAGAGATCGACTTTCCCGTATTTCGCCGGCTGAAACATATCAACACGCTCCTCAACAACCTCGATCGGTTGGAGGTAAGGGGAAGAGACTCGGCAGGTATCTCGGTCATCACCGTAATCGATAAAGAGGACTACAAAACGTTCGAAGGGGAGCTAGCGAAACGAGGCCTGCAAAAGGAGCTTTACGATCGTCAGCAAGGGGCCCTGCTTCTCAATAGGGACATAACCGTCCATCACGGTAATGGGACCGTGTCCATCGCCTTTACTTACAAGATCGCCGAACAAGTGGGACATCTGGGGGACAATGTCCGGTACCTCAGAGTGCAGATTCATGACGACCGGGTTTTTCAGCTCCTTCTCGCCGGCCCCAATATCCACCAGAGTACACTCGCACACACGAGATGGGCCTCGGTCGGGGAGATAAGCGAACCCAACTGTCACCCCGTTGACAATAGTCTTGAGTTTGATGGAAACGCGCATCCCCTTGAGGGTTCACCCGGAATTATTCACGTGTGCCTCAATGGGGATATCGATAACTATGAGGCCTTAAAGGAGAAATTTGAAAGCGATACAGGTCGTTCTATACCCAGCAGGATCAGCACGGACACCAAGATCATACCGCTATCCATAGAGAGCTATTACCGCAGCGGCCTCTCTATCGAGGAATCATTCAGGTTGGCGGTCAATGACTTTACGGGCTCCCATGCCATAGCGATGCACACCGACCTGGCCCCGGGCAAGATATTTCTCGCCTTGAGGGGAAGCGGACAGTCCCTCT
>CAYMFC010000263.1:0-1727 GCA_964389665.1 uncultured Desulfobacteraceae bacterium | reverse complement strand
GGCTCTTTGGCGGATGTGGTATAGTGGATGCTGAGCAATGGTGCAGTGCCTGAATTGCAGGTACAGCAAATTATCCTTGCTATGTTTTTCTATCGGTGATAAATAGAGCGGCTTTCTCAAGGGGTTTTTATCGAAACGTGAGTACAGGGGGCTCAATGGCAGTTTTAGAGGTAGTATGCAATGCTGCATGATATTGGCCGCATACGAAACATAGGAATCAGCGCGCACATCGACTCAGGCAAGACCACCCTGACTGAGAGGATACTCTACTATACGAAGAGGATCTTCACGGTCCACGAGGTCAAGGGAAAGGACGGGGTCGGCGCTACGATGGATTTCATGGAGCTCGAGAGAGAGCGCGGCATCACCATTTCTTCCGCTGCCACGTACTGTGAGTGGCGGGGACATACGATCAACATCATCGACACGCCCGGCCATGTGGACTTCACCATCGAGGTTGAACGAGCACTGAGGGTGCTGGACAGCTCTATCCTGGTCCTGTGCGCGGTCGGTGGAGTGCAGTCCCAGACTATCAGCGTTGACCGGCAGATGAACCGGTACAAGGTGCCGAGGGTGGCCTTTATCAACAAGTGCGACCGGACGGGAGCCAATCCCTATAGGGTGATGGAGCAGCTCCGTATACGATTGAACCATAACCCGGTGCTCATGCAGATACCCATAGGGCTTGAGGATGCATTCTCGGGCGTGGTGGACCTCGTTTCCATGAAGGCCATCTATTTTATGGGCTCATTTGGGGAGGAACTCAGGGAAGGGGAGATACCTGCCCATCTCCTTGATGAGGCCGCCAAGAAAAGGGAGCAGATGCTTGATGCGGCATCCATGTTCTCAGATGAGCTCATGGAGGCTATTCTCGATAATACGGTGACCGATGAGCTGATCCGCCAGGCCGTACGAAGGGGCACCATCTCAAGGCAACTCACGCCGGTGTACGTGGGATCGGCGTATAAAAACATAGGGGTCCAGCCAGTGCTCGATGCCGTTACGCACTACCTCCCCTCGCCCGCGGAGGTAAAGAACAGTGCCCTTGATATGGATAACGGGGGCAAGGAGGTAACGCTCTCCTCAAACCCGGATGATCCGCTCGTAGCGTTAGCGTTTAAATTGGAGGTAACCCCCTATGGACAGCTTACCTATCTGAGGATATACCAGGGATCGATCAAAAAAGGGGATGATCTGGTAAATACCAGGACAAAGAAAGGGATCAAGGTGGGCAGGCTGGTGCGGATGAATGCCGATGAGATGGAGGATACCACAGAGGCAGGTGCGGGAGACATCGTGGCCCTTTTCGGGGTGGAATGCTTTTCAGGGGATACCTTCACCGATGGAACCCTGAACTTTGCGCTGAGCTCCATCTTTGTTCCTGAACCCGTGATCTCCCTTTCGATTTCCCCCAAGGATAATAGGTCCAAGGCCAATTTGGCAAAGGCCTTGAACCGTTTTGTCAGGGAAGACCCTACCTTTCACTCGATGGTAGACCAGGAATCGGGTCAAACCATTATCTCAGGGATGGGGGAACTGCACCTTGAGGTATATGTTGAGAGAATGAGGCGGGAGTTCATGGCAGAGGTGGAAACCGGGATCCCCGAGGTGTCATACCGGGAGGCGATCTCCCAGAGGGCGGAGTTCAATTATATCCATAAGAAACAGACGGGCGGGGCAGGTCAGTACGGGCGCGTCGCCGGATTCATTGAGCCATCGGATGAAGG
>CAYMFC010000262.1:0-1736 GCA_964389665.1 uncultured Desulfobacteraceae bacterium | reverse complement strand
ATCCTTACAGATCTCCACAAAATTACTGACCGTTGAGGGACTCGTAAAGGTAATCAGATCCATTCTTCCGTTTAGAAACGTCTCCTTTAGTGTGTCCCGTCCGTATTCAGGCCTTCGGTTTAGATATGCCTCAACCTCATCCACGACGGCGCCGAGGTCTTGGAGTAGTTTTGAAAGGTCATCACCTGCTATCTTTGGCCTTGGAATGAGAATCCTCTTCCCTTGCACCGGGTATCGCCCGAGTGCCTCCGCGAGCCCCTCAGTCCAGTAGGTATCGGGAATCAGATCAGGGCTGACTCCCCTGGCGCACACAGCCTCCTGCGTTTTCGGGCCAATGACCCCTACCTTGAGCCCTGCGAGGGACCGAGCATCCTTGCCTGCTTGTGTGAGCCGTTCAAAGAAATAGTTCACGCCGTTCACGCTCGTAAACAGGATCCATTCATAGCTCGAAAGGCTCTCTATCGCCCGATCCATACCCTCCCAGGTTTCAGGCGGAACGATTTGTATGGTAGGGAAGACCTCACACCGTGCACCGAGCCCGGTGAGTATCCGTGCAAAATCGGTTGCTTGTTCCTCCGGCCTGGTAATGAGAATCCTTTTGCCGAAAAGCGGCCTGGATTCAAACCACCTGAGATGCTTCCGTAAGTTCACCACATCGCCCACTACGATCACCCCCGGCGGGGCAATCCCGGCTTCCTTCACCTGTTGGGCTATGGTGGCGAGGGTTCCGGTTGTGGTGATCTGTTGCGATGTCGTTCCGCTGCCTATCACGGCCGCCGGGGTATCCGACGGCTTCCCTCCGTGTATCAATCTGCTGGTGATCCTTCCCAAATTTCCTATACCCATGAGAAAAACCAGGGTGCCTGAGGATTGCGCCAGGGAATCCCAGTTGATATTCGACCCCTTTTTGGTTGGATCCTCATGTCCTGTGATGAAGCAGGTGGTCGATGAAAGGTCCCGGTGCGTCAGGGGTATGCCTGCATAGGTGGGAACCGCTATCGCCGAGGTAACCCCCGGGATTACCTCAAAGGGAACTCCTGCCTCGGAGAGCTCCATCGCCTCCTCGCCTCCTCGCCCGAAGATAAAGGGATCGCCACCCTTGAGCCTCGCTACCTTCAAGCCTTTGTGTGCCTTCTCAATGAGGAGTTCGTTAATCTCCCCCTGGCTCATCGTATGGTAGCCCCGCATCTTTCCCACATATATGAGCTCCGCATCGTTTCGGGCCAATGACAAAAGCGACTCACCCACGAGCTTATCGTACACTACCACATCTGCCATCCGAAGGCATTCGCTGCCCTTTACAGTGATGAGATCAGGGTCTCCCGGACCAGCGCCTATGAGATAGACTACTCCTTTATCATTATTTCTCAAGGTCTTCACCGTTTATAGATTTCATCCAGTATCCCCCGTGCCCCTGCTTCCAGTACCCTCCGGGCCAGGGCTGTGCCAAGCGCCTTTGCCTCCTGGGGCGGACCGCTTACGTTATCCCTTACTACCCTCTCTCCCCTGACGTCGGCAACCATGCCGTCGAGGGAAAGGGTGCAACCGGTGAGCTTCCCGAAGCAAGCAACAGGAAGTTGGCATCCCCCTTTCAACTCCTTGAGAAAGGCACGCTCCGCCTCCACCGCTACACGAGTTGGGTAGTGATCCAGAAACATCACCATGTTCGCCGTGTGCTGATCTTCCTTGCGTAACTCCAGGCCTAAGGCCCCCTGCCCTATTGCCGGCACCATGAA
>CAYMFC010000261.1:0-1778 GCA_964389665.1 uncultured Desulfobacteraceae bacterium | reverse complement strand
ATTCCTCCAGAAATCGATGAACCCAATGAGTTCGTAATGCTTGCCCAAAGCGATGACGAGAAGTCAATGGGCATCCCTATTTGGCTTGAGCAAGGGAAACCGGTTCCCTATTCTGAGGAGGTAGAGGAAATACAACAGATCGCATCCATACCGAAGGGCACGGATGCACGAACGCTTTCCCCTTCTGAAGGGGGTGAGGAAGAGCAACGTATGCCTGCGGAGGGCCAGCGTCACGAGTCCTTAAGAAAAGAAACGCCAAAACAATTGGCCCAGGGGATGCTCGATTCCGCGCTCGAGTTCTGCCAGGCCTCTAACGATTTCTGGGAACAGGGGGATCTATACAATGCGATCGATGCCCTTGACCAGGCGTATTCCCTCACCCTCAAGGTAAATCCCGAGGATGATTCCGAGCTCCTCCAGCAGAAGGATGATTTACGCTTCACCATATCCAAACGGATAATCGAGGTTTACTCCTCCAGGTTTACCGTGGCCAACGGCCTAAATTCAGTGATTCCCCTTGTAATGAACAGTCACGTGGAGAGGGCCCTGAACCTGTTTAAAGGCAGGGAGAGGAAGTTTTTCCTTGATTCCTATAGGCGTTCAGGAAGGTACCGGCCGGCAATACTGCGAGCGCTCAAGGAGGCAGGCCTCCCTGAGGAGCTTTCATGGCTTCCCCTCATAGAGAGCGGATTCAAGGTGAAGGCTTTTTCGAGATCTCGAGCCCTGGGCTTATGGCAGTTTATCGCCTCAACAGGATATAAATTCGGCCTCAAAAGGGACAGGTGGGTCGATGAGAGAATGGATCCGGAAAAATCGACTCAAGCCGCAATCTCATACCTGAGGGAGTTGCATCAAATATTCGGTGAGTGGACTACGGTCTTGGCAGCCTATAACTGTGGCGAGGGCAGGGTGCTGAAGAGCATTCGGAGCCAAAGGATCAACTACCTAGACAACTTTTGGGATCTTTACGAAAGGCTCCCCATGGAGACGGCCTTCTATGTGCCGAAGTTCTTGGCGGTACTCCATATCTTGAAAGATCCCGAGGCTCACGGCTTTACATTGCCTGCTGTGGATGAGGAGGTTGAGACCGAAGCGGTCACCATCGACAAACAGGCTCACCTGAAAACAATAGCAAAGCACACCGAAGTACCCTATGCACTCCTGGCGGAAATCAATCCCTCTTTACGCTATAGCTTCACCCCGGACAGAGCTTTTTCATTCAAGATGCCTCAGGACAAGGGGCAGGTGTTACTCTCGAAATTGGCCGATATACCGGTGTGGCATTCTCCTGTACCGGCCTATGTCGTCCACAAGGTTCGAAGTGGCGAGACCTTGTCCGTTATTGCCGGCAGGTATGGGACGAGCGTCAGGTCGATCATGAATCTCAACGGCCTTAAGAGCAGCCACTTCATAAGGACGGGCTGGAGGCTTAAGATACCAACTGGCAGGAAGTATGAGATACAGAGGGCAGAGAGCTCAGGAGAATCCGGATCACCGGGGAGGGCGGAGTCGGTGCGGTATGTGGTGCAAAAAGGCGATTCGCTCTGGAGGATTGCCGAGAGATTCGGGACTACCACCAAGGCAATAGAGTCCGCAAATCGGCTCAATGATACCCGCCTCAACGTTGGCCAGATCCTTATGATTCCCCAAGACCTGGCCGCTACCGAGGATATAGCAACCAAGACCTATATCGTATTAAAGGGAGACTCCCCGTATTTGATCGCCAAGAGGAATCGCATGGAGCTTTCGCAGTTTCTCAATATCAATAACCTATCACC
>CAYMFC010000260.1:0-1785 GCA_964389665.1 uncultured Desulfobacteraceae bacterium | reverse complement strand
TTGCCATATGTCACCACAACTGGTTTAGGATCGAGTAGGCGCGGAGGCCAATGATAGCATATGTAACAGGGACCATTTTCAGCAAAAATCCTCAATCGGTGGTAGTGGATATCCACGGGATCGGCTATCAGATCTTCATCCCCTTATCCACATTCTACCAACTCCCCGATGAAACGAAGACAGTGAGCCTGTATGTTTACACCCATGTGCGTGAGGACATCCTTCAACTGTTCGGCTTTCAAACGGAGATGGAGAAGCAGGTCTTTTTGCTCCTGATCTCCGTATCGGGCATCGGCCCAAAGGTTGCGCTCAACATACTCTCCGGAATGGGGTTTGAGGAGCTTCTCAGCGCCATCGTGAGGGAGGACTCCGAGAAGATCTCGAGCATTCCAGGCGTGGGAAAGAAGACATCTCAGAGGATAATCCTGGAGTTAAAAGAGAAGGCATCGAAAATCGCCGAAGGAATCGAGGTAGCGCCTGAGGCGAAGCTGGAGATACGGGATAGGGAGATCTACGAGGATGCCCTATCGGCCCTTATTAACCTCGGCTACCCAAGCAAGGCTGCAAAGAAGGCCATAGAGGCAGCCCTCCGTAACGGTCACGAGATGAATATCGAGACGCTGCTCAAGGAGGCACTGCGAAACCTGGCATAATGATCATATAAAGGGCGAGATGAGTTTGTCGGAAAGAGGAAAAAGATCGAGTACGGTAGCTGAACTATACAAATGACCACAGAGCGTTAACGACTATGGAAGACAGGATCACAGACCCGACGCCCAAGGCTGATGACGGCTCTCTGGAAGTCAGCCTCAGGCCAACGAGCTTGGATGCCTTTATCGGGCAAGAGGATCTCAAGAGAAATCTCAGGATCTTTATAGAGGCCGCTAAAGGACGCGCTGAGGCCTTGGACCACGTCCTTTTTCACGGGAGCCCGGGCCTTGGAAAGACAACCCTCGCCCATATCATAGCGAACGAACTCGGTGTCCACATAAAAATGACCTCCGGGCCTGTGCTGGAGCGTGCAGGCGACCTCGCTGCCATCCTCACCTCTCTGGAACCCAGGGACGTCCTGTTTATCGATGAGATCCACAGGCTGAACCACGTGGTGGAGGAGGTGCTCTACCCCGCACTTGAGGATTTCAAGCTCGATATCATTATCGGACAAGGCCCGTCAGCCAAGACCGTCAGGCTCTCCATCCCCCCCTTCACCCTCATCGGCGCCACCACGAGAACAGGGCTGCTCACCCCTCCCCTTCGTGACCGGTTCGGCGTCATTCTGCGCATGGATTTCTATAAGCCTGAGGAACTCAGGGAAATCGTGTCTCGTTCCGCAGACTACCTCCGCACCGAGCTGGACAGGGAAGGGGCGCTTGAGATTGCAAAGAGATCCAGGGGCACTCCGAGGGTGGCGAATCGGTTGCTCAAGAGAGTGAGGGATTATGCCCAGATCAAGGCCCAAGGGGTCATCACCCGTTCCGTTGCGGCAAAGGCACTCGATATACTCGAGGTGGATGACCAAGGCCTTGACAAGATGGATCGGCAGATCATGCTCACCATTATCGAGAAGTTCGAAGGAGGGCCGATAGGGGTAGACGCACTGTCCGCTGCCCTGTGCGAGGAAAAGGACACCCTTGAAGAGGTGTACGAGCCGTTCCTCATTCAAAGCGGCTACATCAACCGGACACCGAAGGGCAGAGTGGCCACCAGCCGCGCCTACCGGCATTTCGGCTTTCAGAGCAAGGCAAAAAACAACCTCAAACAAAAACGCCTGTTTTAATCCTTCAC
>CAYMFC010000259.1:0-1789 GCA_964389665.1 uncultured Desulfobacteraceae bacterium | reverse complement strand
CTCATCTTCCCAGAGGACAGAAATGATTGAGGCCGAGAAGGGTCGCTGCCCCGCTAATGGTGATGCCGTAGAATAGTGCGGGCACCTCCCCGATAAAGTGCCCGATGGTGTCGTTCACCAGCGTGGTGCCGGTAGCAAGGAGGAGATCCGCCCACTTCGTGATATCCTCATGGGCAGCAGCATCCTCCACGCGTATGCCCGATTTCACCGTGCCGATGTTGTCGGGATCCCTATCGCAGACCCTTACCTCAACGTGGCGGGATAGCTCTTCGAGCAAACGGGGCTGATCTCCTATCATGCCGACCCTCTGGGCCGAGAACGGCTCGAGGGCATCCTTGAGATACGCGGCGCACCGCTCCGGATCACGGTCCTTGCAGTGACGGCTTTTGTCGATCACCCCTATCTTTCTCAAGACCGCGTTTGCCGTTGCGACCAGAAGCGCCCTGTGAAAGTTGGAATCCATGGGGAGGCTCATGATCTGGTAGAGGCTTCCCGTAAAGTTCCCTGTATGATCAGAGTAAGCCTGGCCTCTCTCGTTGAGGAAGGTCGCCTGCATCATCCGCTCTTTTCCCTTAAGAAGGGGATAGTCGTCATGCACGGGCCTGCCGATCGCCTCCTGGGGAGTAAGCGGTCGTGCAACAACAGATACCATCTCATCTTCAAGGCAATGCCTGGAGATGAGCGCCTTCGTCTCATCTATGAACTGAGCGAGAATCTCACTCATTACGCGCCTTTTCCAAAGGGACAGATCGGATACGTGCATGTTTTGCACCCGAGGCAGAGCCCTCCATGCCCCAGGCTCACGATATCCTCCCGGGTAATCCAATCGCCGGACATTGCCCTGGGGAGAAAGAGGTCCAGCACTGTGGTCTTGTAATAGTAGACCGCAGCGGGCACCCCGAGAATGGCTGTTTCTCCCATATAGGCAACGGCAAACATGGCCCCCGGGAGAACAGGAGAACCGTATGATACCAGGGTGGCTCCTGAGCCGATCATGCCATCAAGGGTCACATCGTCAGGGTCAACGGAAAGGCCGCCGGTGACGATCACGGTCTCACAACCCTCTCCTATCGCCTCCTGGATCGCCTCTGATATGATCTCTTTCTTGTCAGGACAGACCCGGTGGAAGATGATGGTTCCGTCGAGGTGCATCACCTTGGGAGAGAGAATCTCCAGGGAGCTGTCTTTTACCCTGCCCGAGGAGAACTCCTCCCCGGTGGCTACCACGCCCACCTTCGTCCTAGTGAACGGGAAGAGCCTCAGAAGGGGGCCTTGAGCCCTGATTTCCTCCACGATAGGCCGAAATTCGGATTCCTCCAGAGCAACCGGGATTATCCTGGTGGCAGCAACCGCCATTCCCTTGGAGCACACGGTGTTCTGATGGATCGTGGAGCAGATGACGCTTCCAGACCGGTTGATAAAGGCAAGGAGATCGATCTTAATCTTGAGGAGGCCCTTTATCGCAGCCTTGAGGGTGATCTTGCCCTCGCTCGGCCCCTCGAGCTGGAAGTGCTCCTCTTGAAAGGCCTTGGCCAATACCTCTGCGGCATCATCCTCATGAATAGAGCCTGCCTCAGGATCAAGCACATAGACGTGATTTTTGCCCATTTCCCGCAACAGGGGTAGATCGCCCTTGGTAACCACGTGCCCCCTCTTAAAGGCGGGCCCTTTTGATGTGCCTGGGATTATCCTCGTGACATCATTGGCCAGCGGTTTTCCGACAGCCTCCTCAATGGTCAGCTTAATCATAGTGCACCACGTATTTAACGCAACCCTGACAGCCGTTCCA
>CAYMFC010000258.1:0-1868 GCA_964389665.1 uncultured Desulfobacteraceae bacterium | reverse complement strand
CCGCCATTACCTGGGATTCTGATCTCACCAAAAAGGTGGATTTCGAGGCGGAACTTGCGGTAGTTATCGGCAAAAAAATCCATAGATGTCACAAAACCGAGGCCATGGAAGCAGTTTTTGGATACACCTGCGCCAATGATGTGAGTGCCAGGGACCTCCAATTTGGTGATGGGCAATGGGTGAGGGGAAAATCCCTCGACACCTTCTGCCCCATTGGCCCATGGATTGTGACTCCCGAGGAGATGCCTGATCCCCAATCACTTGACATACGGTGCTTGCTCAACGGCCAACTCATGCAGGATAGCAATACGCGCATGATGATATTCACGCTCCCTGAGCTTATCGTCTTCATCTCGGAGAATATTACCCTCTTGCCCGGTGATATTATCCTCACGGGCACACCTCATGGGGTGGGAGCCTTTCGTGAGCCTTCGGTGTACCTGAAAGACGGTGATGAGATTGTGGTGGAGATAGAGAGCATAGGCCGTTTAGTTAACATCTGTAACGTTGTTTAAAAGGCTCCGCCTGGTTCATCTTTGCCTTGCAAAAAGCGAAAGAAAACTATGAGGGATCTCATAGCACAAAGGACCCTGCCATATCTTTTCAGCAGTAAGCCCCTCGTCGCTCTTCTATGCGCAATCGGCATACTGTCGGTTTCCTATGGCATGTTCACCAAGAATAACCTGGCATTTATCCTCGGCCTCCTTTTCGTTATCGCGGGTTACCTGCTTACGAGGAGAAGGCTAAAACAACACACTCGCGACAACCTATAGTCAGCTTTAGTGCCCTGTCTGGAAAAATCTGATACAAGCGAAGGCGTTCCCTCATCTTTGCAGGGGACGATTACTTCTCCTTTTTTGACTTGAGTGCCTCCTGGAGCCTTTCCCCCAAAGATCCCAGGGATTTCCCGGAATCCCCGGCAAAGCCCCGCCAATGCTCCTCAGCGTCCGGATCACCCGGTGCGAGGGTTATCTTTCGTTCATCAGGGTCTATCCTCTCGATAATCACCGGAATGGCATCGCCTTGCTTGAGCCTTTCGATCGATGCCGGTTTGACCGATCTCTGCATGCTTGATCTCGGAAGAAGCCCTGTAATGCCCGGCTCCAGGGCTATGAACCAGCCGAATTGCTCCTTTCTCTCAAAGATTCCCTCGACGGTCTGGCCCACGTGGTACGTAGCGTCTACCTCCAGCCAGGGATCTCCTTCCGCCTCCTTTATGCTCAAGGAGATCCTCCTTCTCTCGGGATCGACCTCCTTTACCACAACCGGAACAACCTGACCTACCCTTACGACATCTTGGGGCCTCAGGACCCGCTTCGTGAAGCTCATCTCACTGATATGGACCAAGCCCTCTATCCCGGGTGCTATCTCCACAAAGGCCCCGAACTCGGCGCACCTGATGACCGTACCGGTAGCCTTGTCTCCCTCCTGGAATTTCTCCCCCACCATATCCCAGGGGTCCGCGGTAATCCGTTTTATCGAAAGGGCTATCTTTATTCCCCCAGGCCCATCACCTCCTTCAATACCGATTATCTTGACCCTGACTGCCGCTCCCGCATTAAGCACCTCATCGGGCCTCTCCACGCGCGACCAGCTGATCTCTGAGACGTGAACCATGCCCTCGATACCCGGAAAAAGCTCGACAAAGGCCCCATAGGGCAGAATCCGCCGTACCTTTCCATCATATTCGGCATCTACGGAAATGCCCTGAAGAAATTTCTCCCGCTCCGCCTCCAACTCCCTGTTCAGGAGCCCTTTTCTTGAAACCACGAGGTTTCTGGCATCCTCCTCAAATTGAGTGATGATAAACCGGTAGGTTTTCCCCACGTAGGCTTCCGGATGCTCAGCGAATTGGAGATCGATCTGAC
>CAYMFC010000257.1:0-1872 GCA_964389665.1 uncultured Desulfobacteraceae bacterium | reverse complement strand
ATCCCTCGCTATTCACCACCGGAACTGAACCTTGCATTTGGAAAGAGTAGTCCTCGCAGTGATCGAGGACTTCAGGATGTTCCGTTGTCAGGTTTTCCCACACCGTCCACGGATGCTCGGAACCACCTACCGCCCTGATGGCATCAATAACGGAGATCTTGCCTTCAGCGGTAAACCGCACCGCTACGTTGTCGAGATCCATAATCACATCTTTCTCCATATCAATGTCCTCGTAGTAAAGGTATTCACCTATAGAGAAATCCCGTATACGTTTCCAGAACAAGAAGCATGCCAATAATAGTATTGCAATGAATCTCTTTTTATTCTGAGCAGTTAGCCTATTTTTCGAAGTCGATGGTTTTCCATAAATCGTTGAAATTTGTCCTATAGGGAAGGACTATGTCCTGTGAGATGGGAATCTGTCTTTTTGGGCTGGATTTTGTGTCTTCAGTTTCCGGCTTCGTAACGAGACCGCAGCTTTCATTTGCACTGCGCTAGGAGAGATTAAATCTAAAGGGATAGGATGCCTCCGCACTGCACTGCATAAGGATTCAGGGCTCTGCTCCTCGTTATAGATCATGTTGATATATTGCGGGACAGGTAAGCCGGAGATGAATCAAAACGGTCGCCATGACTGCCCTCTTTCCATGGCAAGGATATTGCTCTCTTTCAAGTAAACAATAACAAAACAAGGAGGTTCGGACATGTCACTAATCACGATCACCAGATGCATTGGCTGCGGGGGAATGACCATCGCACGAAAGGTCGCCGAGGGGCTAAACATAGAGCTCTATGATGACCGGAGGCTCCAGGAAGAAGCCGTAAAGATAGGAATTCAACCTGAGATCTTGAAGGAACTGGGCGAGAAGGCGCCGGGCTTCTTCAACCGGCTTTTCTCTCATAAACCGGAGGCGTACCTGGACCTGATGGAGGCGGTGATCTATGAGGTAGCCCGCAAAGGCGAGGGTGTCATCGTGGGCCACGGGGCCCAGTTCCTCCTACGGGATTTCAACTGCGCCCTCCACGTGCGAATTTACGGCTCAAGGCCCTTCCGCGTCAAGCACCTCATGGATCAGCAGGGATTGAGCACCGAGGCGGCAGAAAAGATGATCAGCAAGAGCGACCACGAGCGGAAGGGGTTTCTGAAGTTCGCCTTTCACAAGGACTGGGATGACCTCTCTCTCTATGATCTGATTATCAATCGAGACAAATTGAGCGCGGAGTCGGCATCGAGCCTCATCATGGAGGCAGCGCAATCCCAGGAGATCAAGGTTTGTAGCCTCACGGCACTCGATTCCATGGAGAGGATGTCCCTGGAGAAAAAGATCGAGGCAGCCCTTATAAGAAACGACATCAGCACGAATGCGTTGCGCATTGAGGTCCCCAAGAAGGGTGTCGCCTCTATAACAGGATGGACATACACTCAAGAAGATAAAGATCGCGTGTTCCATGTAGTGCAAGAGGTGCCTGGTGTCCAAGAGGTCAAATCGGAGGTAAATGTGGTCCCCATGACAGGTGTCTGATGATATTTTTATTGTGGGCCATGGATTCACGCCTCCACAGTCAAAGAAAAATGGCACTATTAAATCTGATGGTTTCGTAAAAAGTCCTCTAATCGTCATGCCGGACCCTGTATCAAGTCCAGGGCAAGTTTCGATAAGCCTGCCCCGGCATGTAGTAAGCCGGGGGCAGCCAGAACCTGTTGCATTTGCTGGATTCTGGCGCCTGCCCCGGACCACGATCCGGGGTTCGCCAGGATGACGGAAAAATGGGAAAAACGACTCTTTACGAGTTGATCAAGAGTGGAGCTACGAAACGAGGGGTCAGTATTGATCAAAGTGAATGCCATTCCAAATTCATCTTTAATGCCTT
>CAYMFC010000256.1:0-1877 GCA_964389665.1 uncultured Desulfobacteraceae bacterium | reverse complement strand
TCGCTGTCGCGCCGTCATAGAGGGATGCATTCGAGACCTCTAAGCCGGTTAGCCGACACATCATGGTCTGATACTCATACATGACCTGAAGGGTCCCCTGATTCGTCTCAGGCTTGTAGGGCGTGTACGGGGTGTAGAACTGAGGGAGGCCTGTGAAGAGATCCACGATGCTCGGTATATAGTGATGGTAGCAGCCGGCGCCGAGGAAATAGGTACAGGAATGGGAGTTCCGTGCGCTCAAATTCCCTATATACTTCCTGAGCTCCATCTCGGAGAGGGGCAGCTTCATTCCCTCAACGGGCGAGGACAGGACGAGATCCCTCGCCAATCTCAGGTGGTTGGGGATAGACTCAAAGAGCTCATCGAACTCTGGAACGCCTATTTCTGCGAGCATCTCGGAGCGGTCAGCTTCCGTGGTCGCGATGTATGGTATGTGGTCTTTCATTTGTAACTCCCTCGCCGCAGATTTACGCTGATTATCGCTGATTGTATTGAAATCTATCCGTGTTCATCTGTGTGAATCCGCGGCTGAATGGTTGCTTTCATGTTACCTCCTCACCCTCCTCATCATAAACTCTACAGCGGTTGTGAGCGGATCGGGGATGTCCGCGATATCAGGGCAGTAGGCCAGCTCCCCCCGTATCATATGGGTGAGCGTTCCCTTGGCCGAGAGGTAGGCAGAGACGATATCCAGCCTATTTTTCACGGCTCGTTTTTCCCCGAATGCCTGGCCGCCCAGGAGCCTTCCCTTCTTATCGGCAATGAGCTTCACGATAAGCTCCCCATGGCCTGTATGCCAGGAGGGCATGGTAAAACCCTTTGCCTTTTGGATAACGAGCTCATGGCCATCCTGCCTGGCCTGTTCCGTGGTAAGCCCGGTCGATCCTATTGCGTGCTCCCCGAGTACCGAGATCGAGGTGTTCAGGGTCCCGCCGTAGACGGCCCTTCCGCCTGCCGCATTGATCCCCGCAACCCTTCCCTGGCTCATGGCCGGCACCGCGAGCATGGATCTGCATCTTCTTCCGGTGATCGCGTGAAACGTCTCAACGCAGTCGCCTGCCGCGTATACGCCCCTGACATTGGTCATCATGGTCTTGGACGTGATAATCCCGTTTTTATTCACGGAGATACCGAAATCCCTGAGCCATTCCACGTCAGGGACCGTGCCACAGGCAAGTATGGCGAGGTCGGTTGCATAGGTTTTCTCACCTACAGTGATGCCCTCCAGCCTGGTTTCTCCCCCTACCTCCTTGACCATAGCATTGGCAAGGACAGTGATTCCGTGCGCATCGAGGTACTCCTGGACATGTCGGGCCATGTCCTGGTCAAGCGCACCGGGAAACACCTGATCCATGATCTCCACGATCATGACCTCAAGGCCCTGCTTTCTCATCGCATAAGCGAATTCCACGCCGACAGCGCCGGCCCCGATCACGGTAGCCCTTCTGATCGTATCCTTGGCCTGATAGAGCCGAAATGCGTCCTCCCAGGTATAGAGGGTATGGGCATATTCCCCCAGGCAGCCGTCGAGATTGGCTATGTTCGGAACCACGGGCTTTGCTCCGGTGGTGATGATCAGCGCGTCATAGGGGAGGGCGCTCCTTCCTTTTGGGCCTTCTATGCCCACCTCTTTTTTATCCGTATCGATGTGCACCGCCTTGGTGTCAAGGTATAGTTTGGTCTTAGGACCTCTGGCCGGGAACTCGTGTTTCAGGGATTCGAAATCCAATCTTCCCTCGAATGCGAAGGGCATACCGCAGGCCGAGTACATCTCATAGCCCCTTTTTTCTATAATGCTCACCTCTGAGCCGGGGCTCGTATGGTTCACCGCAGCGGATGCCCCTGCTGAAGCGGTGCCCATTCCTATAATGACGATC
>CAYMFC010000255.1:0-1933 GCA_964389665.1 uncultured Desulfobacteraceae bacterium | reverse complement strand
GTGAAGATTGTGATGATTGGGGGAGGCGGGGCGTGTATTGTGTGTGCGAACACCCTCAGGGTTCTGGGGAATCCTGCGCAGGTCGATATCTACACGAGAAGGGATCGGACTGCCTATACCCCCTGTGAACAGCCCTTTGTGCTGAGGGGTATCATGTCCTTTGATGATATGATCTATGCACCGCCCCCGTGGTTTGAGAAAAAGCATATCGGCCTCCATACGGAATGCACGGTCGAGGCTATCGACAGGGAGAGAAAGGTTATCATGGTTGATGGGAACGAGGTGCCCTACGATATACTGCTGATCAATACAGGGGCCGTCAACAAGACGCCGGCTATACCGGGGCTCGATCCAGACAGGGTGCATTACCTCACCACGGAGCTGCGATATGCCGAGGAGATAGAATCGATTATGCCCAAGGCAGAGAGGGTCGCAATTCTCGGTGGAGGGATTATCGCACTTGAAATGTCGGAGACCTTGATCAGCAAAGGGTATCGAGCTGTTGAACTGGTTGTATCCTCAGAGAATCTCCTCTCCCAGCAACTTGATCCAGATATGGCTTCGAAGCTGGAGCCCAAGGTGAGAGCCGATGGACTCTCCGTGCACCTGTCTACGTCAGCGGTCAGGGCGGAGACGCTCAAACACGGGGTGCGGCTCTTCCTTTCAGGGGGTAAGACCATCGAGACTGACTGGGTTCTTGTTGCCAAGGGGATTGCGCCCAATACAGAGATGGCGAGAAAGGCGGGGTTGAGGATCGGCACAACCGGTGGCATTGAGGTAAATCAGTACCTCCAGACCAGTGATCCATCTATTTACGCGGCTGGGGACTGCATTGAGGGATGGCACATGGTGCACGACACCAAGTTCATCACTGCACTGGCAACGCATTCCAACAGAAACGGAAGGGTCATCGGAAGGAATATCCACTTCGGGAACACCGTTCCCTTTCTGGGCTCGCTGAATACCTTCGGGGCGGAGATCTTCGGAACCACCGTGGTATCGGTAGGCATAACCGAGCGGGCAGCCAGGGACAAGGGGGTTGAGGTTCTATCAGTGGTGAGGAAAGGGGAGACCCGGAAGAAGATGTTCGGGGGAGAGGGTTTCTGGGCAAAACTCATCGCTGATCCGGGTACGCAAACCCTGATCGGCGCACAGTTGTTGGGGACGAGAGAGGTCAGCAGGATAGGCGAGAGGATTATCTTGATGATCGGTGAGGAGATCCCGCTGGCACGGCTCTCCCAGTATGAGACCATTTTCAGTCCGCCTCTGAGCACCGCCTATGACCTGATCACAAACGAGATAGACATCCTCATTTCAGAGTTGCTAAAGAAGGGGGAATCTGTTATATGGCAATAAAGGTGGCGAGTGGTCATTGCTCCCTCCAGAGAAGTCAATCAGGGTTACACGGAAAGGGAAGAGGATAAGATGGCGAAGGTATGCGAGATATGCGGGAAGAGGCCCGTTGTTGGGAATAATGTGAGCCATGCCCACAACAAGACAAAGAGGCGATTGTATCCAAACCTCCAGACGGTGAGGATTACGGTAGGCGGTCAGACCAAGAGGATAAAGGTCTGCACCAGGTGTATCAGGTCAGGGCTGGTAGATAAGCCTGCACTTCGTAGCGTCCAGTGAGCAATCCGGACGGATCATCACCCCGCTCCATGCCGCCTCGTTGATACTGTTTTTCACATCCGCTCCACCTTTAAGACCTCCTTGATGGTCTTTATCTTGGAGATGATCTCCTTTAATTGATTATAGTCGGCAACCTCGATGGTGAATGTGGAGATACCCTTTTTGTCAACCGTGGTATGGAGTTCCGCATTGACGATATTTGCCTCGCTCTGGCTCAGTATGGTGCTGATATGGGCAAGCATGCCCTTCTTCGAGATATTGGTCACCTTGAGCCTTGCCAGGTGGCTTACCCCCTCGGAAG
>CAYMFC010000254.1:0-1945 GCA_964389665.1 uncultured Desulfobacteraceae bacterium | reverse complement strand
CGGTGGCGGACTATCTCGCCCTCGATCATGTATACGACGTCCTCTGCAATATTGGTGGCGCTGTCAGCTACCCTTTCCAGGTAACGGGAGGCGGAAAGGAGATGGATCAGGCACTCCATCCAGTTTATATTTTTTCGTATGCCGTTCTGGACCTGGATGAACATATCGCGGTTCATCGCGTCTACCTCATCATCGGAGGCGAAGACCTCCCATGCCAATCGACTGTCCAAATTCACCAGGGCATCGAGGCTCTTTTTCACCATCGATTGGGCCTTTTCGGCCATGCCGGGGAAGTCGAACAGGATATCCAGCTTCCTCTGTGTTGCGAGAAATGCGGCCCTCTCCCCGATATTCACGGCCAGATCACCAATCCTTTCCAGATCACTATTTATCTTTATCACCGAGACAATAAAACGCAGGTCGATCGCAACGGGCTGGTGGAGGGCCAATACCTTGAGGCATTCCTCCTCGATATCCACCTCCATCTCGTCGATCTCATGGTCAGCTTTAATGACCTGGTTTGCCAGGTTTCCGTCCCTTGTCTCTATGGCCTTGATGGCCATCCTGAGCCTTTCCTCAACCTTGGCGCCAAGGGAGAGGATCCTCTTCTTTAATTTTTCAAGCTCCCTCTCAAGATGCTTGGGCATAGGGCTTCCTCCTCTATTAGCCGAAACGGCCGGTGATGTAGTCCTCGGTCTTTTTGAGCTTAGGACGGGTGAACAGGCTGTTGGTTTCTCCCATCTCTATGAGCTTTCCGAGATAGAAAAAGGCGGTGATATCCGATACCCGGGCCGCCTGCTGCATGTTATGGGTCACGATGATAATGGTATAGGATTCCTTCAGCTGATCGATCAGGTCCTCGATTTTCTGGGTGGCGATGGGATCAAGCGCAGAGCACGGTTCATCCATGAGAAGCACTTCCGGTCCCACTGCCAGCGCCCTGGCGATACAGAGACGCTGCTGCTGCCCACCTGAGAGACCCAGGGCCGAGTCATGAAGCCTGTCCTTGACCTCCTCCCAAAGGGCGGCCTGTTGAAGGCTATGCTCCACCTGCTCCGCAATATAGGCCTTGTCCCTGATGCCGTTAACCCTTGGACCATAAGCAATATTCTCAAAAACAGTTTTGGGGAAGGGATTCGGCTTTTGAAATACCATGCCGACACGCCGGCGAAGGGTAACCACATCCACGTCAGGGTCATAGATATTTCGATTGTCGAGCAATACCTCTCCAGCTGCACGAGCATAGGGAATGAGGTCGTTCATTCGGTTCAGGCAGCGCAGTAGCGTGCTTTTCCCACATCCCGACGGCCCGATAAGGGCCGTCACCTGATGTTCATGGAATTCCAGGGTGATATCCTGGAGCGCCGGAACATCAGCGTAGTAAAAATTCAGATGGTTCGTTTTTATCTTTAATTGGTTTTTCATGAGAGATACCAAACTCTCCTAATCCGATACGTTGTTACATCTTCCTCCGGAGCCGTGCCCTGTAAAGAATCGCCACGAGATTCAAACCCAGCACTAATGCGATCAAAACCAGTGCCGTCCCGTACTGTAAATGTCTCGTTTTCTCTATCTCCGTGCCGGCTGTGGCCAGGACATAGATGTGATAGGGGAGGGCCATGATTTCATCGAAGATAGACCTCGGCAGGGAAGGGGTAAAAAACACCGCTGCGGTGAACATGATCGGCGCCGTTTCTCCGGCAGCCCTGCTGATCCCCAGGATAGACCCGGTGAGGATGCCGGGAAGGGCGGCAGGAAGTACCACCCGGTAAACCGTCTGCCACTTGGTGGCCCCGAGCCCGAGGGATGCCTCCCGATAGGTATCCGGAACGGCTCGGAGCGCCTCTTCAGAAGAGCCGATGATCACAGGCAGGCTCATGGCTCCCAGGGTCAATGCTCCGGAGAGGATGCTCACCCCGAATTGCAGCCAGACCACGAAGAAGGC
>CAYMFC010000253.1:0-1977 GCA_964389665.1 uncultured Desulfobacteraceae bacterium | reverse complement strand
ATGATTCACAGGTTTTATAGCACATATTTTCCAATCGTCAAGCTTAAACCAAGCCCCAAAATCCGAGATTGGTTCGCATAAAACCAATCTCGGATTTTGGTCCAGAGATGGACCTTGATGCATGTGCCAATGTTTCGATGGCTGTGTCTCGCTCGCTTCTTGACTCCCCCTACCAATGCAGCCTGAGGTGAGCCTTTCAACGCCATAGAAGGGCCTCGACACGTTGAATATTACAGACCGCCCTTTATGATTATAAGCTGTAGCTGATCTGAGGTGTCCTCGGCCCTATCCGAGATCGTTGTGATACTCTCGAGGCACTGTTTGAGGTGGATCTTATGGCCCAAGTCCAGATCGGTTTTAAAGATATCGCGCGTTAAATCCCATTCCTCCTTATCCACCTCAGACTCCATAATCCCTACCTGGCTGGCATCCTCCTGGATAATGCCGGGGTCCTCACCCTTTAAAAAGGACCTCGCTGCCTCCATTAACGGGGTGCAGGAAGAGATCGATTTTTCCATGATCCTCCAGAAATGCGGCCTCATCTCCTGGGGGATATCGGGGCGCTGATCGAGGAAGAAATCACAACAGGCTTCAGCTGCATTCGCAATGCCGTCCATGTGCTGTCCCAGGTGGAATATGTCCGACCTGAGCGAGGGAAGATAGGCTCCTGAATAGAGCTTGCTCATGATCTCTCTAAGAATCATGTCTGCCGCCGTCTCAGACCGATCCACCTTGAGGGCAAGCGCTTTGGCCTCAACTATGTGATCATTCAGATATTCCTTCACTGTATCAAGTGCGAGTTGGAGACAGCTAAACACGCTATCGAGGTGTTTCAGGATGAGCTCATTTATCTCTTTCTCTTTTCTAAATGACATAGTAGTGACCTCCTTTACACCTGAAATATTTTTACCAAAACATAGGAGATGATGCCAGCCGAAAGGGGTGTTGATATCCATCCAATGAGGATTTTCATCAAGGTTCGCTTGCTTACGGTTCTGACGCCCCTCACCAACCCAATGCCGGCCACCCCTCCCACAATAGCCTGAGAAGAAGAAACGGGCACTCCCACCTGGGTGAAGATCTCCACGGTGATCGCCCCTGCAAGAACTGCAATTAACGCGGCGTACTCATCCAGAGGGGTAATATCCCTTCCCACCGTCATCATGACCCCTTTGCTGTAAGTCAATACGCCACCTGCAATACTGAGGCTACCGATCAGTAAGCCTTCAAAGGGAGTCAGCAATCCGGCGCCGACGTAAACGCCGGTCACATTGGCAACGTTGTTCGATCCCAGTGCATAGGCGCCGAGACATCCCGCGAAGATCAGGCTCCAGAAGAAAATAGTAGAACGCATTTGAGGGCTGCGGATGTACGTGGCGATAAAGAAACTGATCAAATGGTAGAGCAGGAAACTCAGTATCATGCCGCCAATGGGCGTCAACAACCAGCACGCAACTATTTTGTAGAGATTGGAGAAGCCGGGTATTCCGGATACCATGCCAACCCCTACAATGGCGCCGGTGATCGCTTGTGAGGTAGAGCTCGGTATGGCCAGATAGGTTACAACGAACATGGTAATGCCCGCAGCGAGAGCAGCCAAAAAGGCGCCTCTTGGGGTCAGGGTAGAGAGCTCACTCACCGTGGAAAAGCATTTCTCCCCCTCTATCAAGGCTCCCAGAACGACAAAAAGGGAGGTAAGCAGGATTGCGGTACGATATTTGACGATTTTTGCGGCAACGGCGGTCCCGAACACGTTGGCGGAATCGTTGCTGCCCAATGTCCAGCCAAGAAAAATCCCTGAAATTAGCGTCCACATGGTAGGTAGTAATCCGATTGCGAACTTCTTTAGATCATAGCAAAGAAGTGAGAACAAATTTCGTAAAACTCACCGCACGTCATATTCGACGGTAACGAAACTCAGAATTTCCATAATACACAAATATTCTAAATTCTTCTAGATCTAATGGGTATTCCTGC
>CAYMFC010000252.1:0-1988 GCA_964389665.1 uncultured Desulfobacteraceae bacterium | reverse complement strand
GCAGCTCCCTGAACTTCGAGCAGCGATACAGAGGGAGCTTGGAATAGGGGCCAATAAGGTAGTGGCTGTATGATGGAGGGAAGGGGCCGCTATGGAATTTCAACTAAAAATGGGATTGAGTCAAAAAATGAGTTTTTTGCCAGATGGTGCCAGAGGGAAAAAAATATTGACAAGCAAGAGGTCCTGCAATTATAAAGCAAACGTTCGTTTGAAGAATCCGAGTGCTGCTATGATAAGGCCCAAACGCCTTGATAAGAAAAATGAAATCCAACGTGTTGTGGCCCGCCTCTTCGCCTATCGGGGATACCATCACACATCGATGCGGGAGATCGCCCGGGAGCTGGGCATGAATCAATCCTCCCTGTACCATTATTTCACGAGTAAGGAAGACGTGCTCTTCCGGCTCATGAATGACGCAATGGACGAAGTACTGAGAGAGTTAGAGGAGATTTATGCCTCTGAGCTGGAGGCTGAAGATAAATTGAAAAGGGTGCTTCACTCCTACATCCGGTCCTATGCCGGGGATCAGGAAAGGCTCATCCTGCTGGTCAACGAGATGAACTCTCTGACAGATACCAAGCGCCTCATCCTCGTTGACAAACAAAGACAATATGTGCGATTGATCAAGTCCATCCTCAAGGAGCTGGTCGAGGAGGACAAGATGAAAGAGATCGACGCCTCGTTGGCCACGTTCGCCTTTTTCGGTATGGTTCACTACACCATCAAGTGGTACCACAAGGATGGTCCTATTACCCTCGATGAATTGGCAAGGCTGTTTGTGGAAATCTTTACCAGGGGCATTCTAACGTAAACATGTATCGCCATGATTCCGTACCGTACCTCTTACTGGCATATTGATCACGTCTGGCTCTTTTACCTGCTTGCAGCCTTAGCAACGGCGATTTTTATCGTCGGCATTCTCATCCACCTTTCTATCTGGATCAAGGGCGTCAGGCGGCAGAGAATACCCTTTTCATGGCAGGGCATCACCATGCTGTTCTGGGACGGGCTCCTGGGTCGGCGGATCTTCACAGGGGATATTGCCGCGGGAACCATGCACCTGCTCATCATGTGGGGCTTCTCTGGCCTCTTCTTGGGCACAGTGCTCATCTCGGTGGATTACTGGGTGTATCATTTTCTCCTGGGATCCATCTATCTTGCCTATTCAACCTGTCTTGAGATCGCGGGCCTGATACTGATAGGAGGGCTCACCTGGGCCCTGATACGCCGGTATCTCCAGAGGGTAGCACGCCTCGAGCGGCGTTTCGAGGATCTCGCCGTGTTGGCGTTACTCGGGCTTGTGGCCATATCCGGCTTTCTTGTTGAAGGGATGCGGCTTTCCGCCCAGGGCCCTGATTGGGCACGGTGGTCATTTGCCGGCTATTGGGTGAGCCTCTTGTGGGCCGATGCCCAGGCCGCCCTCTCGTGGTATCCCTTTTTCTGGTGGGTCCATGCCGGTTTGAGCCTCAGCCTTATCAGCTATATCCCTTACTCAAAGCTTTTCCATATGCTCGCTGCCCCAGCCAGCATCTATCTGGAAAGCCGGCCCCCCCAGGCTGTCCCGATCGAAACACGCACCCCGGATGAAGAGATCTATTCCTACCGGGATATGATCTTCTTCGATGCCTGCACCCGGTGCGGCCGCTGCGTGGAGGTATGTCCCTCAACCGGGGCTGGAGAACCTTTTACGCCAAGGGACTTTATCGCCTGGGCACAGAATGATCTCCTGATGCAGCATCATCCCTTTAGCAGATTCGAGTGGTTTAAACGATGGAAGCGCCGCAGGGGTTCACAGACAGCAGGCTTTGATTCCCACAGGGTATGGCACTGCACCACGTGCAGGGCGTGCCTCGAGGTATGCCCCGTGTATGTGGGAATACCGGATGCGATCAGGGATGCGAGAAGCAAGGTGGTGGAAGAGGGAACCCAGGTGCCTGCCCTGCTGACACAGAGCCTGAGAAACCTTTACAAGTACAACAATCCCTGGG
>CAYMFC010000251.1:0-2077 GCA_964389665.1 uncultured Desulfobacteraceae bacterium | reverse complement strand
GTCTAGAGTTCTTTACGGGTTTTCGTCTCGATGCCAAAAAGGCTCTATGCAACGTGTTGGGTATATAATAACAACTTTTTATATAAAAGCAAGCACTATTATCGATCACACCGGCATTCTTTGGGGTTGTCATAAAACAAAGAATCAACGTCCTGAGGATTTGGCTTTATTTGAAGCCCCTGAAAGGGGCCAAATGCGTGCCCTAATATGACGTTTTTTTTGGATTAATGGAGTGTTGGAGTGTTGGAGTAATGGTCTCAAATTGAAGGGCGGGTTTTGAAAGTCATGAAGGCCTCACCAACACTGTTTCCCATTGACCGTATGGGAAGGTATCCGATATGATGGTTCCCAATACTGATGGTCTCGTAAAAAGTCAAAATTGGTGTCATTGCGAGCGAAGCGAAGCAATCTCATCCAATACTCCCTGGCCCAGACCTATAGGAAGGGAGCATTCTCGGAAAGGTTGCTGCTATAGAAAATAATCTGAGCATTTGTGTATTTTCAACAAGTCGCACCAGGGCGGGCCATCACTCCATTCGATGAAAAGAACCATGACCGGAAGAGTCATCGTCTCTGACCACGCCCGGAGGACACAGCATCTGTCAAAAGGCAGGAGAGGAGAGCTTAAAAGGTGAGTGCATGTCCTGAGAGCTATGCTACATCGGCAAACTCGCCTAATCCTCCCTGACTCATGCCGAATAGCTGCCTGAGAAGGCCATAGGTGCGATGGGCGAGCTCTGGATCACATTCAAGGAGCCTGAATGCCTCCTGCCTCGCTTCCGAGAGCATCTTCGCGTCCCTCATGAGGTTGGCGGCCCTGAACTGATAGAATCCAGACTGTCTCTCACCCATAAACTCTCCCGGACCGCGTATGGCGAGATCCTCGTCAGCGATCCTGAACCCATCGCTGCTCTTCACAAGAATTCCCAGCCTCCTTCTGGCCTCATCAGTGAGCCTCGGTGATGACAGGAGCAGGCACGTGGACGGATAGGAACTCCTTCCCACCCTGCCCCTGAGCTGATGGAGCTGGGAGAGGCCGAATCGCTCCGCGTTCTCGATCACCATCACGGTGGCATTGGGGATGTTGATTCCCACCTCTATCACCGTGGTGGAGACAAGGATATCTAATTCACCCCCCTTGAATAACCTCATGACCTCTTCCCTTTGATCCACAGGCATCTTTCCGTGGATCAGGCCTACACGGAAATCGGGAAACACCCGCCCGATCTCCTCGGCCATCCGCGTTGCATCCATCAGCTCTATCTTCTCCGACTCCTCGATGAGGGGATATACCATGTAGCACTGTCTCCCCTTCTCAAGTTCCCTTTTCATGAGGGCGTAGACCTTTCCCCTATCGCGCTCATGGAAGAGCCCTGTCTGGATCGGCGTCCTGCCCGGGGGTAGCTCATCGATCACTGATATGTCGAGGTCTCCATAGAGGGTCAAGCCCAGGGTCCTGGGGATGGGCGTGGCCGTCATGGTAAGCACATCCGGGCATACACCCTTGGCTTTGAGCCTGGCCCTCTGCGCCACTCCGAACCTGTGCTGCTCATCGATGATCGCCAGCCCCAGCCTGTGAAACCCCACGCTCTCCTGGATGAGGGCGTGGGTGCCGACGACTATGTCTATTTCACCCCGCCGTACCCGACCCCTCACCTCTTCAGCTCCGGTGCCCATGCCGCTCGTGAGCAGCGCGGTCCTGAGACCCATCATTCGGGCGAGCTCAAGGGTGCTGAGAAAGTGCTGTTCTGCCAGAAGCTGGGTAGGGGCCATGAACGCCGCCTGATAGCCGTTCCTTGCTGCAATCCATGCACCGATAAAGGCCGCCACGGTCTTTCCGCAGCCCACATCGCCCTGAAGAAGCCTGTTCATGGGAGCCGATCCGGACATATCCGCCGTGATCTCTCCAATGACCCTCGCCTGTGCACCGGTGAGCGGAAAGGGGAGAGCTCCGTAGAGCTCCTCCAGATCCGGGATGGTGAATGCGATTCCCCTCTGCCCGGATGCCTTGCTCCTCTTGAGCAAAAGGGCGAGTTGAAGGGTGAAAAACTCATCGAATATGAGCCTCCGCTGTGCC
>CAYMFC010000250.1:0-2116 GCA_964389665.1 uncultured Desulfobacteraceae bacterium | reverse complement strand
CTCATCGGGCGTGATGGCATCCTCCTCCACGTCCCTGACCTCAAACTTCCGCTCCCGCAGCTCCCTGTAGTACTCGTGCTGGATGAGGAGGTTCATCACCTCGTTGGTTCCGGTCCATATCATGGTAAGGCGGCAATCCCTCAGGTACCGTTCTATGGGATACACGCTGGTGTAGCCTATGCCTCCCATAATCTGCATGGCATTGTTGATCACCTCCCAGGCAGCCTCGGTTCCCACCTTCTTGGCCTCTGAGACCAACCGGCGGGAATCGATCCCTGAATCGACCGACCGGGCCGCTGCATACACCAAGGCCCTGGCAGCATCCAGGGTTGCCACCGAATCGGCCACCATAAAGCTCACCGCCTGAAACTTATCGATAGTCCTGCCAAAGGCCTTTCGCCTGGTGGAATAACGGGTGGCCACCTCAAGGGCTGCCCTGCCAAGGCCGATAGCTCCTGCTCCGCTGGTAAGCCTCTCAGGGATCATCATTCTATTAAAGACGGCATAGGCGTTATGAAGCTCGCCCACGAGGTTTTCAGCAGGAACCCTCACATCCTTGAACACAATCCTTCCGGTGCCGCCGCCCCTTGTTCCGAGAAGGCTGTAGATGGCCTGATCCTCAACACCCCTGTCCCTGTCAACAATGAAACAGCTGATCGACTGATGGGCAGGGGCATCCGGGTTTGAGTTGGCGTAAACAAGGAAATAGTCGGCTTCCTTTGCCCCAACAATAAACCGCTTCTCGCCGTTGAGGATGAAGGAATCCCCGTCCTTTACCGCCTTGGTGGTTGCGCCGAAGAAATCAGAACCTCCCCGCGGCTCGGTCAGGGCCTCGGCGGAGTAAAGCATCCCCTGGTTGGTCGGCTTCAGGTACCGTTCCTTCTGCTGGCTCGTTCCAAAATGATTCAATGCCTCTCCCACGATGCTCGGCATCACATAGGCGCACGTGATGGAGTTGCCGAGCACCCCGACCTCTTCAATCGCTACCACCTCGGCCGCCCAATCGAGATCTCTCCCACCGTATTCGGTTGGAAACCGGATGCCCAGGAGGTTCCTTTTGGCTGCCAGCTCAAGAAAGGGACGACCGGTTTCGATCACGCTCAGGTCCATATCTCGAACGAGCTTGCTCGGCACATCGTTTTTCACGAAATGCCTGACTTCATTCTGCAATGCCCTCTGCTCCTCGGTAAGCATAAAATCAAACATGACTTCCCCCTTCTTGTTATGGGTCTTAATTCGATACGCTAGTCTTTAAACCTAGCACGAAAGGAGATGCCTTTCAATCAATTCTCAGGCCGCAAGGAGCATGGCCTTTCCGTGTGCTCTTCTCCTTGCAATCCAATCTAGGATGCATTACTCTTCAACAATCTCCATAGAAAGCCTCTTTTTGGTGAGCCTGAGGCGGTTCACCATGGAGAGGCGTTCAGACATTCCCGGAATCTCTTGTGAAAGCAACCTGTCTCCCGCTTGCTGGCCGCAAGCTGCCAGGATTGATGTTTATTGTTTCCTTTTTGAGGAGGAGGATATGATGAGCTGGGTTTCTATCGACTATGACAAGTGCACCAACTGCGGTATTTGTGTTCTGAGATGTGAACGGTGTTTCACCCAGGAGAAAGACACCGTCACGGTACAGGCCGACGAGAACTGCTGCAATCTCTGTGGTCACTGCGTCTCGCTGTGCCCTGCAGGGGCTATCGTGCACCACAAGATGGATATGGGAAATTTCCCGGACATCGACGAGCCCATCACCTTTACACCGGAGCAGTTCATACAATTCATACGGGAACGCCGAAGCCACAGGCATTTCACGAAGAAACGCATCCCCAGGAAGCTCTTAGAGCAATTGATCGATGCGGTCCGCTACGCCCCCACGGGCAGCAATGATCAGGACGTGGAGATCATGATCGTGGAAAATCCGGAGAGGATACGGAGGCTCTCCGAGCTCACGGTGGATCATTTTGCCCGCGTGGGAGCCGGCTACGCTGAGCAATTGGAGAGGATTCACAAAGGGGACGAGGAAATCCCCCAGAACCTATCGGCGATGGAGAAGGTTGTGATGTACCGGGAGCGGATGCTCCTTGCCAGGGAAAAAGGCCTCGATCCGATCTTCTACAAT
>CAYMFC010000249.1:0-2126 GCA_964389665.1 uncultured Desulfobacteraceae bacterium | reverse complement strand
GGCCTTTCGAGACCTCGACCCCTTCCTGATGGCAGCGGCCTTGGACGGAATCATTGGTAGCCTGATCATTCAATATCTCGAGCAAGGAGATCGATATCCTCTCAATGCCGACACGATTATGGAGATATTCTTTGGGCCCATCTTGCTGGCTCAGCCTGACTGCCGAGATAAGCCACCAGACAACCCAGATGATGCTTCCTCCCGTGAATAAGCGTATCCCAGAGAGCAACTTCGATCGTTCATCTCCAAGAAAGGAGCGATTATGACGATGAAAAACACAACGATATCCCTTTGTGCCATTATGGGCATCGCAGCCCTTTTTGTTTTTACCGGGTGTGGGGAAAATGCTGAGTCAAAGGATCAGGCAGGCAAACCACAGGTGGCTATTGCCACCCAAAGCACCCCGGTCGATGTAGAGGAAGTCAGACAGGGCGCCATCTCCTCTGTGGTTACGGCCACGGGTACGATCACGGCCTATAGGGAAAGCAAGATCGGCCCGAAGATATCCGGAAGGTGCGAGAGGATCTATGCGGAAGAGGGGGATACGATAGAAAAGGGTCAAATGCTTGCACAATTGGACCGGTCATCCCTGATCATCGCCAGGAATCAGGCCCAGGCGGCATTGGTCACGGCAAAGGCGACATTGAACAAGGTCCTTGCCGGCACCCGCCGGGAACTCATCGAGCAGGCCGAGGCGGATTTCAGCATCGCAAAGGCCAACCTTGATTGGGCGCAAAAGGAATTCTCAAGGAATGAGGCCCTCTACCGTAGGCATGTGGTGTCGGAAAAGTCCCTTGACAGCATCAAGATGCAGCTCCAGGTAGCGGAAGCGCAATACAAAAAGGCAGAAGAGTACCTTCAGATGGCAAAACGGGGATCTACCCATGAGGATATCGAGGTTGCACGTGCCCAGGTCGCCCAGGCTGAAGTAGCACTGAATATGGCAGAGCAGAACCTTGAGGATTCCGTGATTGCGGCGCCCTTTCCGGGGGTGGTTTTGCAACGCTTCAAGAACGAGGGGGAATTTATCACCTCAATACCGGACACACCGATCATCTATATCGCGGATATCCACAAGGTCAATATTGAGGTGGGCATCCCGGAAGGCAAGATACAAGACCTCTGCCTGGGACAGAGTGCGGAGATAAAGGTGGACGGGTATCCCGACGAGCTGTTTCAGGGCAAGGTGAGCCTTATACGGCCATTGATCGATTCGGCGACCAGGACCTTTACGGTGAAGCTCGAGGTCCCGAATCCTGACCACAGGCTCAAGCCCGGGATGTACGCACGGGTAAAAATCACCCTATTGGAAAAGAAAGGCGTCCCTATCATCTCCAGGGATACCATTCTTAACAAGGATGGCATGAGCTATGTCATGCTGGTAAATAACTCAAAGGCAAGGGAACAAGCGATAAAAACAGGCCTCGCTCAGGGCAACCGGGTGGAGGTGATCGAGGGGGTGAGCCCCGGAGACCTGGTGATCGTTTCAGGACACCAGGGCCTGAAATCCGGCATGCCCGTGAAGATCACGGGAGGAGGCAACTGATTATGCGGCTTCCTGAAATCGGCGTTCGTCGCCCGGTCGCCACCGCTATGTTCTTTATAGCCATTGTCATTGTGGGCCTGGTGTGCCTTACCCAGCTCGGTATCGACATGATGCCCGATATGGAGATCCCCACGGTAGGGGTTATCACCACCTACCAGGGGGCGGGGTCGCAGGAGGTGGAGTCTCGCATCACCGAGATTATTGAGGAACAGGTGAGCACCGTGCAGGGCCTTGATGAGATCCAATCCTCTTCTCAGGAGGGGATCTCGGTGGTAAGCGTCCAATTCGACTGGGGCCACGATCTGCATGTGGCCATCAACGACATCAGGGATAAGGTGGACCTGGCGAAAAGGCCTCTTCCCGATGACGCCGATGATCCCATCCTCTTTAAGTTCGACCTCTCCATGATGCCGATCCTCGTCCTAGGGATCAGGGCTGATCAGAGCTACCCTCTCCTTTACAATCTTGCCGAAAAGAAGATCGCGGATCCCCTCAAGCAGATACCAGGGGTTGCCGCCGCCACCATCAGAGGCGGCCTGGAGCGAGAGATTCACGTGGATATCGATCTGGAAAAGCTCGA
>CAYMFC010000248.1:0-2137 GCA_964389665.1 uncultured Desulfobacteraceae bacterium | reverse complement strand
GTCTTGGTGCCTTTGTGGCTACCTGAGCAGCTACATTATTTTTTAGTTTAACATGCTCTGGGTGAATTATAAATCGATATTTAGCGAGACTTCATCTATATGGTCGAAATAATCAGGTTTAGGATTGATGGTAAAGTAAAAAGTCTCAGCAGCATGCCATTTCGACCTGCCCACCGGAAAACAGGCAGGTCGAAGCGAGACAATCTCTCCTATTGCAGCGAGCCGGCCCTGGCGAGAGGTGTTGAAAACACACCCATGGCCATGTTATATTTATAGAAATAACCCTTACGAGAATGGCACCTTTTGATAGGTCTAAGGGAGTAGTGGATGAGCGGGGTATGGGAAGCCATCGAAGCGGATACACTCCACGCACGGTCCATGGGAAACCGTGTTGATGCGGCCTTCCTGACTTCTAAAACCGTTTTTTCAATTCGAGACCATTACTCCAACAACATCGGCATCTGAGGGCACATGTTTGGCCACTTTCCAGGGAGTTCCAAACAAAGCCACGTCCTCTGGCTGTGGATTCGGTACTTCATGAAGGGAGGTTGTATAGATGAGCTTGGAAGAGGTTGCGAGGAGAATTGAGCTGGCCGATTATGGTACCCGAGATGTGGAGCCGGGTTCGAGAGAGAAGCTTCTGGACCGCGTTGCATGGGCTGCCTATTATAATGATCGGGTCTATGAGGGCTGCACCCGGTCTGTCCTGTACGCGCTTGAGACCCATCTCCATCTGGGGGATGGGCAGGCCCTGAGGGCAAGCACCGCGCTAGCGGCCGGAGTTGCTCGCATGGGCGAGACCTGTGGAGCGCTTACCGGTGGCATTATGGCTATCGGCTTGGTGCTTGGGAAGGAAGAACTTTCGGATATCCAGGCGTACAGGGATACGATGCAGGCTTCCTATGAGATGTACAGCCGGTTCAAGGAGGAGCTGAAAAGCACCATTTGCTTTGAGATCCAGAAAGGGCTTCTGGGCAGGGGTTTCGACTTCAAGAGGGACGAGGAGGCTGAGGAATGGTATAAGGCCGGCGGATTGGAAAAATGTCCCATGGTGTGTGCCATCGCAGCCAGAATCGCGGCGGATATCATACTTACGCTCAAAGCATAGCCGGATGCAAGCCCTTGCATGGGACATCTGCCTGCGGTCATCCCAGATCGTCTTTTATCCTGATAGGCGGGTTCAACCTCAGTACAGCACCAATTGCCGCCCGGTCAGGTTCAGCCCTGAATGATTACCAGCCTCGGCAAGCATACATACAATCCTCTTCATGCCATTCACCACAAGCAGCCACCATGCATACATGATGTCGAAGTTCGCGTCTTGGGATGCAACCACCTCGATCCTGTCCGCCTTGATGCTTAATCTCTGAGCAGCCTCTTCAAAATCGATTCGATCATCGAGACCCTCCATACCCGCTACATAGATAATGACCCCTGTTTTCATGCCGCGTATCTCCTTTCAGTGAGTGTTTCTTTGATCAAAGCACAAAAAAATCCCCGGACCGAATTGAATCGATCCGGGGATTTCCCATTTTTATCCTCAAGATCCTATGGATAACCTCTGTCCGCGAAGGTTATTGCCACATCATTCAGGCAGGTCTTCTGACTTACGGATCATCCTACTCACCGCGCCTTCCCATCCTGAGCTTGTCGAAGGACAGTGGCTCTCTGCGGTTTTCGTCCCCGATTACAGCGGCGGGACCGCCCCCGATTCTCACGGGATTCCCTGTTAAGTCCCGCCCAAAGCGGGACACCTGAACTCTAGTCGGATTCCTTATCTCAAAGAAAAGACAAAGTCAACAGAAATCTGAAATAACATCGAATCTTTCTTCAGGCTTATATCTGATATCTCACCTGTTCCCGTGCCTATCCCTTTTTGAGTTTTTCGATGAACTCCTCCACCTCTTCAGTACCTTCGGCATAGAATTTCTCCTCATCGGGTTCAAGGTGCCTCAACAGCCTCAGGAACTCGCCTGCGTGGACGCGCTCCTCATCAGCAATGTCCTTGAGCACCTCGATGGCCAGCTCGTCATCGATCGATTCGGCGAGCTGCATGTAGAGCTGCACCGCCTCATATTCTGCGGCAACCATGAACCGTATCGCCCGCACCAGCTCCGCATGGGTAAGCTTTCGATCA
>CAYMFC010000247.1:0-2140 GCA_964389665.1 uncultured Desulfobacteraceae bacterium | reverse complement strand
TCTTGATCCTCCATCTTTCATCCCTCTTCACGATTTGGAGCGTTTTTCTTCCGTAATCATAGTGCCTACCAGAGCCATACTCCTGGTCGAAGTGCATGATTGCCCTCTCCGATGATATGAGTTTTATCCTAAGATCGCGCACCTCAACGCGTATCCTGCGGTATTTCCCGTTGAGCTCCGCTTTATGCCTTCTCCACCCGTCTCTATCGAGTCCACCGGAGTAACAATCCTCCGCAGAGGCAGCCATGTATTCCTCGAGATCCTTCTCCTGCCGGGCCTTTTGCCAGATGGTTATAAACCGTTCAATGGATGATGCTTCCCTCTTCCTCGCAACCTTACGGAAACCTCGGCTGCCAGCTCCGTTTATTTCGTGAAAAACTCATAGGCAATCTTCCATTCGGGGCTCTTCTTCATGAGATATAATCTCTTCACGCCGTCGCTGAAAAACCCATCGGCCCTGGAGGTCTGCGTAAACCTGGCCAAGACAACGCCATTCTCCCGCAATATCTGGAGGCCGTCTATCCGTATATCTATTCTGTCATACTTCTCGCTCAAGCGCTTCGTATGGGCGCGCCACTGATGCCAATCTTTTCCCTGAGCCATGAAATCCTTCCCGTAAAATGACATGTACCGCTCAACCTGGCCCTCTCTCCAGGACTTGAGCCACTCCATCACCAATTCCTTGAGCTCGGCGCCCTCCCTTTGAAGCATCTCCTCCTCGACGAGGTTGATCTTCTGGGTTATGATGATCGGCGTTTGCCCCTCGTGGATATATCGAGACAGCTCGAGGATATCCTCGTTCCTTAACACAACGCAGCCGTTGGTGTCCCGTGGTTTTAGGGGCTTGTTGGTGCTGTGAATCCATATCCCATAGCCCGTCCTCCCCAATTCCCGATCCAGTGGATTTGGGTAGTCAATCGGAAAGGCACGGGCTCCGTATATAGATGCCAGCTCCCGCTCCTTGAATGAATTGGTCACATAATAGATCCCCTCGGGCGTTCTCTTATCGTTTTGTGCGCTCTTCGGCCCGCTCCTCTCCCCAGTAGAACAGGGGTAGGTCCGAAAGGGATGGGCAAGGTCGGTGCTCCGGTAAAGGTAGGCTTTCTGGGATGCTTTCTCAACCAAGAGGGCCTGGCCCGGATTGTGGGGCGAGAGATAGAGGAAGGGATCGGGTATAAGGCCTTTGGCATGATTCCCAAAGGGTGCCGGTCCCATGACGGAAGCCCCGGCGGTATAAACGAAGGCGATAACAGGCACCAGGAATATGATCCCCCGCAGGGCTGCGTATTGAAGCAATGGGGCATACTCCGTACCGGACAGTCTCCTATATGCAGCCCTGATTGTTCTGAAGGCCGATACAAGGACAAAGGCGAGGAGAAGGCACGCCAGAGGTATTAGTGCAACGACCCTACCGTCCAAACACCCGTGCAAAGATCTCCTCCACGTGCTTGAGGTGATAGCCCAAAGAAAATAATTCCTCTATCTCAGGCTCGCCAAGGTAGTTCCGAATGGCAGGATCATCCAAAAGGAGCTGCTTGAAACTGTGTCCCGTATTCCATGCCTCAAGGGAGATCCTTTGGGTGAGAGCATAGGCCTCCTGCCGTGCACACCCCTTGGCAATGAGGGCTAACAGAACCTGTTGTGAAAAGATCAATCCCTTCAGTCTGTTGAGGTTTTCAGCCATGGCATCCTCGCGCACCACGAGATTTTGCATAATCCTTGACAGCCGATTCAGCATGTAATCGATGAGGATGGTGCTATCCGGTGCGATCACCCGTTCCACAGAGGAATGGCTGATATCGCGCTCGTGCCACAGAGGGATATTCTCCATGGCGGCGATGCAATTCGACCGCACAAGCCGGGCGAGCCCTGAGAGGTTCTCGGAACCGACAGGATTCTTCTTGTGCGGCATGGCCGATGAACCTTTCTGCCCTGGGGCGAATGCCTCTTCCACCTCTCCCACCTCAGTCCTTTGGAGATGCCGTATCTCCAGCGCGATCTTCTCGATGGAGCCGGCCAGGATGCCCAGGGAGGTAAAGTATTGTGCGTGTCGGTCCCTTTGAATCACCTGGGTGGATATCTCCGCCGGCTTCAACCCCAGCTGAGCGCAGACATACTCCTCGATCCGTGGGGATATATT
>CAYMFC010000246.1:0-2167 GCA_964389665.1 uncultured Desulfobacteraceae bacterium | reverse complement strand
TTATGTGGTTAACCCCTTTGCCAATGTACCGATCGAGCGCCTGAAGGGGTTGCTCAAAAGATAGATACTAGAAACAAGCTCAGTATGATAATACCAAGATTCATGGCTTCGGAAAAAGTCACTAACATCGTCACTCCGGCGAAAGCCGGAGTCTATAACCTGTTGAAAATACTGGATTCCGGCTTCCGCCGGAATGACAAAAAAGACAGATTTCAGACTTTTTACGAGTTCATCAAGATGCATTCAAACTTTTACTATCGATTAAGGTCATTGCGAAAGAATGTGCAACAATCTCAATAGGATAGATTACCACGTCGCTTCACTCCTCGCAATGACACGCGTGCACGTTGGTATACTAAGAGTAGGATACCCCTATGTGGAGAAATTTCAAGCGCTATCCTCTCCGGTACATGGCTTCAATCAGGTCACTGAATTGCTCGTTGATAGCCTTTCTCTTAACCTTCATGGTAGGGGTTACCTCGCCGTCTTCCTCGTATAATTTCTTCGGGATAATGGTGAATTTCTTTACCTGTTCCACCCTGGAGAGCCCCTCGTTGACCTTTTCCACCTCTTTGCTTATGAGCCTAAATATCTCGGGGCTTTGCGTTAGATCCTTATAGGTTGAAAATTGGATCTTGTTATCCTGAGCATACTTGACCACATTATCCTCGTCAATCATAATGAGGGCGCTGATGTATTTCCTCTTATCACCGATAATGACGGCATCATTGATGTAAGAACTGAATTTTAACTGGTTCTCTATATACTGGGGAGTGATGTTCTTCCCGCCGGCGGTGACGATGATGTCCTTTTTTCTGTCCGTTATCTTGAGATAGCCATCCTCGTCTAACTCGCCCACATCACCGGAGTAAAGCCACCCATTCTTCAAGACCTCTGCACTGGCCTCCGGGTTTCCATAATACCCCTTGAACACGGCTGGAGATCTCACCAGTATCTCCCCGTCATCTGCAATCTTCACATCGGTGCCCCGGAGAGGAGGCCCCACGGTTCCGAATTTCACCTTGCCAATCCTTGAAACACAGGTCACTCCGGTAGCCTCGGTCTGACCATAGCCCTCGATGAGATTGACGCCGATAGATTGGAAGAAGTGGAGCACATCGGGCGATATGGGTGCTGCGCCCGAATAGGCTACCCGAAGACGGTCAAACCCCAAACGCTCCTGCAACTTCCGAAAAACGGCGATGTAGGCGATCTGAAAGAGGATCTTCAGGGAGAGGGGAACGGGCTTGAAATGCATCATCAGGCTGGCCCGTTTTTGGCCGAGTTTAAGGGCAATACCAAAGACGAGCCTTTTGAACCATGTGGCATCCGACATCCTGATGTATACGGCGGAGAGATACTTCTCCCAGATCCTGGGCACGGCATAGCCCACAGTCGGGGATACCTCCCTCATGTTGTCCGTTACCGTGTCCAGATTTTCGATGAAGTTGACGGTATATCCATAGAAGATGTGACCGAAGACCGAAAAGAGACGTTCAAAGATATGGCAGAGAGGCAGAAAGGAAAGCACCTCATCGGTATCGTACACGTGGTTATCCTTGGCGATGGCCTCTCCCATCCACATCACATTTCTATGGGTGAGCATGGCGCCTTTGGGAGGACCCGTGGTTCCCGAGGTATAGATCAGGACCGAGAGATCCTCGATCGTGATCTCACTCATGCGCCTCTCGATTGCATCAGGATCTTCTTCCATAAAGCTTCGTCCTATATCCAGGAGCTCTTGATAGGTCATAACCATCGGGTCCTTGAAGTGCCTGAGGCCCTCCAGATCCCATACGATTACCTTGTTGAGGAATGGGACCTTGTCGCGAAAGTTGAGCCACTTATCGAGTTGTTCTTCATTCTCCACGAAAAAGAATTTGGACTCGGAGTTCTGAACCACATACTCGACCTGGGGCCAGGCATTGGTAGAGTACACCCCGACAGCCACACCTCCTGCGCACTGGATACCCAGGTCTATAATTACCCACTCCGGGCAATTATCCCCGATAATGGAGACACAGTCCCCCTTTTCGAGACCCATGGAGATAAGGGCCGAGCCGACATACCGGGCCAAGCGATAGTAGTCATTCCATGATATGTCATGCCACAGGCCGAGCTCCTTTTTCCTCATGGCAACCCTATCGCCGTATTTCCGGACCGTAGC
>CAYMFC010000245.1:0-2188 GCA_964389665.1 uncultured Desulfobacteraceae bacterium | reverse complement strand
ACAGGAACGGGGATCGAGCCACTCGTAGACATCTTCCTCAATCAAGGGGCTGAAGTCCTTCATTTCCTTCATGTCAAGCTGGTGGAGTTCCTTGTTGCCGGCCTCTGCTGTACGGATGATATCGCCTACCACCTGGTGGGCCTTCCTGAAGGTCATGCCCTTTCCAACCAGGTAATCAGCAAGATCCGTGGCGACCAGGTATCCCTGCTGCGTGGCCTTTAACATATTCTCCCCCTTGAATTCTACCTCTTTGAGGAGCATGGAGAGGATCGTGAGCGAACTCGCTACCGTATCGACCGTATCGAAGAGGGCTTCTTTATCCTCCTGCATATCCTTGTTGTAGGCTAGGGGAAGGCCCTTCATCATGGTCAGCAACGCAGTGAGATGGCCGTAAACCCTTCCTGTCTTCCCTCGTATCAGCTCCGGTATATCGGGGTTTTTCTTCTGCGGCATGATGCTGCTCCCGGTCGCAAAGGAATCGGAGATCTCCATAAAGCCGAACTCCTGTGATGACCACAGGATCAGTTCCTCGCAGAGACGAGACAGGTGGGCCATCAACAACGCAGTGCAGAAGATACATTCTACCACGAAATCCCTGTCCGAAACTGCGTCCATGCTGTTCGCACTCACGCTTTCCATGTTCAGTTCCCTGCACAGGAACTCCCTGTCTATATCAAAGGTTGTACCGGCAAGGGCGGCGCTTCCAAGGGGAAGGACGCTCGTCCTTTTCAGCGAGTCCTCAAGGCGCTCCTTATCACGTTTCAACATCTCGTAGTAGGCCAGAAGATGGTGGGCCAACAGCACGGGTTGAGCCCGCTGAAGATGGGTATAGCCGGGCATGATCAGATCCTGGTTCTTCTCGGCAAGTTCAACCAGGGTGACTTGAAGCTCGGCAACAAGACGAATAAGCTCTCGAATCGCATTTTTGACATAGAGCCGTGTATCGAGGGCAATCTGGTCGTTCCTGCTTCTTCCGGTGTAAAGGGCCTCCCCCAGTTGGCCGATCCTCCGAATGAGGGCATCCTCAATGTGGGTATGGATATCCTCCAGGGACTCATCAAAGGCAAAGGCGCCTTCTTCTATTTCATCGTGGATCTCCCGGAGTGCCTTTACGATGGTGGCGGCTTCGGAGTCGCTGATAATGCCCTGTTTTGCCAGCATTCTTGAATAGACTATGCTGCTCTCGATATCCTCCCTCCACAGCCTCTTATCAAATCCTATCGAGGCATGAAAGCGATCTACCATTGCATCGGGTCTTGAGCTAAAACGGCCTCCCCAGAGCTTGCCTCCCATGTCACGTCCCCTGTTTCATGAGCTTTTCGATCTTCAATCGAAGGCCATTCAGCCTGATGAATCCCTCTGCGTCTTTCTGATTATAGACCGTATCCTGTTCGAATGTGACGTACTCGTTATGGTAAAGCGAGAGGTCGGATCTCCTCCCCACCACCGTGCAGTTGCCCTTGTAGAGCTTGAGTCGGACCGTGCCGGCGACCGTTTGCTGTGTCTCATCGATGAGGGATTGAAGCATGTGTCTCTCTGGTGAAAACCAATAGCCGTAGTAGATCATCTCGGAGTATTTGGGGATCAGTCCATCCCGTATGTGCATGACCTCTCTGTCCATGGTGATGGATTCCAGAGCGATGTGGGCAATCCTCAGGATCGTCCCTCCGGGCGTCTCGTATACACCGCGCGATTTCATCCCCACATACCGGTTTTCAACGATATCCACCCTGCCGATGCCGTTGTTGCCCCCTAATTCGTTGAGCCTCTTGAGCAAGCTCGCAGGCGAGAGCCTCTCACCGTCAACGGCCACGGGGTTCCCCTGTTCAAAATCGATTTCCACATAGGTGGCGGCGTCAGGGGCCGTTTCAGGCGAGACTGACATGACGAACATATCCTCAGAGGGTTCCTGCCATGGATCCTCCAGAACACCGCCCTCAAAGCTAATGTGCAGCAGATTCCTATCGCTGCTATAGGGCTTTTCCTTGGTGACGGGTATGGAGATGCCTTTTTGCTCGGCGTATCGGATGAGATCCTCCCTTCCCTTGAAATTCCATATCTTCCATGGGGCGATGATCTTCAGCGTCGGATCAAGGGCCATATAGCTCAGCTCAAATCGCACCTGATCATTGCCTTTTCCCGTAGCCCCGTGGCTGACCGCATCCGCAGCCTTTTGCCTGGCTATTGC
>CAYMFC010000244.1:0-2211 GCA_964389665.1 uncultured Desulfobacteraceae bacterium | reverse complement strand
CATCCTGGCGGCCCGATTATACCCGACCCTTAGTTTTCGCTGGACCATGGATATCGAGGCCTGACCGGTCTGCATCACCAAGTCCACTGCCTCCTGGTATCTTTCATCCGTCTCTCCGCCTATCTCCTCCGCCTCATCTTCCTCTGTGCTGATCTCAGCGGCAATAGAGCTGTCATACTCCGGCCTCATCAGTTTCTTGAGAAAGGAGGTTACCCTCTTCACCTCATCCTCCGAGACATAGGCCCCGTGAATCCTGGTGAGCCTGCCGACACCGGGGGGTAAAAACAACATATCACCCTCTCCGAGCAGATGCTCGGCGCCCATTGAATCGAGGATAGTCCTGGAATCTACCCTGGAGGATACCTGGAAGGAGATCCTTGTGGGGAAATTCGCCTTGATAATGCCGGTAAGCACATCAACGGAAGGTCTCTGGGTGGCAAGTATCAGGTGAATCCCGGCTGCCCTCGCCATTTGCGCCAGTCTTGTCAGGGATTCCTCTACCTGGCGGCTCGAGACCATCATGAGGTCTGCAAGCTCATCGATGATAATCACGAGGTAGGGGAGGTGATCGTTTTCCCCTGTTTGTTCGCCCGGCCCCCTCTCCTTTTCCACCTTGCGGTTGTAGGCGTCTATGTTTCTGACCCCCTTGTCAGAAAGCAGGGAATATCGCCTCTCCATCTCATCGACGGCCCATCTGAGTGCCTTGGTTGCCTCTTTTGGATGGTTCACCACCGGGTGCAAGAGATGGGGAATATCCTGGTACGGGGCAAGCTCGATCCTCTTGGGATCGATCATAATGAAACGCACTGTTGCGGGGGAGTTCTTGTACAGGATACTGTTTATCATGGCATTGATGGATACGCTTTTCCCGGTTCCGGTTGCGCCGGCAACCAACAGGTGCGGCATCCTTGTGAGATCCGTTACCACCGGCTGTCCGATGATATCCACCCCTAAGGCTATAGAGAGCTTATACGAAGAGGTGAGAAAGGCCTGGCTCGATAGGATTTCTCTCAGGGTGACGAGCCTCCTCTTGTTATTGGGTATTTCTATCCCTATGGCCGATTTTCCGGGGATAGGGGCCACGATCCTGATATTCGATGCCCTCATGTTGAGCGCAAGATCATCCGCTAAAGAGGATACCTTGCTTATCTTGATGCCCGGTGCGGGTTTGAACTCGTACATCGTAATGACCGGACCGGGTACGATCTCCATCACCTCGCCCTCCACGCCGAAGTCCTTCAACTTTCCCTCCAGCCGAAGGGCGTTCATTCGCAGGCTTTCCCGGTGGATCTCATCGTCGGGCGATTTTGGGATCTCATCCAGGAGGCTCAAGGGCGGGAGCTTGAAATCGCCGACAGCGCTCATAAAGGAGAAGAATTCCTGTGCGGGCTTCGCCTGCTTTTCTGAGGAGGTTTCAACAATCGTCATTTCACGCTTCTGGGCTTTCGCCATCGTGGGAGCAACCCTTTTCCTCAGCACAGCCCTCCTCTTGCGCTCCGTATGCTTGAGCCACCGTTCCCTTATGTAGGCCGCAACACGCGAGAAAAGGACAACCATCCCGTTAAAAAGGCTCGAGAATGAAAGCCGGGTGATCACCATAAAGGAGATGAGAAACACGGTGGCAAACAGGGCACATGCACCGAAATAATTGAGCACCCTTTTCCCCTGATCAGCGATATGGAATCCAACCAATCCCCCGCTTATCATGGTGCCCCGGTAGGCAATGCCGGACGGCACATAGAGTGAGAACAGCGCGGAACATGAGAGTATCAACAAGGCGAGGCTTATGGATATCCAGAGCACCCTTGAGGGGAACTTACCCGTGAAGCACGATACGGACAGGTACAGGAGAACTGCCACGAGCCAGAAGGATGAAAACCCGAGCAGGGCGAGGAGGCCGCCGCCCAGATTGGCGCCCGCGGCCCCGAATAGATTCTTTGCCTGAAGCCCAGGCCTTGCCATTTCCCAGAGCAGGGGATCCTGATGGTAGTATGAGAGAAGGCTTCCCCCGCATATGAGGGTAAGCAGGAGAAAGATTACCGCCCATATTTCCCGTTTGATCGGAGGCTTCTTTGCTGCCTTGGCCATGCTGTCATATCCTATTCTGCGCGTTACTCTTCAGGTTGATAGGCTGAAGACTGAAGACTGAAGGTAGTTATTGATCGCGAATGATTTATCCCTAAAATCCTTCTGCCTTCAGTCTATATACCT
>CAYMFC010000243.1:0-2219 GCA_964389665.1 uncultured Desulfobacteraceae bacterium | reverse complement strand
TTGTCTCAGCCTTTTCGGCGAGAGATAGGTGTAGATAACCGGGATGACGAAAAGAGTAAGGATGGTGCTCGCTAAAAGCCCCCCGATCACGGAACGGGCCATAGGGGACCAGGATTCTCCCCCTGAACCCAAGCCCAGCGACAGAGGGGTGAGGGCGAGGATGGTGGTGAGTGCGGTCATGAGGATAGGCCGCAACCTCGTTCTACCACCCTCTACCACGGCATCTCGAAGGGAATGCCCCCTCGCCCTCAGCTGATTGATATAGTCCACCAGGACAATGGAGTTGTTCACCACGATCCCCGCCAACATGATAACCCCGATAAAGGCCACAACGCTCAGTGAGGTTCCTGTGACGAAAAGCATGACTATCACGCCCACCACGGCGAGCGGAATAGTCAAGAAGATGATAAAAGGTGCCATAAACGACTCATACAGGGACGCCATGACCATGTACACAATAAGCGCTGCTCCGCCAAAGGCCACCCCCATCCATTTAAAGGAGGTCCTCATATCCTCGGCAGATCCCCCGATCTCGTAGCTGAAATCAGGCGGCATCCCCGCCTTCCTCAGGCTCTCTTCCACCTCCCGGGCTACCTCACCCAAACTCCTTCCCTGAACGGTGACCGATATATTGACTACCCTCTGCTGGTCTCTTCTCAATACGCTCGTGGGCGATACGCCCTGATGAATCCTGACAATGCTCGAGAGCGGGATTTGCTCCCCACGGGGGTTGGCAACAAAGAGATTCTCAAGGATCGCCGTTCGTTCCCGGTATCGAGGATCAAGTCGTACCAGTATATCATATTCCTCACCCCGGTCACGAAGCAAGGAGGCCACGGTTCCCTTGATAAATGTTGAGACCGCATTTGCCACCTGAAAGGCGCTCAGCCCGAGAACGGATATCCTGTCTCGATCCAACTCGATCTGTAGTTCCGGCCTCCCTGATTCCATGCTCGTAGTAACGTCCACTGTACCGGGGATATCCTTGATGATCCCTTTTATCGAATTCGACAGGATTCGTGCTTTATCGAGGTCTTCCCCATAGAGATAGACGATGAGGTCTCCTTCTTCCCCGAGAAAATGGCCCTGGGAGATGGAAAAGGTAATACCGGGTATCTGCTCCAACTGCCTTCTCAGGGCGGATTCGATCTCCATCTGTGACCGCTTCCTTTCTTCCTTATCGACGAGGCTGACACGAATCTGTCCTGCATAGGAACCCTTGGCAAAGGCACCGAAGGCCTCTCCAACGCCGAGATCCGTGTTCTGGTTTTTCAGCTCGGGAATCGTGTCGTGGATGATATCTTCAACCCGGCGAAAGGTCATCTCGGCCGATTTCAGGCTTGTTCCAGGGGCCCTTTCCAGCTGGATCTCAAACTGGGCCTGATCCATCTTTGGGAAGAAATTCATACCCAGGTGCGGAACGAGCGCCAGGCTCACACCAAACGAGATAAGGGCAATCGCCAGGGTTGTCTTCCGATGGTTCAAACACCAGTTCAGGGTTCGAACATACCCGTGGATCATCCTCTGGAGCCTCACGTTGATCATGTGTGAGAGCTTTCCTGAGATACTGTGCCCCCCTTCAGCGCTCGTCTTTAAAAACCTCGAAGCGAGAAGAGGGATGAGGGTCAGGGATACGAGCAGCGCGCAGAAAAGCGAAAAACAGATCGTGAGCGCCATGTCGTTGAACATCACCCCTGCGATGCCGGGAACAAAGAGGACCGGGAAAAACACCGAAACCGTGGTGAGGGTGGATGCGATGATGGCAGTAGCCACCTCTCTCGTGCCTTTCTCAGCGCTCTCCATACTATTCCCACCCTGGCCAAAATGACGAAATATATTCTCGAGCACGACAATGGAGTTATCCACCAGCATGCCAACGGCAAGGGCCAGGCCCGCCATGGACATCATGTTCAGCGTGAGCCCTGCAAGATCCAGCACAGCGAACGTCACCACGATGGATATGGGGATCGTAAGCGCTACGATGATAGAGGCGCGGATATTGTGAAGGAAGAACAGGAGCACGACCCCCGCGAGCAAGAATGCCTGAACAGCCGTGGTGCTGAGGTTGCTGATGGATTTTTTAATAAAATCCGCCTGGCTGAAGATCACCCCTATCCTTACGCCCTCGGGCAGGCTGCGAACGATCTCGGGAAGCTTCTCGATAACCTTATCGGCCACCTGAACGGTATTAGCTGCCGAGTTCTTTGAAACGATAAGCA
>CAYMFC010000242.1:0-2221 GCA_964389665.1 uncultured Desulfobacteraceae bacterium | reverse complement strand
TTTACGAGATCGCCCCTGAGCACAAGGTCAAGGTATTCGAGGAGACAGGCGATGTGGACTTCGCTTACGAGATACCCGGGCTTGCCCGGTACAGGGCCAATTTCTTCAGGCAAAAAAACGGCGTTGCAGCAGCGTTCAGGGCAATACCCGATAAAATCAGCACTTGCGCGGATCTCGGGCTCCCCCCGGTCATACGACAGCTCGCAACCCTGCCGAGAGGGCTCGTCTTGGTCACAGGTCCTACGGGAAGCGGGAAGTCGACCACCCTCGCAGCCATCATAGATGAGGCCAACAAGACCAGGAAGGATCATATTATCACGGTGGAGGATCCCATAGAGTTCGTCCACCAGGGCCAGAAGGCCTTCATCAATCACCGGGAAGTGGGAATTCACACGCGATCCTTTGCTGCCGCACTCCGTGGTGCGCTTCGCGAGGACCCGGATATCATACTGGTCGGCGAGATGAGGGATCTGGAAACCATCGATCTCGCCATTGAGGCCTCATCCACGGGCCATCTGGTGTTCAGCACCCTGCATACCTCCTCCGCCGCCAAAACGGTTGACCGGGTCATAGACGTCTTCCCCACCGAGCAACAGGAGCAGGTCAGAAGCACCCTATCCGACGGGCTCAGGGCAGTAATATCCCAGACGCTTTTTAAGAGGTCGGATCTGACAGGCCGAATCGCAGCGCTCGAGATCATGATCGCTACCCCCGCAGTAAGAAACCTCATCAGGGAAAGAAAGACCTTTCAGATCCCATCCTCTATCCAGACCGGAAAGAAATACGGGATGCAATCTATGGATGACGCCATTATGGATCTGCTCCAGAAAAAAAAGATATTTGCAGAGGAGGCATACGCAAAGTGCTATGACAAGGCTAAATTTATGCCGTTTCTCAAAAAGCCTCCCGAAGACTTTACCGAGGCTTAGGCCCTGGGTTTGTTGTGTTTATCGGGTTTGTAGAGTTCATAGGGTTTTGACACAATAAACCCAAGAAACACAAAAACATCTATTAGGGGATTTTGATATGAGAAAACACCAGATAGACCATATCCTGGGAGCCATGCTGGAATCGTATGACAACGTCTCCGACCTGAACATCACCGTAGATAAACCCTTTCAGGTGGAGTCCTCTGGGCAGCTGAAACCCGTTGAAATGAATCCCCCTATCAACCGATTAACCCCATTCCAGACGGAGATTTTCGCCCTTAACCTGATCGAGGGCGACAGGAGGCTTACCAAGACGCTGCTCGCCGAGGGCTCTTGCGACCTCTCCTATCAGCTGGCAGGCAAGGCACGATTCAGGGTCAACGTATTCTCACAGAAGGGATGCTATTCCGTGGTGATGAGGCAGTTGGCCACGCGGGTGCCCACCATCGAAGAGCTGAAACTCCCGCGGGCATTCTACAACATGACGGAAGAGATGAACGGCATAATCTTGGTGACCGGCGCCACGGGAAGCGGGAAGAGCACCTCCCTGGCGGCATTCCTCAACGAGATCAACGAAAAAAGGGAGGTCCACGTGGTGACCCTCGAGGATCCGGTCGAGTATGTCCACTCACAGAAAAAGGGTACCTTCAACCAGCGGGAGATGGGCACTGATTTTGATTTCTTTGCCTCAGGACTTCGAGCCGCCCTACGACAGGCCCCAAGGGTAATTCTCGTGGGCGAGATGAGGGACAGGGAAACCGTTGAAATAGGCCTCACCGCAGCAGAAACCGGTCACCTTGTGCTGAGCACCCTTCACACCGTGAATGCGGGCCATACTATCAATCGCATCTTGGGTATGTTTGACCAGGAAGATGAACAGCTGGTGAGGATTCGGGTGGCAGACACGCTGAGGTGGATCGTGTGCCAGAGGCTCATGCCGAAGGTCGGAGGTGGTCGGATAGCCGCCTTTGAGATATTGGGCTCAAACCTGCTGGTCCAGGATATGATACTCCACGGCGAGACCGAGGAGAAGACCTTCTATGATGTGATGGAGAGAGGCAAGGCCTTTCACATGATGACCTTTGATCAATGCATCGCTGAACATTTCAAGAACGGCCTTATCACCGAGGGTACAGCTATGGCCTATGCCTCACGCAGGTCAACGATGGGAAGGATTGTGGGTGCGATCAAGTCGGAGAGAGGAGAGAAGACCACTGCCATAGAGGGCCTTGAGATTGATAAGGCATATGGGGCGGATGAATCAAGACGGTAACAGCTCCTGCAACGCCTCT
>CAYMFC010000241.1:0-2267 GCA_964389665.1 uncultured Desulfobacteraceae bacterium | reverse complement strand
GGGAGCTCAACGAGAGAAACCTCGCCGAGGCCGCCCTCGAGCTCGGAGGTGGTCCGAAGCCTTCCATCCTCTACCTCGATGCCGATCACCATATTGACATGGTTGATGCCCAACTCCTCTGCCATCATCATGCCGACCATGCTGTGGTAATCGTCATTGGCCAGGACCCCGGTGAATATGAGGTCATAGGGCTGATCCTTTACCACCCGGGAGAGGATCTTTGCGATCCCATAGCTATCGAACCTGTTCATATCGCCCGCCTCAACCCTCACGGCCCTATCTGCGCCCATGGCAAGACAACGCCGCAGGACCTCCTCGTCATCCTCGTTGCCCACGGTTACGGCAGTCACCGTACCGCCGTGCTTCTCCTTGATGAGGACAGCCTCTTCTATGGCGTAGTTATCCCAGTCATTGAGCACAAAGGCGAGCTGATCCTGCTTGATCCCCTTCCTCTGCGCATCAATGATGAGGTCCACCTCCTCGGTGAGAGGCACCCTCTTTACACATACCACGATATCCATCTCATTCCTCCTGTGTCAAATATTGTAAATCTTTACCGCAGAGACGCAAAGGACGCAAAGAGAAAATAATTTTTTGCGTTTTGTTAAGTAAGGATTGCAAAGAATTACATAGTAAGATTATAGATGGGGCTATAAAGGCACACAGGTGTGGTTTATAATTAGTCTGCCTCCGGCGGATGACTCTTTTTGCTTTCCGTCCTCTCAACGGAAAGCAAAAAATAGGTAAATCTCTGCGCTCTCTGAGCCTCTGCGGTGGCCTGCTACCGGAAATCTTTAATCCCGTAATCAACAATGCATGCTCCTTAATCAGGTATTCCAATTGGGGCGAAGCTTTTAAACTTATATGGTGCTCATGAAGAGCTCCATGAGATCGACGACCCTCATCTGCCCTTCAAGGCCGCTGGTCTTGATGGCGTCGTCGAAATTGAGCAGGCAGAAGGGGCACGCGGTAACCATCACCGTGGCCCCTGCTTCGTGGGCCATGGCGACCCTCCGCTCACCCATCCTCATCTCCTCCTGCTCGATATCATACCAGAGATTGATATCGCCCCCGCCGCAGCAAAAACTCCTGTCCCTGGTGCGCTCCATCTCCACGGTCTTGATCCCCGGAATTGAGGCGAGGATTTTTCTCGGGGCATCGTAGATGCCGTTGTGCCTTCCCAGGTAGCAGGGGTCATGGTAGGTATATACATCGCTGTTGTCAAGGGATTTGGATGGCTTCAGACGCCCGCTCTCGATCAAGGAGAGGAAGAACTCCGTGTAATGTTTGACCGTTAATCTGCCCGGATAATCCTTCTTCAGGGTATTGAAGGCGTGAGGGTCTGTCGTGACGATCTCCTTGAACCGAATGGTCTTGAATGCTTCCGTATTCTGCTCCACCAGGAACTGAAAAAGCCCCTCCTCGCCGAGCCTCCTCACCTGATGCCCTGAATCGGATTCATTGGGGCCGAGAATGCCGAAGGATACCCCTGCCGCATGGAGTCCTTTTACTATGGCCATAGCGATCTGCTGGATCTGGGGATCAAAGGAGGCGTAGGAATCCACGAAGTAGAGCACATCAACCTCATCCCCCTCATCGAGTATTTTAACCGGGACACCATCCAGTTCCTTGATCCAATCCGCCCTCTTGCTCGGCGGCTTGCCGAAGGGATTGCCCGTCTTCTCAAAGCGCAGGAGTGCATCCTGGAAGTCCTTGGGGATCATGGCCGATTCAACCATGTATCTCCTGAGGTCAACCATCTTATCGATGTATTCGATAAACACCGGGCACTCCTCCTCGCATGCCCCGCACGTAGTGCATGACCATATCTCATCAGGGGTGAGGATAGTGCCGATCAAGGGAAGATCCGGATCAGGGGGATTCCCTTTTCTCAAGAAGGGGAACAGGGGCCTGCTGTAATAGGCGTAGTCCCTGATCTTGATAGTGACCTCCATGGGAGACAGGGGACGGCCCACGGTATTGGCTGGGCAGTTATCGGAGCAACGGCCGCATTCGGTGCACGTATAAAAGTCAAGGATGTGTTTCCAGGTAAAGTCCTTGAACTTCTCGACCCCCAGGGATTCGAGATCTTCGATATTTTCAACACCCCACCTGGGAGGCTTGATGGAGCCCTTCTTGAGCTTTCTCAGGAAAACGTTCGGGAGCGCGGTGATGATGTGAAAATGCTTCCCGAGGGGCAGGTAGTTGAGAAATACCATAATGGTAAGTATGTGGAGCCAGAAGTTCCAGAGAAACACGCCCTTGAG
>CAYMFC010000240.1:0-2301 GCA_964389665.1 uncultured Desulfobacteraceae bacterium | reverse complement strand
TCCAGGAGATCCATAAGGGTGTTGACGTACTCTCCCATGAGCGTGACCCCTGTCAGATCGATACCCGCCTTTTGCGGGACATGAGAGCCGATGGGGGATGAAAGGGGATTGTTCCCGGCGAGGTGTTTTCTGTTGATCAGGTAATACCTGGCTGCGACAGCTTTTGCATCCCTTTCTGCAGCAAGGGCCGCAATATAGCTGGGGAGTTGAAAGGAGAGTCCTTTTTTGACCGCACCCGGTCCGGGTGCGCTGCCCGTTTTGTAGTCATAGATGAGATACACCTCTTCTCTCTCATCTAGCCTATCAACACGGTCTATGGAACCCCGAAGCTGTATTTTGCCCATCCGTACCGGATTGGTTTCCTCATCCCCGAACCCCTGCTCGAGACCTATGAATTCCTCGTTTTTGAGATGTTCCGATTCAAAACGCAGCAGTTGGGCTATCAGGCCCTGTCGTTTCGGAAGACCCCCAACGGCCAGGATGGATTCCGTCTCAAGGCCGTCCATGATATCCCTTTTCTGGGTCTCGAAGAAATCAAGCCCTTCCAGATACGCGAGCTGGGAGAAATACCTCGTGCTGGTCTCCCGTGCCAGGGCGAATGCACGTGGCAGCCCGATGGAGGCGACGTTATGACCGCATTTCTTTATTTCTTCGAAGATAAGTTTTAAGATGGCATGCACGTGGGATCCGAGGTCCCTGGGGGGGAGCTCTTGGTCGAGTTCCTCGATGGGCTCGAGGCCGTAGATACCCTGAAAGAGATAGTGCATGGGGCAGTTGGCGATCGTATCGAGCCTCGAGGGGGAGATGGGCCCCCTGGGGTTGGAACGAAATCGGCGGAAGGCGGGTGAGCCGGAGACCAGCCCGTCATATTCGGTAAGACCATCCGCGCAGTTCCGGGCGAGCAGGCAGCCGACACCCCGTATGATCGATTCATTGAGCAGCCTGTCAGTGCCCAGGATGATATGGTCATGGGAGAATGAGCCCCGCTTCGAGGGGATGGCGACCTTTTGTTCCACCTCGATTGCATTCAAGAGCTCTTCGCTGCTCGTAAAGCAGGGATTTTGATCCCAGGGAAATGAGCGCTCAAGGGCTTCGGTCCCCTGAGAGGGCGAGGACCCTTCCTTCTCCATGATGGATATCATATCCAAGAGCACGGGTGAGGGCTGCGCCTCTTTATCGGCTATTCTTTTGGGATAGGAAAGATAGAGATCCTGCCGGTAGTTCCTCAGAAGGTGGGTGAAGAGATACCGCGATTGGTCGGTGAGGTCTGTTCTCCTGAGATACGGGGCGGAGCTCTCAGGTTTGATGAAGTCATCCGGTTCCTTAAGGGGAAATTCATCCGAGGAGAGACCTCCTGCAAAGATATGATCAGGGGAGCATCCGATGATATCGGCCCATTCGGATATATCGACGGCGCCCCTGTGAAAGGTCTCCCTGAGCCTGGATTGGCTCACCAGGCCGGCAAAACCCCTTCTGAAGCGCTCAAGCAGGGAGCCGGCCCCGCGTGACGGCATAAAAAGCTCTGTCTTTTCCAGTTCCCTTGCCGTTTTAACGGCCAGGTCTTTCAATGTGTTCAGGGCCCTGATATCCCTTTGTATGCACTTCTCAGCTGCCTCCCGCGTGAGACCAGTCTCATCCTTGAACAGGACCAGGATATTTTTCTGAACGCTGAAGAGGGTAAGAAGGCGAAACAGGGCTTGCACGAAAGCTCCTGGATCGTTGGTGTGCAGGAGATCTTCAAAGGGTTTGACGTTCTCATGCACATAGAACAGGTGATAAAGGAAGTTGTGGTACTCAGTGAGAAGGCGGGGCTTCTTCTCCGTGCCGAGCATGCGGTAACGGGAGAAAAAGTAATCCCGTGCCCGGGAAAGCCACCCCGGCACGATCGCTCCGCCCTGAATGCCGCATTGCCCGGCAACCAGATCCACCGTCTCTGTCCATCCATGAGCTGCCGTGCCCCCGTTGTTGTCGATGGGTATTTCAGGGAATATCTCGCTATCGCCCTTCTTTTCACCGCCAAAAAAGGCGCCTTGCCCCTCCAGGAGCGTGAGCCACCGGGCCTTATCCTCCTTGTCCATAGTGTTCGTAGCAGGAGAGATGAGTCCGGAGGTGAGAAACGCGCGGATATCCTGCCTTCTAAAGTCATTGAGGGGTATGTCGAGCATCAGCAGAAAGAGCCTGGCCAACGGGGATGAGCAGAGTGGTAGGCCCTTTGTGGTATTGAAGGGGATTCCATATGCGGGGAAGACCTCGTAGACAAGGGAGCTATACTGGGCCAGATCAGGGAATATGACCCTTACT
>CAYMFC010000239.1:0-2302 GCA_964389665.1 uncultured Desulfobacteraceae bacterium | reverse complement strand
CGGGAAAGGGCACCTTTTCTCGGATCAAGGCGTAGGCCTTATCGATCTTCCCCTCCGCGATACATCTCAGGTACGCCGGTATGTCGATTCCTGCGGGGCAGGCCTCAACACAGGGCGGAGCAGCAGGGATGAGTTCCTGTGGGCCGAGGGCACGCAAAGGACGTATGATGTCGAGGATGGCAATGCCGTTGGGGCACACCTCCTCGCACCTGCCGCAGGTGGTGCAGGACCACGGATAGGGAGAGGCTGCAATCTCCTCTACCAGATCGAGCTCCACGTGTCTCAGCACTCTTCTGATATTAAAGCCGTCCACGCCGGTGAGGGGACATGCAGAGCTGCAAAGCCCGCATTGCTCGCAGGCACGAAACATGCTCACGTCATCGACGATATTCGATGCTAATCCTGTTGTACTAACCATAGTTCTTTATTTAGTCGCAGAAAACCACGTCCTCTTGTTGTGGTCAGAGGCCCGGCTCTGTCTGTCATAGTTCTTTCTTTCGCACGGAGTGATGGCCCGCCCTGGTGCGATGTGTTGAAAATACACAAATGCCCAGGTTATATTCTATAGCAGCAACCTTTACGAGAACGGTCCCTTTCTATAGGTCTGGGCCAGGGAGTATTGGATGAATGGAGTATTGAAAACCATCATAGTAGATACCTTCCGCGCAAGGTCCAGGGGAAATGGTGTTGGTGCGGCCTTCCTGACTTTCAAAACCATTCCTTCCATTTGAGACCATTACTCCACCACTCCATTTCTCCCTGGCCCAGACCTGGTTATGGAGCATTGGGTTTAGCGCCAATGATACTATCGTTTTTGCCAAACAGTATCATGATACCATGTCGTCGCACCAGGGCAGGCCATTCCTCCAACAACCCTGGGATATGAGGGCACACGTTTGGCCCCTTTCAGGGGGCTCCAAACAAAGCCGCGTCCTCTGGGCGTAGATTCTTTACTTTTGATTTATCCTTCAATTCCCAGTTTCTTTACCATATCCCTCATGGTGATCGCGAACTTCGGGCCGTCTGCGGCCGAGCACCAGATATTCCAGAGCCTATCGGGATCATATCCCTTTCTCGCCAATCTCCTCTTTGCCTTCTTGATCCTTTCCTCGGCTGCGTAATTGCCCGTGATATAGTGGCAGGTCGGAAACTCACAGCCTGCTACAAGCACACCTGCCGCGCCCAGCTCAAAGGCTCTCTCTATAAACTCGATGGACACCCGAGCAGAACACATCACCCGTATGAGCCGTGCGTTGGGAGGGTACTGAAGCCTGCTCACGCCTGCCATGTCAACCCCTCCCAGGGCACACCAGTGGCACACGAACCCGACGATTTTTTCCTCAGCCCTCTCCTCCAGGGCCGCCTCCACCTGGGCGAGGATCTGCTCGTCCGAGTAATGGATGATGGTGACGGCCTTCTTGGGGCAATCTGCTGCGCAGAGACCGCAGCCCTTACACAGGGCCTTGATCACCTGCGGTTTCTCGTCAACCCACTGGATGGCTCCATAGGGGCAATTCTTTTGGCACAACCCGCACCCGTTGCAGAGATCGAGATCGATATCCGCTACGATCCCCTCCGCCTCAAGGAACCCCCGTTTCATGGGAATCGATACCCTCATGGCAGCTCCCGCACCCTCTTCCATGGCCTCCTTAAGGGTCTTTGGGGACCGCGCGCAGCCACACAGAGCGATACCGTCAGAGGGGAACTCCAATGGCCCGAGTTTTATATGGGCCTCCTGGAAGAATCCATCGGGATTCGAAGAGACCTTGAGATGGCCCTTGATCTCATCAACGGTGTCATTGCCCTTAAAACCGGTAGTGAGCACGATCAAGTCTGCTGGAATAGTAAGATCCTTGCCCAGGAGCAGGTCATGTACGTGCACCGATAGGTTGCCATTTTCCTCCCGTACCTCGGGGTACCGGTCGTCCGGGAACCGCATGAATCGGACGCCGGCCTTTTTCGCCGCCTCCAGGCTCGATCCTTCCTCCCTTACCATGCTGAGATCCCGGTAGAGGATATGGACGCGAACATCATCCTTGCAGGCCTTGAGGGCCAGGGCGTTCTTGACCGATATGTGACAGCCGATTGCACAACAACCGCGGAGTTCGTTTTTCGAGTTGACGCAGTTGATGATCACCACGTCATTATTTGCGATTTTTGATTTGCGATTTGCGCATTCCTCGTTCCACTTTTTTAGCATGCCCTCAAGTTGCAGCTGGGTGACCACCCGCGGGTCGTGGCCGTATCTAAATTGTCCAACCGGTTCGATCTCCTTCATCCCGGTGGCCACAATAATGGTTGA
>CAYMFC010000238.1:0-2325 GCA_964389665.1 uncultured Desulfobacteraceae bacterium | reverse complement strand
GAGACCATGAGAAGGGGTCCGGTATCCACACCCTCATCCGTCCAGATAGTCGATGAACGCAAGGATGTTTCCCCACTTGCTATCGCGTCTTCCACTGCATGATCGCCGACATATCGCCTTTTTCCGTCGGGGGTGAGTATGGAGAGATCTGCTGGATGCACGTTGACACACCTGTTTAATGTCAGATAGCTCATGTATCCCGCAAGCACAATGAGATCTATACCGAAGGCCTCAACCAGGCGAGAGGCAGTGGCGTCATATTCCCTCCTGGCAGCCATGCCCTCAGGGGTTGAGGTGGTTCTCTTCAATCCCTTGAGCTCGTGGAATCTCCGAATATCGTAGCTGATGTAAGGTATTCCTGCATATCGGGCAATCTGTTCCCCACCGGATTTCCCGTCGGAGCGGTCACTGAATAGAAAGACCACCCGAAAAGGGGGACCCCCGGGATCTTTTTCTAATTCCCGCTGCCTTTCGATACAACGGATTACATTGGTTCCCGAGCCTGACATGAACGCGGCGACCTTCATGGCCCTTCCCTTTTCTTTGGGATCGAAGATGGGCGTGAGTTTCATGGGTGCCTTTTGCCTGGTGAGTCCTTCTCTACAGGTAATCTTGATATCCTGGTAAAAAGTTCCATTTCCCTGCCCGCACGGGAGGGGATTAAGGGGAAGGGGGAGTAACTGCTTGGAACGCAGCCTTGTTTACCCTCATCTGCACTCTCTGTTATAATAAAAATTTTTGTTTCCTTGATCGATCTTGAGGTATTCCCTTTGTACATGGTCTTTTTAAAATAATCGTGACTACTCACGCAGTCAGCCCGAAGCTGTTTAGACTGTCCTTCGACTTTGCTCAGGATGGTGAGCGAAGCCGAACCAAAGGCTTAAAGGGGTCAGAAGAGCCTTATTGATGCACTTTGTTGAAGAAACAGCAGCTTCTCGTACCAAATATGGCTTCAAAGTGCGCCGTATTCCCATTTTTTTCTAACAGTCTTCAGCCTACAGCCTATCTACCTGAATAGTTACAAATAATCAAGATCGATTATGATCCTGTTACATCACTGCCATAATCTTATAGGCAAGATAGGGTATCACGAACAATCTGCTTGACAATGATTGCATTTGCCCTATGTATAGAGGTCAAGACGATAGCATGAAAATCAGAACCATCACAGCAGGCTTTCACCTTGAGCTTCCCCTTGACGAAGAAAGGGTTCGTCATATCGCCCGGTTTGCGAACTCCGCAAAGAAGGAACTCGAGCAGAATGGGCACGTGGTGCAAACGGTACGGATGGCGACCCAACCGTGGGAGGAATACTATACCTCCAAGGCGCAGATCGTGTCCTTGGTGAAGGAGCTGGAAGCTTACGCCGCCACATACGCTATTGACTATTACAATGTTGGTCCCACCAAGAACCCCGGGCTCATCCCCCTCGTTTATGATTTGATAAGCAATACCTCAAGGCTTTTCTGTACGGTTCCCATAGCCGATAAGAGGAGAACAGACTACGAGGCGGCCAGACAAACGGCGGCCCTTATCAAAGGATTATCAACAATCAGCCCGGACGGATTCAGCAATCTGAGGTTTGCCGGGCTGTTCAACAGTGGGCCTGGAGGGGCCTTTTTCCCGGCGGCCTATCACCAGGGCCCAGACTCCTTTGCGATCGGAACAGAGAACAGCGATCTGGTGTTCAAGGCATTTTCCCATGCGCGGGATATAGAAATGGCCGGCCGGATTCTCAAGGAGATCCTTATGGAGGAATTTACGAGGATCGAGGAGATAGCAATCCAGATAAGTGAGAAACAGGGGATGCACTACGAGGGAATAGATGTTTCAATTGCACCCTCTGTGAATCCGGATGAAAGCGTTGCATTTGCCTTTGAGCAGTTGGGATTGGGCAGATTTGGGGATGCCGGGACACTGGCGATCGCAAAGATAATCACTGACACCATCAGGGACTTAGAGGTCAGGAAATGCGGGTACTGCGGTTTGATGCTGCCCGTTCTCGAGGACTATGGCCTGGCCATGAGGAACATCGACGGAACCTTTAATCTCACTGATTTGCTGCTTTATTCATCGGTTTGCGGGACCGGATTGGATACCATTCCGCTGCCGGGTGATGTCAGCGAGGAGAAACTGTATGCGCTGCTCTTGGATATCGCATCGCTCTCCAATAAGTTGGATAAGCCGCTATCGGCGAGGTTGATGCCTGTTCCACATAAAAAAGTTTGGGAAATGACCGATTACAAGTTCGAGTATTTTGCGAACACGAAGATCATGGATGTCTAAAACCAACTTGGATCAAAATTGCTAGTAGTTATGAATGTC
>CAYMFC010000237.1:0-2339 GCA_964389665.1 uncultured Desulfobacteraceae bacterium | reverse complement strand
TGAATATATGCTCCTTTGACCGGGTAGGGATCATGCTCCAGCACTGCCTTTTTGAAGTATGCCGGAGGTACGGTCATGAGCCTGGGTATGGTATGGCGATAGGCATGGATCATCTCCTTTCTCTTTGAGGGGAGGAGCTCTCCCCTGGCGAAGTTTCCCAGCCCAAGGATATCCGGTTCATTGGCCTCGATGTTTCCGCCGGGCACATCCAGATTGCCGCTGATAGCCATCAGGCAGATAAGGGCCCTCGTGGCGTGAAAGGTGTTGATGGTATGCTCGATGGGGTTGCCCCACTGGATGACGGCAGGATGAGAGGTCGCATAAAGACGTGCAGCTTCTCGAATGAGATCGGGCTCCACCCAAGTGACCTCGGATACGAACTCCGGCGTATACCGTTTCACGTGATCGGCCAGGGCATCAAAACCGTGAGTCCAGTTCTCAACGAATCCCCTGTCATAAAGCCCTTCCTCTATCAGTACGTTCAAGAAGGAAAGGGCCAGGGCATTATCCGTTCCGGGCCTCAATTGGAGCCAATACCTTGCCTTTTGAGCAAGATCGATCTTTCGCGGATCGATGACGATGAGCTCAGTGCCCTTTTTAAGCTGATCCGAGAGGAGGATATTGATTTCCCCCTCCTCGTTTGTAGAGGCGATGTTGCTCGCCCATAGGATCACCAGCTTGCTCCTGTGGTGAAAATCGGCAACCGGGTAGAACCCGCAGGTATGAACCCCGGTTATCTCCCGCGGGGCATGGCATACATCCTGAAGGCCGATGATATTGGGAGTACCGAAGACGTTACCAAGCCTGATCAACACAAAGTGTTCCAGGCCCTTCGGCATCCCCTGCCCGAATGCCACGGCCCTCGCGCCGTATTGTTCCTTTATCTCGTTAAACCTCTCCGCTATTTCCTTGATAGCCTCCGGCCATGAGATCCTCTTCCATTTCCCTTCCCTCCTCTCGCCGATCCTCTTTAAGGGGTATCTGAGCCTGTCAGGATGGGTAAGTCGGTCAGGAGATGCCAGGCCTTTCGGGCAAAGATAGCCCCTGTTCAGATACCCATCGGGGTCTCCCTTCACTCCCACAATCGTATTGTCCTTCACGCCGACAAGAAGCGTGCATCCTCCGTGATCCATCCTTGCGCAGTGTGTTCGTACCCACCTCAGCTCATCCTGCATCCTCTGTCACCTCTGTTTTAGTTTCCTGCAGTAACTCTCTTCTCATGGGAAGTTCATTCAATTCATACTTTTAAACTATTCTTCAGTAAAGCACAATGTTAACCAGGGATGCAACTAAGCTCTGTTTGCGCTATTTTGTCCTTGTGTATTACCCGTACCTATACTAAACACGAACTCTTTTCTACCGGAGAATAGAAAGATCATGGACGGAACTATGCGCGAAGATGGATCATCTCTGAGATCCCAGGTAGGCTCACTGCTGCTCATGACAGGGATCTTCTATTTGAATTTCGTCTCCAGAATTATCTTTGCCCCCTTGATGCCCACCATCGAGAGGGATATGGGGATCGGTCATGCAGAGGCAGGATCGCTCTTTTTCCTGATCTCCCTCGGTTATTTTGTCTCGCTCATGGGATCGGGATTCATATCGTCCAGGTTGACCCACCGGAAAACGATCATTCTTTCATCCATTTTCCTTGGTGCGTCACTCATCGGCGTATCTTTCAGCCGTACGATATTGGGCTTTCGCGTTGGATGCATTGTAGTGGGATTATCAGCAGGGCTTTACCTTCCCTCAGGGATTAGCACACTCACTGCCATGGTAAGACCAAAGGACTGGGGCAAGGCCATTGCCATTCATGAACTGGCTCCAAACGTCGGTTTTTTTTCAGCACCCCTTGTTTCTGAGGCTCTGCTGATCTGGTTCAGCTGGAGAGGCATACTGGTACTGCTCGGATCGGTAGCTGTTTTTATCGCCTTTGCCTTTGCACGGCTCGGGAGGGGCGGAGATTTTGGAGGAGAGTCTCCTAAGCCGGCTACTTTGAAAATCTTTTTTCGAGAACCTTCATGCTGGATCATGATCGCCTTCTTCAGCCTGGGAATTAGCGGTCAGTTGGGCATCTATGCCATGCTGCCGCTCTTTCTGGTTTCAGAGAGAGGCATGACCCAGAGCATGGCGAACTACCTGGTGGCACTTTCCCGGGTGTTGGCCATCGGCGTAACGTTTGTAGCCGGAATAGCAACCGACAAACTCGGTCCCAAGGCTGCCCTTGGAGGAGTTTTCATCGTCACCGGCCTGCTCACGCTGGCCCTTGGGATCATGCCTGGATCATGGGTGGTCCTGATCGTATTCTTGCAACCCTTGATAGCGGTGTGCTTCTTCCC
>CAYMFC010000236.1:0-2342 GCA_964389665.1 uncultured Desulfobacteraceae bacterium | reverse complement strand
GACTTTTTACGAACTCATCAACATTCCATTATTACAATTGTCAGCAAAGCGAACTAAGTTCCTCAATAGCCCATCTGATCGACCTGTTTTGACAGGGCCTTGATCTCAGAGATGTAGCCGAGAACAATCTCCTTTACTTCCCCCTTCCCCGGCCTTTGCTCGCCTGTCTTTATCTGCCATAGAGTTCGGAGAAGGGCCCTGTCAAGCCCGAAGTTCTCCGCTATCCCCTGGATGAGGGCTTCATTTTTTTCCGGTATCCTCTCTTCCTTGAGGTAGAGCAAGGCCTTGAAGATAGAGATACATGCAGGGAGCGATCGGCGTATCAATTCAGTTAACCGTCGCGCTTCACCGTGGGCCTGCAAAAAGGACTCCCTGAGCAACAAGAGCTTGCCCTTGAGCTCCCGCTCGCACTGGAGACGGAGATTGTCCTTTTTAATCTCCAGATCCCCTATCATATCATCCCCATAGATCACCTGGTATGCAGACTGGATGTTGAAAAATTCCAAGGGAAAGGCATCCAGAGAAGACTCTATATAGTCTCTCGTCAAGAAGAGCGGAACCGGGGTGCTCCGCTTCTCCCATTTGGCGGCTACATCTATCGCATCACCCAGACGCTCGATGCCGGCCTCGGATAAGATGATCAGGAAATTGAGGTCGGATTTCTTAGGTACATACTCGCCTCTCGCACCACTGCCATAGAGCACAATCGCGATCAAATCATCGCCAAATATGGCCGCATAATCAGACCTCAATTCATCGAATACCTCCTCGGGCCTCATAGGTATCTTAGCCATATCCCTTTACCTCATTAGCTTAAAAGCTCCCGCTGGCGCCGCCGCCGCCGCTCATCCCGCCTCCGAATCCCCCGAAACCGCCTCCGAATCCCCCGAACCCTCCACTGAATCCTCCCGTGCTGCCCCCGCCCCGAACACCCCCTCGGCCTCCGCCTAACAACATGAGGAGGAGAAAACTCCCTATTCCCAAGCGCCCTGATCGAAAGAGCAAGAAAAATATGAATAGTAAGAACAGGAACGGGAACATACCATACGCTGTCCGGCTCCGCTTCGAGGTGATTTCTTGCGGTACTGCCGGTTTCCCCGCGAGTTCTATGCCTCGGTCCTTCGCGATAATACCGGCAAGGGCGGAGAGCCCGTTGAAGAGGCCCGGGCCGAATTCATCCTTTTTCAGATAGGGGACTATCGCCTGATCCCGTATCTGACCGGCCAGCCCATCAGGAATAATGCCTTCAAGCCCATAGCCTACCTCTATCCTGATCCTTCGCTCCTTGAGGGCTACGAGAATCATAGCGCCTCTATCCTCTCCCTTTTTGCCTACCCCCCATATCTCGTAGAGCCGGTTGGTAAACTCATCGATGTCAGCTCCGCCGATGTCCTTGACGGTCACGACGGTTAGGGTAGCATCTGCTTTCTCGAGAACCTCGTGGGCGAGCGAGTTCATCTGTTCCTCATAAGCGGGAGGGATAATGTCTGCAAAATCATTGATCAGGCCTCGAGGAGCCGGAACCGGCTCATCGGCTACAACAGGATGGATAGAGAGTAGGGAAAGAAAAAAGGCGAGCGGCAACAGAAAACTAAGAACAGTTTTTCGTCGTATTCGTATCACAGATCCACTTCTTTTAGTTTCTCGATGAATTCCCTCTGTTTCTTTGTTGGTTTTCTCGGCACTGCCACCTGAATCTTCACATAGGCATCCCCACTGCCTCCTCCGCCCATTCTGGGTAGGCCGTGCCCCTTAAGCCTCATCTTTGAGCCGCTCTGAGATCCGGCCGGTATCTTAAGATTTAATCTCTTTCCATCAATAGTAGGAACCTCGATGTTCGTGCCTAATGCTGCCTCAGAGAATGCGATCTCTCTGGTCAGGTGCAGGTCATCACCATCCCTCTTGAACAACGGGTGATCCAAGACCTTTACCTTGATGTAGAGACCTCCCGGAGTTCCCCCTTCAGGCCCCGGTTGACCCATGCCGGAGAGGCGCAGCTTCTTCCCATCGGCTATGCCGGCCGGTATCTTTACCTTTACCTGTTGTTGTTTCCCGCCAATAGGGTAGGAAATGGTCTTCTGGCTCGTCTGCGCGATATCCTCCAGATGAACGGGCAGCTCATAGATGATATCCTGCCCTTTTACGGCCCTGGCGCCACCGCCAAATCCACCGAAGAACGAGCTGAATGAATCCGGCTTTCCCCTGTATCCCGATCCTGCCGTTGCTCCTGAGAAAAGATTCTCGAATATACCCGTACCGCCGCCCCTGCTCCGGCCTCCGAGATGTCCAAAGCCAAATTCCTTGAATATGTCGCTGAAATCAAAGCCCCTGAAGATATCCTC
>CAYMFC010000235.1:0-2347 GCA_964389665.1 uncultured Desulfobacteraceae bacterium | reverse complement strand
CCCCTTCTCAAGATGCATACCTTAGGTCACGGGTTTATTCCGCCCCCGGTTCATGCCGGAGGGCTTCGTTATCATGGCATGGCGCCTATCATATGCCACCTCTATGAACTAGGCTTTGTTGAAGCGGTAGCCGTGCCTCAGATTGCTACCTTCGAAGCCGGCGTGAAGTTTGCCCGCACCGAGGGCATTATCAGCGGTCCGGAGCCATGCCACAACCTGATGGTAGCCATGGATGAGGCACTCAAGTGTAAAGAATCCGGTGAGGCAAAAACAATCCTGATAGCCCACAGTGGGCATGGGCACTTTGATCTAGCTGCCTATGATCGATTCCTTTCCGGTCAACTCGTAGACTATGCGTATCCTGAAGATGAGGTAAAGAAGGCGCAGGCTGAACTTCCCAAGATACCGGATTGAGGTTGCTGCCTAAACTTAAAGGCATATATTTATTGAGTATTAGAAAGGAGTTACAGGAGCTAAGAGATTATTTTTTGCCTTTCCAGAAGAAAGGCAAAAAGCGCTATCTACTTTAAAGGAATCGGCTGTTCTCACTTCCTGAAAGGGAAAAAACAAATCCAGTCAATCCTGTAAATCCTGTCGATAAAAAATGGTAGCAGACTTCATCGCTTCATGCTCGCGATGTCGTTTGCTTTACCATACAAAGGGAAATAGGTTGATCGAACAATACGACGACAACACGATTCGATGCCCCAGGATAGGCGGCGAGGTGAACTTTCTGTTCTGCCGTACCGAGAACAACATGCTTCCCTGCAGGTGGATAGTCGGCTGTTGGAAAGGGCATATGGAGATACAGACGTTCCTTGAAGATCACTATACAGATGAAGAACTAGAGCAGATATTCACTCCACCGAAGCCCAAGATCGAGAGCCTGGTCAATCTGGTTGAGAAGGTAAAAAAAGCTACTAGGCAGCATGAGTAAACAAGAGATCCTCCTTGGAAATGGTGCAATCGCACTAGGCCTCGTAGAGGCGGGCTGTCAAGTGGTTACCTCCTATCCGGGCACTCCGAGCTCGGAGATCCTGCCTGAAGTAATCCGTTTCGTAAAATCGGAAGATCTCGACACCTATGTGGAGTGGTCTACCAATGAAAAGGTTGCCCTGGATACGGCATTTGCGGCCTCCATCACGGGAAAGCGAGCAGCGTGTTGCATGAAGCAGGTGGGGCTCAACGTGGCTGCCGATTCCCTGATGAGTTCTGCCTATATGGGAACAAGAGGAGGGTTTGTGATCATCTCAGCCGATGATCCGGGCCCCCATTCCTCACAGACAGAACAGGACAGCCGATTTATGGCAAGGCTGGCCAAGGTCCCTGTTCTGGATCCCTCCAACCCCCAGGAGGCAAGGGAGATGGTCTCGCTCGCCATGGATATCTCGGAGGAATTCATGGTTCCCGTTGTTCTGAGGCCTGCCATTCGGGTCTGTCACGCACGACAGAGCATTACACTCAACCCCTTTCCTAGAGCTGATCAAAAGGCCTCCTTTGAGAGAAATCCCCAACGTTGGGCAGCCACACCCCTTTTCCGGCTTGCCCTTCATAGGGAGCTGAACAAAAAACTGAAGAAGATTGCCGAGAGATTCGAAACCCTCTCTCGTTACAATTTCCATACCCTTCAATCCGGGAGAACATACCCCCTCGGCATCATAGCTGGGGGTGTTCCCTATTCCGTGATTCGAGATATCCTGTGGGAGGAACACCGTACGGATATCCCTGTGCTAAAGATCGGCACTCCGTTTCCCTTTCCGGAAAAATTAGCCGCCGAGTTTACCGCTGCCTGCGATCGGGTGCTCGTCCTGGAGGAAACTGACACGGTAATCGAATACTTCCTCCAAAACAAGGACAAGGTTCTCGGGCGCCTCTCCGGTCACGTGCCTTCCGAAGGCGAACTCGTTCCCTCCCTGCTCTATGACATAGTGAGCCATACCCTTGAGGAACTCGGCCTGGAGAAATTGTGCCAGCCTGAAGATCGCGAGGCAGCAGAGCTGGTAGCGAGCCTTGAGCTACCGGTCAGAAGGCCGACACTGTGTCCGGGATGCCCTCACAGGGCAGCGTTTTTCGCGATACGGAAGGCCAAGCCAAAGGCGATATTTGCCTCGGATATCGGCTGCTACACCCTGGGCCTTAACCTGGGTGCGGTGGATACCTGCCTGGATATGGGAGCGGCAATCACGATGGCATCAGGCTTTTACCATGCATTTGCGCAGGATAAGATTGCTCAGCCTATTGTTGCCACCATCGGCGATTCAACCTTCTTTCACTCGGGAACCGCAGGCTTGCTGAACGCCGTATACAATGGAGCGCGATTCATCCTGGTGATACTCGATAACCAGAC
>CAYMFC010000234.1:0-2348 GCA_964389665.1 uncultured Desulfobacteraceae bacterium | reverse complement strand
AAAAAAGACATCTCCATGCCCATACACCGAATTTCAAAGCGCTAACGTATTACCTCTTTTCTCATTCTCTGTGGCAATTTTTCCACATTATGGAATGAAAAGCCTTTCGAGGCAAAAGAGACATAAGGTGGAGAAACCATACATCGATTTTCTATCAAAAGCCTCTTCCCTACGTCCTGCCTATATATCCCATTCACAAAAGTTTTTAAGAACGGTTAAGCCGATAGGCCCGCTCTTCTCCGGATGAAACTGAACCGCGACAAGGTTCCTCTGGCCAACTACGCTTGCAAAGGAGATACCATACTCGGTGATCCCGATGATCGAATCCTCTGAGTCGGGCACCGGAACGTAGCTGTGGACGAAGTAGAACTCATGCTCCGGTGTGATATCCCTGAAAACCGGATGGCCTTTTATCAAGCGTACCCTGTTCCAGCCCATGTGGGGAACCTTGAGGGTATCGCCATGATCTGTGAGCAGTGGGACGGGGAAATGCTTTACCTTTCCATAGAGCAACCCGAGACAGAGGGTATTATTTTCCTCGCTCTGCTGCAAAATGATCTGGCTGCCTAAGCAGATACCCAAGACCGGCTTGCCGGATTCATAGACCTCATGCAAGGCCGTATCTATTCCCCTTTGCTTTAGATCGAGCATGGCCTGGCCTGCGGAGCCTACACCTGGCAGAATAACCCTATCGGCCTGTACGATCTCCTTTGCCTCCCGCGTAACCCGGCATTGAAATCCGAGATATCCCAGGGCCCTCGCCACGCTGGCGAGGTTTCCCGCATGGTAATCAATGATTGCTATCACGGCTCGTATCTATTCCCATTCGATGGTGCTGGGCGGTTTTGAGCTGATATCGTAAACGACCCTGTTCACACCCCGTACTTCGTTGATAATACGGTTTGAGATCCTGGCCAGCAGGGGGTGGGAGATCCTGGCCCAGTCAGCGGTCATTGCATCAAGGCTGGTGACGGCCCTGATGACCACGATATGTTCGTAGGTCCTCTTATCCCCCATAATGCCTACTGTTTTGAGTGGCAGCAGGATTGCAAAGGATTGCCACAATTTCCCGTAATAACCGCCTCTTTTTATCTCCTCGATCAGGATGCTATCCGCCTCTCTCACCATGGAGAGCCGTTTTGGGGTTACCTCGCCGACAATCCTTACTGCAAGCCCCGGCCCAGGGAAGGGATGGCGATATACCATATCATCCGGAAGCCCGAGCTCCTTGCCCAGCAGCCTTACTTCGTCCTTAAACAGGTGTTTTAAGGGCTCGATGAGCTTGAGGTTCATCTTCTTGGGGAGCCCGCCCACATTGTGGTGGGACTTTATGACCGCTGATGGGCCGCCAAAGGCAGACCTGGACTCGATCAGATCCGGATAGAGGGTACCCTGTGCCAGATACTCCACGCCCTTAAGCCTTCGGGCCTCCTCTTCAAAGACCTTGATAAAGGCCTTGCCTATAACCTTTCTCTTCCTCTCGGGATCAATCACCCCTTGAAGAAGCTCGAGAAACCTCCCTCCGGCATTGACGATCCTCATGTTCAGCTTCAGGTAATCCTTGAATAAGCCCTTGACCCGCTCCCTCTCCCCCTTTCTCAGGAGGCCGTTGTCAACGAAGATGCAGGTGAGCTGTCTGCCGATGGCCTTGTTCAGCAGAGCGGCTGTTACCGAGGAATCCACGCCTCCGCTGAGCCCCAGGATTACCCCGTTTCCCCCGGCCTCTTCCCTGATCTCATCCACTGCCCTTCCGATAAAGGATTTCATGGTCCAGTTCCTGGCGCAGCCGCATATGCGAAACAGGAAGTTGCGGAGCATCCTCTTGCCCTCCGGCGTATGGGCCACTTCAGGGTGGAATTGGAGCGCGTAGAGCCTCCTTTTGGGATTTTCAGCTGCGGCGATGCTTGTATTTTCCGTGGAGGCTGATACGGCGAATCCCTCCGGCAGCTTTGCGGTAACATCACCATGGCTCATCCAGCAGGGGGTTTCAGCAGGAACCCCGGAAAAGATGGCCGAGTGTTCGAGGATACTCAGCGTAGCGAGGCCGTATTCCCTCTTGGTAGAGGGCTCCACCTTGCCGCCCAAGCTATCGATCATATACTGCATGCCGTAGCAGATGCCGAGGATGGGGATCTGGAGGTTAAAGATCTGAGGATCGATTTTTGGGCTTCCCTTTTGGTAGATGCTCGCCGGTCCCCCCGAGAGGATGACGCCCTGGGGGGAAAGCGATCGAATCCGGGATAGCTCGATGTCCGGGGGCTCTATCTGACAGTATACATGCTGCTCCCTCACCCTCCTGGCGATGAGCTGATTGTACTGGGAGCCGAAATCGATAATCAAGATCATCT
>CAYMFC010000233.1:0-2350 GCA_964389665.1 uncultured Desulfobacteraceae bacterium | reverse complement strand
TTGGCGCGATATGCTCTGTGCCGATCACCAATGGAAAGCTCACTTTTGTGGATACGTGGGCCGGAAGAGGAGGTCTGGGGAGCAAGCTCCTGAGAGAGCATGGTATCGCCGCCATTATCTATGGCGGTACCTTCATCGATGAAGACTTCCGCAATCGAACCGTAGCTGACAGGTGGTTTCAGGATAAGTACGACAAGAAGCTCGCGGCCAAGGACTTTGAGGCCACCACTAAATATCGCTTTGATCCCAAGTTCGGTACGGGCGGCACCTTCGGAATGAACTACTCGACCCTGCGAGGCCGGATCATTGCCTTCAATTACCGCACTATCTACATGGATGAAGAAGAGCGTGTGTCGATCCACGAGAACTTCATCCTTAATCACTACCTCAAACAGTTCAATGAGGAGACGATTCAGGCCAAACAGCAGCGCACCTGTGGTGAGCCCTGTGTTGCAGTCTGCAAGAAGATGCATAATGGGTTTAAAAAGGACTATGAACCCTACCAGGCAATGGGGCCCCTGTGCGGCATCTTTGACCAGCGTGCCGCTGAGAAGCTCACGCACCACGCTGATAGGTATGGATTTGACGCCATCTCCGTTGGGGGAGTGCTCTCCTGGTTGATGGAGTGTCTCTCGAACAATCTCCTTACGACGGAGGAACTGGGGGTTCAAGGGAATCCGATTTTTACACCTGATGATTTCAGCATTGAGACCGACTCGATGCACAACGCAGCAATAGGCGCCCAGCTTTTGGATTCGATCGTTGAGAGACGCGGCCTTCTCGACCTTGAAGCCGGTGCACGGAGGTTGGCCCGGCATCTCGCCCGTGAAAAGGGCAAGGAAATCCTCGATCTGCTGGTCTACACCGCATTCGGGCGCAGGGGATGGATGGTGCCGAACCAGTACTGGACTCCCGGGGTGCTAACGCCTATGCCCATTATGGGCAAGTACTATATGTATTATGGGGAGGATTTTCTCCCGCCTCGCGAGCTAGGAATGAAGAATGCCGAGCGTTTCAAGAAAGAATTGATCCTGGACAACATGGGTATCTGCCGTTTCCATCGCAATTGGGCAGAGGAGATGGTTCCTGAAATCATGGATTCGCTCTATGGATTAAAGGAGACGTTTTTGCAGAATATCTCCATGACCGCAAGCCGCATAAACAGCAGAAACGCATCGGTATTTTGGGAGTCGGAGAGGAGCTCCGATTACGTATATACGTTCATGAAACGCAGACAGGTGGTGGAGGGCGATGCCGACCCTGAGCTCTTGAAGTGGATAGCGCATTTTGAGCGGGATAAAAAGGAGGCTGCGTTCGCCTATTGGTACGAGGTGCACAAGGGAATCCATGAATCGCTTCGCGAGTTCTGATAGGCGCACGCACACTTCAGTCCCTGCTTTCCTGTATGGTGATGCGTCCACCTGTATGAGATCATATGACCTGGATTCTGATTGGTGGCAGGGGATGACAGATATGGTGACCTCTGCTTCCTTCTCGAGGTGTCAGTCTACCATGTCCCTGATATTTCAACATCCCCTTACCTTCCGGTGAGACAGGGAAATTAACCAAAATTCATTCAGAAATTAACAACGAGCGCAAGGGAGAGAACGGTATCGGTATCATCGAGTGTTTGAGGAGTTGGTTTATTAGCATATTTTATATCATAGCTTGCTTTAAGGGAGAGATAGTCGCTCAAGGCTGATATCAGCGCCGTCTCGGAGTTCACCTTGTAAGCGTCGCTATCATCAGAATTGTAGAGGAACTCAAGGGACTGGGAGAATTTGTTTTTCTTGCTGAAGGCGTATTCATACTTACCAAAGACACGTCAATGAACTCTTCATCGGTGTTGTCGATGTATTTTTCCGTGACGTAATTGGGGCCTACCTCACCGAGCACGAAATGCCTCGGCCCGGTGAATAACCGGTACCCTAAGGCAGGTCCTGTATAATACTTGGCCTCAATACCTGCAAACTCATCCTTAAGCCACCCGGCGATGCCCGCAGCATATAGCTGATCCGTGAAGAGATAGTCAAGACGAGCTTCACTTGTGTAACTCTCCGCATTCCTCACGCCGTCGCTCTCCCCATAAAGGGCGCTGAGCTCCCAGGTACCCTTGAGGTTTTCGTCAAAGGTATATTGAAGGGTATTATTCGCTGAGAGGCTCATCACCTCGGTATTTCCACCGGTATCGACGAGGAAGAGCTCGGCCTCATCCTTCCATTTCTTTTCCTCCCCATAGACTGCTGGAATACTGTTGGAGACTACAATCAATATGATGACAACTATTGCTGCTCGCATTTTCCACTCCCTTCTGAGATACCCAGATTTGGAACTATCCGTCTAATACCAA
>CAYMFC010000232.1:0-2361 GCA_964389665.1 uncultured Desulfobacteraceae bacterium | reverse complement strand
GCGCACTGTTGGCCAAAAGGATCAAGAAGGCTGATATTATCGCATACCCCGATCTAGGACCTGAGGCGATCAGGAGATTGGAGGTGGAGGATTTTCCGGTGATGGTCATCAATGATACCAGGGGAAACGACCTCTATCAGCAGGGCATGGAGAGGTACGAAAAGCGATAAACAATCTTTCGTTTTTTGGCTCCTGCTCGACCCATCCAGATCTTCAGGGCATATGCCATGCTTTTGCATTGAGGGATTCAGGAGTATCGCAGGCGAAATACCCCCTGGAATGCCCTGAAAATAAAGACTTGCAACATGATAGTTGAAAGTGATATATGAGTTAATCTAATGTGCTTAGACCAATAAGGCATCTAAGTCGTATCCTCCTTAGGTGCCTTATTTTCAAGTGGGTATGCTGCGATGATCGAAAAGGTAACAATACAACTCAAAGGGTCGCCTCCTATAGAGGTTCCTTGCCAGGGCCTCAACGGCGCGGATGCCTTGAAGGCTTTAGGAATAGACAATGCGGATCGTCTTGTAGCCGTAAAGGTGAACGGCGAGATCAAGGATCTCTCGGTGGCAATCAGCTCCCCTGCTGAACTGGAGCCGGTATCTGTGGACTCCCCCGAGGGCATCCAAATACTCAGGCATAGCGCTTCTCATGTGATGGCGGAGGCAGTGAGGGAGCTCTTTCCCGGCGTAAAGGTGACCATAGGCCCGGCCATCAAGGACGGCTTTTATTATGACTTCGACTATGAGAGGCCGTTCGATGACAAGGATCTCCCTGAGATCGAGTCGAAGATGGCAGAACTCATAGACAAGGACCTTCCCTTTGTCAGAAGCGAGATCTCGAGGCAGGAGGCAATCGAGCTCTTCAGATCTCAAGGAGAGCCTTATAAGGTTGAGCTGCTTGAAGAGCTCACCGATGAAACGGTGAGCCTTTACAAACAGGGGAATTTCACCGATCTGTGCAGAGGGCCTCACGTACCTTCAACGGGTAAGATAGCGGCATTCCATCTCACCAATGTTGCAGGGGCGTATTGGAGGGGAGATGAGCGAAATCGAATGCTGAGCAGGATCTATGGCGTTGCCTTTGCCGACAAGGAATCCCTTGATACCCACCTCAAAAACCTCGAAGAGGCAAAAAAGAGAGATCACCGCAGGCTGGGCCGAGAACTGGATCTGTTCAGCATCCAGGAGGACATTGGATCGGGCCTGATCCTGTGGCACCCAAAGGGGGGGATGATACGGACTATCATCGAGGATTTTTGGCGCAAGGAGCATTACAAGGCGGGCTATGAACTAGTGTACTCGCCTCATATCGGTAAGGCGGAGCTCTGGCAGACCAGCGGACACCTGGGCTTTTACCAGGAGAACATGTACTCGCCCATTGATATCGAAGGCCAGAAGTATTTTATCAAGCCGATGAACTGCCCGTTCCACATCATGATATACCGCAGCCGGATCAGAAGCTACCGCGAATTGCCCCTCCGCTGGGCGGAGTTGGGCACGGTTTACCGCTACGAGCGCTCAGGGGTTATGCACGGCCTTCTGCGGGTTCGAGGGTTCACCCAGGATGACGCCCACATTTTCTGTCGTCCCGACCAGATTGAGGATGAGATCCTGGGCTGCCTGGATCTGACCCTGCATCTCCTTCGCTCCTTCGGCTTCCATGACTATGAGATAATGCTCTCCGTCCGTGATCCGAAGCGGAAGGAGAAGTACATCGGCGGCGATGACATATGGGAGATGGCCGAGGGATCTCTGGTGAAGGCCTTAGAGCGCAGGGAGCTGTCTTATGAGCGAGAAGAAGGTGAGGCGGTATTCTATGGCCCAAAGATTGACGTCAAGATCAAGGATGCCTTGGGCCGCGCCTGGCAGTGCACCACCATCCAGTTCGACTTTAACGAGCCCGAGCGCTTTGATATGACCTTTATGGGCAGTGATGGACTCGAACACCGGCCCTACATGGTTCATCGGGCCATCCTCGGTTCTCTGGAGCGCTTCTTCGGAATCCTCATCGAACACTATGCAGGGGCCTTTCCTGTCTGGCTGGCGCCGGTGCAGGCAATCATTCTCACCATCACCGATCGGCATATCCCTTATGGGAAGGAGCTTTACGAGGGCCTCTCCAATGCAGAGGTCAGGACGGAGTGTGACTTTCGGAATGAAAAACTAGGCTTCAAGGTGAGAGAGGCACAAACGAGGAAGATACCCTATATGCTGGTTATCGGCGATAAGGAGGTTGACGGTCATGCGGTAACTGTTCGGCTAAGGGATGGAATCAATCTTGCGCCGATGTCGCCGGAAGAACTCATCATCCGCATCAGGCATGAATCGGAACACAGGAGGTAGCCATAGGCAAACGGCT
>CAYMFC010000231.1:0-2366 GCA_964389665.1 uncultured Desulfobacteraceae bacterium | reverse complement strand
TACGCAGGGCCTGCAAAATTGCCGCAGCCGGTATTAGAGGAGATTCGGGAGAACTTCCTCAGCTTCCGCGGGTCAGGCATGTCCATCACCGAGATAAGCCATCGTTCAGCCCTGTTCGATGATCTCTTAGTTGATACCATCACAAGGGTGAAGCGGCTGCTGGGCTTCGGTAACAGCCATCATGTCCTCTTCGTTCAGGGAGGTGCAAGCCAGCAGTTCTGCATGCTCCCCATGAATCTCGCCCTTCAGGGCCAACCTGTTGACTATATTAATACCGGCGTCTGGTCAACAAAGGCCATTAAAGAGGCTCGGATTCAGGGTAAGGATGTAAGGGTTATCGCCACCTCAGAGGACAGAGGCTTCTCCTATGTGCCCATTGACTATACGGTGGATGACAATGCGTCGTATCTGCATTTTACCTCCAACAACACCATCATGGGCACCCAATGGCACCGATATCCCGATGGAAAAGTCGTGCCTTTGGTGTCGGACATGTCCTCCGATTTCATGAGTCATCCCATCGATGTAACACCATTCGGGCTGATCTACGCGGGCGCCCAAAAGAACATCGGCCCCTCAGGGATCGCCATGGTGATCATCAGGGACGATATGCTCGAAAGGGTTCCCGATACCCTTCCCACGCTGCTCAAGTACACCACCTTTCATGAACACAACTCGCTCTTTAATACGCCTCCTACCTTTACCATATACGCAATCAATCTCGTGCTCGCATGGCTGGAGGAAACAGTTGGAGGATTGGAACAGGTAGAGAAGATCAACAGACAAAAGGCCTCTATGATCTACGAAGTCATTGATAAAAGCGAGATCTACCGCGGCATAGCAGAGGCCAACAGCCGTTCCTTGATGAATGTTGCCTTTCGCCTGCCCGATTCGGAATCGGAGCAGCGGTTTCTCGCCGAGGCCCAGAAACAGGGATTTATCGGCCTGAAAGGTCACCGCTCCATCGGGGGCTGCCGGGCTTCCATCTATAACGCCGTCACCCTCAACAGCGTGAAAAGCCTTGCTGCCTTTATGGAGGAATTCGAAAAAACATCCGCCTAACGCCATGGAAAAAAGACACATCATCGCGGATCTCATACCATCATCTGATCTCGGATCAGAGGTCACGGTTATGGGGTGGGTCAAGACCAAGAGGGACTCAAAGGGAGGATTTTCCTTTCTCGAGGTCAATGACGGCTCTACGATCAAAAACATCCAGGTGATAGCCGACAATCAGGCGCCTAACTACGATCAGGAGATCGTGAGGCTCACCGCCGGCTGCTCGGTCATGGTCAAAGGAACACTCCTTGCGTCCCCGGGCAGGGGACAAAAGGTGGAGATCCGGGCCAAGGAGATACGGGTAACGGGCTGGGCCGATCCCGAAGGATATCCCCTTCAAAAGAAGAGGCATTCATTCGAATACCTCAGGACCATTGCCCATCTGCGCCCGAGAACCAATACCTTTGGGGCAGTGGCTCGAATACGAAATGCCATGAGCTATGCCATCCACCGCTTCTTTCAGGAAAGGGGCTTTTTCTATGTTCACACCCCGATCATCACCGGCAGCAATTGTGAGGGCGCGGGCCAGATGTTTCAGGTGACCACCCTTGACCTTGAGCGTCTTGCCCTCGAGGATGGCAAGGTTGACTTCAGCGAGGATTTCTTCGGCAAGCCGGCCGGCCTCACCGTGAGCGGGCAACTGGAGGCAGAGATCTACGCCCTCGCCATGGGCAAGGTCTACACCTTCGCTCCCACGTTCAGGGCGGAAAACTCCAATACCTACCGGCACCTTGCGGAGTTCTGGATGGTGGAGCCTGAGATGGCTTTCTGTGATCTCGAGGAAAATATGGCCCTCGCTGAGGATCTCATCAAGGACACCCTTGCCTATATCCTGGAACACTGCGAGGACGATTTTGATTTCTTCAACCGTTTTGTGAAAACAGACCTCCTCGCAAGCCTCCATGATACGCTCAACAGCAGCTTCGAGCACCTCACCTATACGGAGGCAATCGGGATCCTCTCCAAGGCTGAGAAGGAATTTGAGTTCCCCCTTGCGTGGGGCACGGATATACAGTCCGAGCATGAGCGGTACCTGTGCGAGGAGGTATTCCACAAGCCGGTGGTGGTCATCGATTACCCGAAGGAGATCAAGCCCTTCTATATGAAGGTGAACTCGGATGGCAGAACAGTAAAGGCCATGGATGTGCTCCTGCCGAGGATCGGAGAGATCATCGGGGGCAGCCAGCGTGAGGATGACTACGAGGTGCTGCTGAGCCGGATCAAGGAGATGAACCTGGATCCCGATGAGTACTGGTGGTACCTGGACCTCAGAAGATACGGCACCGTAGTGCATTCCGGATTCGGCT
>CAYMFC010000230.1:0-2374 GCA_964389665.1 uncultured Desulfobacteraceae bacterium | reverse complement strand
GTGTTGCTGGGCTCGAGGATGCTGTACTGGCCAATGCCCACGATGAGCTCTTGTTCATCTTTCGGAAGTACCGCGAGAATAACCATCTCTTTTGAATAATCGATTACCACGAACTCTTGGAGTCGTTCATGGGGCATATCCTTGCGCTGTGACAGAAACCTTCGGTAGAGGCTTTGATCCGAGAGAGCGTAGAAGAAGTCCTTGATCAGGTCTTCATCACTGATCTTTACGGGCCTCAGCAGGGCCTCCAATCCCTTGCTGGTTGTCCTGTAGATTTCAAGCTGCTCCGGATATTCCCCTCGTTTTCCGGGAATAAAGGCCTGGTCTTTATAGATAAGGTTTCGTTTCTTGGCTTCCTCGATGAGCCATGGCCGGAATTTCGGATGGGCAATCGAGATCAGTGCCATGGCCCGTTCCCTGATATTCTTCCCGTGGAGGTATACTACCCCGTATTCTGTTGCCACGTATTGCACATCACACCTGTTGAGGGTGGCGCCGGATCCCTCAGGGAGATAGGGTACAATTCGCGAGAACTTGCCCTGCTGTGCCGTTGAGGGCAGGATCAGTATCGTTTTGCCATAGGGAGCCATTGCCGCTCCTCTCATGAAATTGGCCTGCCCTCCCACGCCGCTGTAGAATTGCGTTCCAAGTGAATCGGAAGTGGTTTGCCCGGTGAGCTCGATAGCCAGTGCAGTATTGATGGCTGTCATGTGATGCTCCCGAGCGATCACCAGGGGATTGTTGGTATAGTCAACGGTCTTGAGCTCTATCGATGGGTTATCGTGGATATACTCATAGGTCTCCTTGGTACCCATACAAAAGGTTGCCACTGTTTTCCCGCGGTTAAGGGTTTTTTTGGAATTATTGACCACGCCCTTTTTCATCAATTCAATGATGCCGTGGGATAAGAACTCCGTGTGAATGCCCAGATTCTTCTTCTCACCAAGGGAGGGCAGAACAGTGCCTAGGATATCTCCAAATCCGACCTGGATGGTATCGCCGTCCTGGATAAGTTGTGAGAGATACGTGCCGATCCTCTCCGCAACCTCGGGTTCGGCCCCGACATCGTACTCCAGGATGGGCTCTTCATAGGGGATGAGATAGTTCACTCTCTCTATGTGGATAAACCCGTCTCCTGGTACCTTTGGCATATTTGAGTTGACCTGTGCGATCACGAGGCGGGATGCCTCGGCGGCCGCTTTCACGATATCCACACTCACCCCCAGGTTCATGTAGCCGTGGCTGTCGGGCGGCGTTGTCTGTATAAGGGCCACATCCAGGGGAACGAGACCGCGGTAAAACAGATCCGGAATATCCGATAGAGAGATAGGGGTATAATCAGCAGCTCCCAGGTTGACTGCCTGCCTGGTGTTGTGGGATATAAAAAAGGAGTTATGCCGGAAATTACGCTTGAATTGCTCTTCTGTGTAAGGGGCTACCCCCAAGGTCCAGATGTGAATGACCTCGGCATCGAAGAATGCCTTCGGGTTGGATTCCACATAGGCTATCAGGGAACGGACCAGATACTGCGGCTCAGCGCAGCCGGTCGCGATAAAGATCCTGTCGCCGCGATGAATATTGCTGAAGATCTCCTCCTCGGTTCTGAACTTATCCGGATATCGCCTCCTCATATCATCCAAGAGATCATTGTTCCTCATGTCCGTATCCATTGTGCTGTATTATGAACTGAAACGGCGTGTAACCTCTGTGAGAAGGGATAAAAAGCCGCGTGAGGTCAGCAAAAAAATTCCCCTCTCCATAAAGTATGTGTATAATCAGCTTGCATGGCGATGACCGCTGCCTGGTTTTTTTATCAGGTTTCTTTAGAATACCATTATCGCAGAAGAAAGAAGCTTAGTACAAGCTTTTATGAAAGCATGACACCGGCAATCACATTCTCAAAGTCATCCAAGTACACGGCCCGGTACCCCGAGGTTGCCTTTGGGCTTGCTCTCATCTCCCATTGCCGAAATCTTCATAATCCCCCGGGCTTTGATCAGCACAAGAGGAGGCTGCTCAGGAGGATGAGGAAGAGGGAGACCCTGGCTGAGATAACCGGGCGAATCGAGATCTATAATCGGTTTTTCGAGAGTTTCGGCCATCCGTGCCCGCTTCCGCAGCACCTCAAGAGAACGGTACACAGCGGGTTTCCGAGATACGACCTCATGGTGGATGCCCACTTTATGGCTGAGATGTGTGCTGGCATCCTGGTTGCCGTTACCGATTATGATCGTTTTGATGGGGGGTTAACCCTGGATCTGGCAGATGCGGGAGAACACTGCATCGGATTAGGCCGCCGGGATATGATAGCCGGACAGGGGGAGATCGTGCTGAGGGATGAGCGGGAGATCGTCTGTATCCTCTGTCAAGGCCC
>CAYMFC010000229.1:0-2379 GCA_964389665.1 uncultured Desulfobacteraceae bacterium | reverse complement strand
ATTTGAGCTGGTAGGTAAAAGAAGCGTTGATATTTAAGAATTGTACGGGAATGGTTTCAGGGAATGGTGGAAAGGGGCTTGCCAGCTCTATGGCCTTGACAGAGGAGCTATCGAGGATCTGGTATCCGGAAGAGCGGGCTATGCGGGAGTTCACCAGGTGACCGTTTCTCTCGAGCCTGAAGATTATCAAAAGATCTCCCTGCACGTATCTCTCCCGGGCAGCTACGGGATAGGCCCAATGCCGCTGTATCCTCTCCTTGATGATCGTTGCGTAGGGATGGTACAGGGCGTCTGTGGTGTCGAGCGAGATGGTGGCCTCATCGTTCTCCTGAGCGCTCTCTATGGGAGCCTCGCTGATCGGGGGCCGAGTCTCTTCGCTCTGTTCCTGAATCTCCTCCATGGGCGGACGGATAAGATCAACCTTGAAGGCCCTGAGCTTAGTCCCGAAGCCCCCAGCCATAAAGATATTCGGAGATCCCATGAGAATGCCCGCATGGATGAGTGCAGATGCAAGGAGCGCCATCAGGATGATTCTTTTTCGCGTGATACCCGGGCAGGAACCCGGCATATCACGGGATTTCCTCTCAGCCATTAACCCATAGCTCCTCTTCCTTGGTAAACCACCACTCACTGCTGTCGGTTTTGAGGATCTCATCCGCGAGACTTTTGGCGAAATCGCTGCTGAGCCGCTTCACCGAATAGGTGAGCCATTCCGCGGCTGATCTGTTTCCCAGGTCCTGCTGCCGTTTCAGCTCAAGGATGAAATCGAGCTGATCGGCATCATGCACCAAGCGTGCCTCCAGGCTCTGACGGGAGTTGAACTCATGTATCAAGGCTGAAATCTCTCCGCCGGAGGAGATCTTATGGGCGAGATCATTCACCGCCTTCTCCTCGTTCACCGTCACATACCTCTTGTTTACGTAATTTTGATCCCCGGTCCTGGCCTCGGGGAAGTCGTGGAAGAGGCTCATGAGGACGGCCTTTTGCACATCTGCCTCAGGCTCTCTCTTTGCAAGCAGGTATGCGATGACCGCAACCCTGAAGCTATGATCGGCCACCGATTCGCCGCCGGTGCCAAGAAACTGGTACCCAGATCTCGGGGTTTTCTTTAAGATGCCCACTTCAAAGAGAAAATTAACGATATTCCTCATCTTTCCCGCCCTTTTTCCATCCTTTGTTGGTAGCCCGTTGAGCGATTCATCAGGTTCTTCTGCCGATTTTGGTCAGCTCGATCTCCCCCCATGTGGCCAAGGTCTTTCCGGTGATAACGATTCCCCCCTTGATCGCTTCGAATTCCCTGAATACCTCGATTTCCCCTTTCAGCTCGTGCTTGCTTCTTATCCTGTTTCCGAGGGCTGTGGCTGCGGCGTCGGCCAGAGACGCCGATCGTGCCACCACACAGACTGCATCGGCCACACCGAGGCTTAGGGAGTGCCCTACTGTTGCAGAGGAGGTGCAGATGCCCACTGGCATCTGCGAGGGATCCATGATCAGGCCGAGCGCGTTGCTGAGGGGGGAGTTTCCTGCATAGACCGACACGGTCGCTGGCTTAGCCGTCTTGAGGAAGATGTCGCCGCCGTTTTCAACGATAACCTCCTCGCTATAATCAAGCAGGCCGCTGCCGACGAAATCGGCGATGGTTCCCGCTACCGCGGCCATGGGGCCGACATCGAACATACGGGTAGCGGAGATCATCTCCTTGACGATCTCCGGGGCAAAGGGATCATCAGGGTAGGGCAGCAGGGTGGTTGAGAAGTCCGGTTTTGAGCGTATGTAGCTCTCCAGTTGGCTGCGAAGGTTGTGGACCATGTCCCTGGTCTGCACGCTGAGATCCCGTGAGGCGCTGACCATCAGGTCCGTTTCCTTGATCAGGACCCTGAATGAGACAAGGTTGCCTGATTGAACCCGCCGTCGGTAGGGGTGGTCTTTGTGCGCTGGCTGTGTTGGTTCAACTGGTTGCGTTTGGCTCACCGTGTTCCGTTTTCCCTACTCGAGTTGATAGTTCGGCGCCTCTGTGGTGATAATCACGTCATGCACGTGACCCTCCCTGAGACCTGCGGCAGTTATCTTGATGAATTTAGCCTTTGCCTGGAGCTCCTTTATGTCTCGAGCGCCCACATAGCCCATGCCGGACTTAAGACCTCCGATAAGTTGGTAGATGGTGTCAGCCAGGGGACCACGGTAGGGAACCCGTCCCACGATACCCTCGGGAACCAGTTTGGCCTCATCTCCCATTTCATCCTGGAAATAACGGTCCCTGCTTCCCTCTCTCATCGCATCGATGGAACCCATCCCCCGGTACACCTTGTAGGTTCTCCCCTGGAACAGCACGGTTTCCCCCGGGCTTTCCTCAATACCGGCGAGCAGGCCCCCGATCAT
>CAYMFC010000228.1:0-2385 GCA_964389665.1 uncultured Desulfobacteraceae bacterium | reverse complement strand
TGCTTCGTCGTGGAGTTTATCCTGAGCATAGCCGAAGGACTCCTCGCAATGACAGCTAAAAACACCCTTTACGAGTTCATCATTCTTTGCGGGCATAAAAAATATGCTTTACGTCATATTCTGCAACTATCATACCATCAAGCATGCGCGATAGAGTCCTTGTCTCTCGTCGTAGGCCACGATCGTGCAGCATAGAGGAAGAATATTTCGATCAAGAGTCGAAGTCATATAGTCTTTGGCCAGATTGATGAACCCATTTCTCTAAGGCGACCATTCCATCTCTCACCGTAAATGTCAATAATTTGTCATATGTGACCTTGTCTCCCTTTCACAAGAAATGAGCCAAACCGATTGATACGTGAGAGGCAACCAAGGAAAGGAGAGGCTAGCTTTCGCCATAGGTGGAAGACAATGCCGTTCAATGTGCGAGAACTACAGGAATGTACTTCATCGGTACCTGACAGTCAAACAGCTTGATTTCACGGATATGCCAAGGTCCCCGCTTGCTTTCTCGGACAATGATTCAACAGGGAAGCTTGACCTGAAAAGCCTTCCCTTCCATTCTGCTTTAGAAAGGTTCGAGAAAAGCCTTATCCTAAAGGCATTAGAATACAACCAGTGGCGCAAGGTGAAAGCTGCCAATCAGCTTGGCCTTCCTCGAAGGGCCTTTTTCGAAAACTGAAACATCTCGGGCTCACATAGGCACGCATTGAGCCACGTCCGGCTCAATTTCCCTCTTGCTCTATATTTCATAGAGATAAGCTTCCTGCTCTTCATTGAATAAGCCGCCTCTGGCTCCTTTCCCTCCATCTCCTTGTCAATGACCTATTCGCTCCAACGCCCTTATCCATATCATTACGGCTCGTTCGACCTCATCAAGGGGGCATGGTACGATGCTTGCAGCCAATCAATAACGAGAAAATCCAAGAGGCACTTCATAGACATCCTGCACGTAGAAGATGACGGTGCGGTGAGCGTGGAATGGGGATACAAAACCTTTGACACAGGGAGCCTCAACGGGCTTCTCGATCATATCGCGCAGACAAGCCAAAAGGGCTCTGTGAACCCTCATGGTGAAGAGGAGTTGGGTATAAACACAGGGCCTCTGGTTGAAGAAAATCTTACAACACAGGAGGTAATTCCGAGATGGCAGAGCTCGCAGAGACAATCAATCAGGCAGTACAAGGCAATGAAGGCAGGGAGGGAAAGTATCTCACCTTCAGCCTGGACGACGAGGAGTACGGCATCGGGATACTCAAGATCAAGGAGATCATCGGCATGATGCCCATCACCCCGGTTCCCCAGACACCGGCGCATGTCAAAGGGGTGATCAATCTTCGCGGCAAGGTGATCCCGGTGGTGGACTTGAGGCTTAAGTTCGGGATGGATGCCATGGACTATACCGAGCGGACCTGCATCATCGTGGTGGAGATTGCATCTACGCCCGGAACGATCCAGATCGGCATCGTGGTGGATTCGGTCTCAGAGGTCCTCACCATCAAAGGCGATGAGATCGAGGACACCCCCACCTTCGACTCCACCTTCAACAGCGACTATATCCTGGGCATGGCCAAGATGGATGGGGGGGTGAAGATCCTGCTCGATATCCATCAGGTGCTGGGCGCCCAAGGAATTGCTGCCCTGGACGGGATAGCGTGAAGTGCCCTGCCGTTCTTTCAAGCATCCATGCCCAGAGGACAGAACTTCTGGGAGCGAGAGAACGCGGCTGGCAATGGTGAAAATGCTATCAAATGGCTGGTGAAATTATGAAAAAGATGAAACTTAAAAATAAGTTGATTCTTATGGCCCTCTCGATAGTGATCTTTGTCATGGTGGTTTCTACCATGGTGGTCTCCATAGTAATCAATATCCAGAATCGTAATGCATCTCATGATCTGCTGAAAAGGTCATTCACTATTATCACTGACGATATCGCAGATGTTACAGAAAAGCTGGTAGCCGATTCCCGGCAGATGGCAACGATCAATGATATGTCCATAAACATTAAATATATCACAGAGTATAGTAAAGAATTTAATGAAGATGTAGTGAAAGACTCCTACTCGCAAGTCGTGAAGAATAGTTATAACGTCGGAATGATGGGTAATGTCTGGAAAATGGCCTTTTATGACTTTTCCGGTGACCTGATAGCGTTTGTGATGATTAAAGATGAGGGTGTTTTTTTAGGATATGTCCACAGGTTTCCTCAGCCTTCCTTCACCGTTGCATCTCTCAAACCCGGTGAAGAACTAAAGGCTGATTCATGGAAACAGATTGATCAACTGCCCGATGAGATTCCCCAGAAATTCGAGAGAGAAATACCTCGGCATGAAACCATCGGGTTTGAGGCGGTCGATCAGTTCCTGTGTTTAGTCTCCTATGTGC
>CAYMFC010000227.1:0-2401 GCA_964389665.1 uncultured Desulfobacteraceae bacterium | reverse complement strand
CGTGATCACTGGGCCGGCAGAGCAGCACCCCTGCCTCTTCAAAGGTCTCCCGAACAGCACTCACCCCATAGGCAACGGTATCCTGACCGCTCATAGCTCCCCCAAGGCGCCGGAAGATTTCTTCTTTGTCCATATCCACGTGTGGTATCCATCGGCTCATATCCCTATCCTCTGGCTCCACCCCTCCTCCGGGAAAGACATACGTAGCTGGGAAGAAACGACTCTCTTGGCTCCTCTTGAGCAGGTAGACCTGAAGCTCACCGCCTTTTTGACGAACGAGGATAACCGTGGAGGCAGGCCGCGATTTTATCACTGTCTTGCTCATCTCTTTGCTTTAAAAAAGTCCCTCTTCCGTTTCTCACCATATTCCGGAAGCATACATGATACCTGAAGCTTGTATTCGTCTCCTGTCTTCATGAAAGGCCGGTTTCAATACGACTGAATCAATCGTGAAGAATCTTTAAGATTTCAGAGTACCGTATTCAATCCATGCCCTTATCGGTTTGGTGTCTTTTCTCTGCTATTGCAATGCTGCTGAACACAGCAACCATTGCCATAATCGCCGCAAGCACAAATGCCAGCTGATAGCTTCCCATATAATCAAAAATCACCCCTCCCACATAGGCCCCCAATCCCCCCCCTAAGTGATGAACAGTGGTAATAAATCCGGAGATAAGGCCTACATGAGAAAAGCCGTAGAGCCTCCCAACCAGGGTAGGGGTGAGGGGAGCGGTGATGAGAAACGTGAAGCCAAAAATCAAGGCGAAGGTATAGAAGGTCGTTAGATTCTTGTACTTCAATATCAGTAAAAATACCAGGAACCGTATCAAAAAGGTGATGGCGATTGGGATCTTGTTGCCGATCAAGTCGGATGCAGGCCCGGCAACGAGTATTCCTGCCAGGCTCATCAATCCGAACCATGCGAGCATGTTTCCTGCCGTGGTGGGTGAGATGCCATAATCGGTCACTAAGGGAATCAGGTGTGTAGTGACGAGAAAATCGCCGCTGCCGCACACAAACATGACCGTCAGAAAGAACCAGAAGGATGGTGTATGCATGGCATCCCAGAGTCCCATATCCACCTGATAGCCGCTTGTCACACGGTCATCCTTTTCACAGTCCTTCTCCTTGATATCCTCTGCGCCAAAAGGCCTCACACCGAGATCTTCTGGATCCCCTTTTATGACCGTCATGGCAAGGGTGATATTCACGAGAAGCATTATAAGACCAATCGCGAGATATGATGCCCTCCATCCATAGCGTACGGTAAAGAGTGTAAAGAGCGGTACGAGCGCAAATTGGCCTAAGCAATTTCCGGACAGGGATAGGCTAATGGCAAAACCCCGCCATTTAGAAAACCATTTGCTGGTAAGCGCTGCAATCAGTGCAACAGAGGTTCCCCCCAACCCGATACCCCCAAAAATACCGTAAAAGAGGTAGAACTGCCAAAGGGAACTGATCACAGAGATAAGGGCATATCCCGCCGAGAGAAAAAGGCTTGAGATGATGATCACCCATTTGGGGCCATATCGATCATAAAACCTGCCTACCGCGATGAGGGATAGGGCATAGAGGGTCATATTGACAAAAAAGGCGAACGACATCGATCCTCGATGCCAGCCAAATTCTATGATCATCGGTTTGAACATCACCCCGAAGGAAAATCGAGCCCCTGAAGTGAAGAAAAGGATGCCGAATGAGGCGGCCATAATATACCAGCCATAGAAAAGAGCCCTGCTATGCGATTTTTCAGACTGCATCATAGTTTCATTTCCATCGTATTACGGTGATGTGAATAGGGAAATGACCCTTTGCCAGGGAAGTCCGAAGCGAGTGCAAGGCAAAGTGTGATTATAACCCTTGCTCCCTGTATTGTCTGGCTAGTTCGGCATAGTCTCGGGGTCCTTCCTGTATCCACCGAACCTGCTGGGCCGTAAGTTTCCCCTTGATCCTGGCAGGGACACCCGCCACAAAGGAGTTTTCCGGTACCTTCATCCCCTGCCCTACCACGCAGCCAGCGGCAATCAAGCAGAAGTCGCCTATTTCCGCATCGTGGAGTATGGTGGCTCTCATACCGATTACAACGTCGCTGCCAATCCTACGACAGTTCAGCACTGCACCATGACCTATCAGCACGTTATCACCGATGGTCACATCGATGATAGGCGATGACAGGCTACCGGAATGGATGACGCAGTTATCCTCTACAGCGGTATTGCGGCCAATGGTGATTCGGCCAAAATCACCTCTGATTACCGCGCCTGGCCATACACTCGAGCCATCCCCGATCTCCACATCGCCGACCACGTATGCCGATTCGCTCACAAAGGCCGATTCCGCAACCCTCGGCGTCTTGCCATTGACACCCCTGATCATCTCTGTAACCTAACCTGTATCACGC
>CAYMFC010000226.1:0-2403 GCA_964389665.1 uncultured Desulfobacteraceae bacterium | reverse complement strand
TGGGAACCAAAGATTACGGCCTTTCTGTGTGCCTGGTGTAGCTATGCTGCTGCTGATTTGGCAGGGATCAATAGGATTCAATATCCTCCAAACATCAGGATCATCAGGGTGCCCTGTTCCGGCAGGGTGAGCCCCAAATTCATCTTATCGGCCTTCCTGCATGGCTCTGATGGGGTATGGGTTTCAGGGTGACACCCTGGAGAGTGTCATTACCTGGAGGGTAATTACTATGCACGAAGAAAATTTGCGCTTTTAAAGAATTTTCTGGAACATATAGGGATAGAGCCGGAAAGACTTCATTTCTCGTGGATTTCATCCTCAGAGGCCCCGAAATTCGCGGAAGTAGCGACAGAGGTGACTGAAGCGGTGAGAAAGGCTGGTCCGGCAGAAAAGCTCGTAAAACAAAGGGCCGAGGTGGTCTAATGATTGCGTATAGTGAGAAGATCAGGGAGATAGCCAAGAAACTCCTAGAGGAAAAGGCGGTAGATCTGGTCATTGGTTTCAAGAAAGGCACACTGCCCATGATGACGGAACCCGTGATGATAAAGGAACCGGAAGAAACGGGGCAATTATACTGGGGCAGTTTCTGCAGTATGAACCTCGCGAATTATCTGCCCAAAAGAAAGGAGAAGATTGGAATCATTGCAAAAGGCTGTGATTCAAGGAATATAGCAGTTCACATTGTAGAGAACCAGATACAACGGGATCAGCTCTATATCATAGGAGTCCCGTGTACAGGTATTGTCGATAGAAGAAAGATACGATTATTGGCGGCCGGCAAGGAGTTGAGAGAGGTGATCGAATCCGATGAAGAGCTCACTATCAAGGGCAAGGATTTCGAGCAGACGGTAAAGAGGATCGACTTTCTTCAGGATAACTGCATCACGTGCATGCACAGGAATCCGGTCATCTGTGATGAGATGGCAGGGGAGATGGTTGAGGAGAGAAAGGACCCCGATCCCTATGATGATGTGAAGGAGATTGAGGCAATGGGACCGGATGAAAGGTGGGAGTTTTTCTCGAACGTCATGAAGGACTGCATTCGCTGTTATGCGTGCCGGAATGCCTGTCCGCTCTGTTACTGCCCCACCTGTTTTGTCGATGAGTCAGATCCACAATGGGTGGGAAAGAGCATCGATCCCACCGACACCATGACCTTCCATATCCTTCGAGCCTTTCATTGCGCCGGCCGCTGCACGGATTGTGGTGCGTGTGAGCAGGCATGCCCAATGGATATCAACATGCGGCTCTTGACCAGGAGACTGAATAAAGACGCCCTGGAGCTCTATGGCTGCGAGGCCGGCTTGAGCATAGAGGAAAGGCCGCCCCTCGATACCTACCGGCCGGATGACTACGATAAATTTATCAAATAAGGTGTCCAATGAGCGAAAAGATAATCAGCAGGGAAGACCTTGAAAGATTCATAAAAGCCTTACAGCAGAGCTATGAGGTCTACGCACCCGTCAAGGAAGGGGACTACCACAGTTTTCAACTACTAAAGGGCGATGAAACAGTGGACCTGAATTTCTCCAATACGCGCCTCTCACCAAAATCACTGCTCTTCCCCCAATCTGAGAGGATGTTCGAGTTCAACCTCGATGAAACCAGCGAAGAGGCCCATATCCTGAAGGAAGCCCCAAAGGAATTCCCTCCGTCAGTGATATTCGGTATCAGGCCATGCGACGGCAAGGCCTTACGACTGATCAACGTGAACTTCGATAATCCCGAGTTCAAGGATCCGTGGTGGGTTAAGCGCATGGATTCAATGGCCTTCATAGGCCTTGGGTGCAACGAACCGAGCAGCACCTGCTTCTGTACCTCTGTTGGGGGTGGGCCTTTTCATGAAGAAGGTCTGGACGTACTCCTGTTTGACCTAGGAGAACGGTATCTTGCAAAGGCGCTCACCGAGAAAGGGGAGCGGCTCCTCGAGCAGGGGGAAGTCAGGAAGGATGCAGATGCCGATACAAAGAAAAGGGCTGATGCCCTCAAACAGGAGGCAGAGGACAAGATAAGCAGCCATGTTCCCGCCGATAAACTCAAGGATAAAGAGGTATTGGAGCTCTTTGATGCCCCGTTTTGGGATGAGGTTGCTTTTGCCTGTATAAACTGCGGCACCTGCACCTTTGTGTGCCCCACGTGCTGGTGTTTTGATATACAGGATGAGGTTCAGAAAACCCAGGGCGATAGGATCAGGAGCTGGGATAGCTGCATGTTCCCGCTCTTTACCCTCCACGCCTCCGGGCATAATCCCAGGTCCGACAAGGTGCAGAGGGTTAGACAGCGGTTCATGCATAAGTTAAAGTATTATGTGGATAAATACGGCGATGGGGTTGCCTGTGTTGGTTGTGGAAGGTGCGTGAACTCCTGCCCCGTTAATATCGACATACGAGAGGTCTTTAAGCT
>CAYMFC010000225.1:0-2421 GCA_964389665.1 uncultured Desulfobacteraceae bacterium | reverse complement strand
ATCTGTGGGAGAACGGAGCCCCCAGGTTCACAACCGGTGTGAGCCCTGCCTGGGGCAAGACACGCTTGATCGTGCTCCAAAGCGGATCTGAAAATATCGGAAAGTGGATGTGGGAGAAGCGGAATGTCTATGATGACTACCAGGCCCTCTTCGGAAAAGAACCGCCCAAGGCAAACCTCGTCTCCCTGTTCATCAACTCACAGCACACCCAAAGCCGGGCTGAGTGCTATTACGGAGAGATCTATTTTTCAAAAGAATAGACTAAGCCGATCAGCGACCAGGTGTCAGCCAGCAGCGTTTTGTCAGTGCATGGCGTGCCCTACCGATCCCCCCTTTTTCTTTCCGAAAAAGCGTAGCAGGCTTTTCCCAGCGCTCATACCGGTCACCATGCCTGCCGGAAAACAGCTTGACAAGATCAGGGAAAAATCGTAGGAGATCTAAAGGCTATTCCAGCGAAGGAGAGCAATCATGACAAGGAGGAGACAGTTGAGGTATAAACATATCTACGTCGGTCTTTTTGTATGGTTCTTCCTTTTTTTATGTTTTCCTCCCTCGATACGTGCAGAACAAAAGGTGATTACCCATGTTGTTCAGAAGGGTGATACGCTCTGGTCAATCTGCGAGAAGTATTACAGCGATCCCTTTCTCTGGCCTGAGCTCTGGGAAATGAATAAATTCATCACGAATCCTCACTGGCTTAAGCCCGGCGATGTGATCACCCTCTTTAAATACGGAAAAGAAGAAACGCCCATGCCCGTGAAACAGGAGGCTGCCCTTCAAGCAGAAAAGCCCGCGGAACTACCTCAGGAGCCTGAGAAGCCCACGGAAATACGGGGAATAAATGTCACGAGCCTCACCAATGTAGAGGCCCTCGGCTTTCTCCGCCAGAATCCCATTGAGCCGTGGGGAAGGATCTTCGATCTTGAGCCCGACAAGGTGCTGACAGGCGAAAAGGATGCCGTGTACGTAACAATGTATAAAGAAGATATGAAGCCTGGAGATACCTTTACCGTATATGACATCTCGAAACCTATCCAACATCCATTGACCAAGGAGAAATACGGATACGTCCACTCCTTTAAGGGAGTACTCATGGTTGAAGAGGTCAAGGAGGGATATTGTGTCGGCAGGATACAAGAGTCATTCATGACTATCAACCGAGATGATCTTCTTATGCCGTATCATGCCGTCTCTCCCTGTGTACTCCCGCTTCCATACGACGGTGATCTCACTGCCTATGTGATCGCCGCGAAGGAAAACTTACAACTCCACGGTCAATACTCTGTGGTGTATATTGGCAGCGGGTTTGAGGAAGGTGTCAGGAGGGGTAACATATTCGAGGTTATAGAGGAACGGGAGTCGCATCCTGAGAAGAAACAGAGCGTTGCCCTGCCCCCTGATATTCTTGCCAACATCCTTGTTCTTGCAACCACGAAAAACACCTCTGCCGGCGTGGTATTCTGGTCATCGAAAGACTTCGGCAACGGTGTGAAGATCAGGCCTGTGCTCTGGCAAACACCATTCAAGAGATTATCGAGTTTACCAACCTGCCCCTTAGAGTAACTGCTTCCAACATTTCAAGAGATTGCACGGTAGAGATGTCGCTTGATGGCCATATCGCATTGATCACCGGTGCCGGCCAGGGCATCGGCAAGGCCTGCGCCTTTGCCTTCGCAGCAAAAGGGGCGGAGCTCATCGTGTGGGATAAAAACCCCGCGACCCTTGGAGAGGTTGTTCGTGAATTGAAACAGATGGGCTGCAAGGCTGCCGATCATGTGGTGGATCTGACCAACCTCGAGAAGCTTCGTCATGCTGCCCGTGAAGCAAAGAAGACCGGCCTGATAGATATCCTGGTGAATAACGCCGGATTCGACCGGCCCGGCACCACTGATAAGATCGACAAAAAAGGCTTTGAGGAGGTTATGGCCATTCATGTTACCGTCCCCTTGCTCCTTATCCAGATGCTGCTTCCCGGTATGCGCAGAGCAGGATGGGGACGTATCATCAACGTGAGTTCCGTGTATGGGGCTATCGGCGGCAAAGGAGAGGTCGCTTACTCAACTGCAAAGGCAGGGATCATTGGCTTGACGAAATCCGTGGCAAAGGAATGCGGGAAGGATGGGGTTACCGTTAATGCAGTGCTGCCCGGCCTTACCAGGACCCCGACCATAGAGACCGTTATGTCTGAAAAATATAAACGGGAGATACTTGCTGATACGGCCCTGGGACGTATGGCCGAACCTGAGGAGGTGGCCCGGGTGCTTGCATTCCTGGCATCTGATGATGCCTCATTTATCACCGGCGCTGCCGTGCCCGTATCAGGTGGATGGGGAATATGACCGGTCTGGGTACGGTAATGCACCCATTGCTGAAGCGTCCGCAGCCTGATCGTGTGAACCTTCAGAAATCGTACCATCTTAG
>CAYMFC010000224.1:0-2442 GCA_964389665.1 uncultured Desulfobacteraceae bacterium | reverse complement strand
GACCGGTCACGAACTGCATGAAACGCTCGAAGCCGAAGCCGAATCCGGAATGCACCACGGTGCCGTATCTTCTGAGATCAAGGTACCACCAGTACTCATCTGGATCCAGGTTCATCTCCTTGATCCGGCTCAGCAGAACCTCGTAGTCATCCTCACGCTGGCTGCCCCCGATGATCTCCCCGATCCTCGGCAGGAGCACGTCCATGGCCTTTACCGTTCTGCCATCAGGGTTCACCTTCATATAGAAGGGCTTGATCTGCTTCGGGTAATCGATGACCACCACCGGCTTGTGGAATACCTCCTCGCACAGGTACCGCTCATGCTCGGACTGTATATCCGTGCCCCACGCAAGGGGGAACTCAAATTCCTTCTCAGCCTTGGAGAGGATCCCGATTGCCTCCGTATAGGTGAGGTGCTCGAAGCTGCTGTTGAGCGTATCATGGAGGCTTGCGAGGAGGTCTGTTTTCACAAAACGGTTGAAGAAATCAAAATCGTCCTCGCAGTGTTCCAGGATATAGGCAAGGGTGTCCTTGATGAGATCCTCAGCGAGGGCCATATTTTCCTCGAGATCACAGAAAGCCATCTCAGGCTCCACCATCCAGAACTCCGCAAGGTGCCGGTAGGTATTGGAGTTTTCCGCCCTGAACGTGGGAGCGAAGGTGTAGACCTTGCCCATGGCGAGGGCGTAGATCTCTGCCTCCAGTTGCCCGCTCACGGTGAGGCCGGCCGGCTTGCCGAAGAAATCCTCGCTGAAGTCAACCTTGCCATCCTCGAGGGCAAGACGCTCAAGGTCAAGGGTGGTCACCTGAAACATCTGGCCCGCGCCCTCACAATTGCTGCCGGTGATGATCGGGGTGTGAACATAGAAAAAGCCCCTTTCCTGAAAGAAGCGGTGGATGGCATAGCTCATGGCATTTCGTATTCGAGCCACTGCCCCAAAGGTATTGGTTCTCGGGCGCAGATGGGCAATGGTCCTGAGGTATTCGAATGAATGCCTCTTCTTTTGAAGGGGATATCCTTCGGGATCGGCCCAGCCCGTTACCCGTATCTCCTTGGCCCGGATCTCCACCTTTTGTCCCCTGCCCGGGGACGCAAGGAGTGTTCCTTTGACCATGACCGAGCAGCCGGCGGTGAGCCTCACGATCTCCTGATCGTAGTTAGGCGCCTGATTGTCGGCTATCACCTGGATGTTTTTGATCGTAGAGCCGTCATTGACCTCGAGAAAGGAAAATCCTCCCTTTGAGTCCCTCTTGGTCTTGACCCACCCCATAACCGTGACCTCTGATCCGAGATCAGATGATGGTATGAGATCCGCGATGATGTGTCTTTTTTCCATGGCGTTAGGCGGATGTTTTTTCGAATTCCTCCATAAAGGCAGCAAGGCTTTTCACGCTGTTGAGGGTGACGGCGTTATAGATGGAAGCCCGGCAGCCCCCGATGGAGCGGTGACCTTTCAGGCCGATAAATCCCTGTTTCTGGGCCTCGGCGAGAAACCGCTGCTCCGATTCCGAATCGGGCAGGCGAAAGGCAACATTCATCAAGGAACGGCTGTTGGCCTCTGCTATGCCGCGGTAGATCTCGCTTTTATCAATGACTTCGTAGATCATAGAGGCCTTTTGTCTGTTGATCTTCTCTACCTGTTCCAATCCTCCAACTGTTTCCTCCAGCCATGCGAGCACGAGATTGATTGCGTATATGGTAAAGGTAGGAGGCGTATTAAAGAGCGAGTTGTGTTCATGAAAGGTGGTGTACTTGAGCAGCGTGGGAAGGGTATCGGGAACCCTTTCGAGCATATCGTCCCTGATGATCACCATGGCGATCCCTGAGGGGCCGATGTTCTTTTGGGCGCCCGCGTAGATCAGCCCGAATGGTGTTACATCGATGGGATGACTCATGAAATCGGAGGACATGTCCGACACCAAAGGCACGACTTTTCCATCGGGATATCGGTGCCATTGGGTGCCCATGATGGTGTTGTTGGAGGTAAAATGCAGATATGAGGCATCTTGATCCACCGTATAGTCAACCGGTATATACGAGAACTCTCTGTCCTCTGAGGTGGCGATAACCCTTACGTCCTTACCCTGAATCCGAGCCTCTTTGATGGCCTTTGTTGACCAGACGCCGGTATTCATATAGTCAACGGGGCGGCCAGGAAGGGCGAGATTCATGGGGATCATGCAGAACTGCTGGCTTGCGCCACCTTGGATAAAAAGGACATGATGGCTGTTACCAAAGCCCAGCAGCCGCTTCACCCTTGTGATGGTATCATGTAAGAGCTCATCGAACAGGGCTGAGCGATGGCTTATCTCGGTGATAGACATGCCTGAGCCGCGGAAGCTGAGGAGGTTCTCCCGAATCTCCTCTAATACCGGCTGCGGCAATTTTGCAGGCCCTGCATAGAAATTATGAACTGTGTGTTCCATCCTTAAAACCCTTGAG
>CAYMFC010000223.1:0-2444 GCA_964389665.1 uncultured Desulfobacteraceae bacterium | reverse complement strand
ATCGGGATATCGGGCAGATAGTATCTAAAGGCATGTATAAAGAGGAGATACCCGTACCCACCACTATGCTGAGAAATGCAAGAGGTATCTTCTTTTATGACATTACCCTGCGGCCGAGGTATCCAATTATGAGGTTGACATAGGTAGGGGTGACAGGTTTAATGTCGAGGGATGCAGTCCTTGTAGAAAGGAGGCCGGGGTTGGAACATACCACTACCTGGAGGGAGATCAAGGCAGGCAAGGTGACCGATATCTACTTTGAGAGGACCAAGGAGATCCTGGAGGCCAAGGGCATAGATTCTCATGTGCGAGCCGAATTTGTGGCAAAGGGCCTGCCACGCGGGTGGCCTTGGGCTGTGCTTGCGGGTGTTGAGGAATGCGCAGAGGCAGTAAAGGGCCTTCCGATCGAGGTGCGAATGATGAAGGAAGGCACCCTATTCGGACCCTCTCAACCGGTAATGGAGATCAGCGGCAAATACTTGGCATTCGGCCGATATGAAACAACGCTTCTCGGCCTCATATGTCAAGCATCGGGTATCGCAACCATGGCAGCCCGGTGCAAAAAAGCAGCGGGAGAAAGGGAGGTGATAAGCTTCGGTGCCCGCAGGATGCATCCCATCATCGCACCTCTAATAGATCGAAATGCATACATAGGCGGCTGCGACGGCGTTTCCGTGGGGCTTGGAGCGGAACTCATCGGAAAAGATCCCGTGGGCACCATGCCCCATGCCCTTATCTTGATCATGGGGGATACGATAAGGGCCACCAAGGCCTTCGATGAGGTAATCGAACCGAGCGTACGGAGGGTGAGCCTCATAGACACCTTTAACGATGAAAAGGTGGAGGCAATTAATGTCGCAAGGGAGCTCGGCGATCGGCTCTATGCCGTCAGGCTTGACACCCCCGGCAGCAGGCGCGGGGACTTCCTCGAGATCATGCGGGAGGTACGATGGGAGCTGGATCTCAGGGGGCGCACTGAGGTAAAGATCCTGATCAGCGGGGGTCTGGATGAGATGTCTATCGAACGGTACAATCCATTGGCGGATGCCTATGGTGTGGGAACAGCAATAAGCAATGCACCGGTGATAGACTTCTCCATGGATATCGTGGAGATAGAGGGTGAGCCCATTGCCAAGAGGGGAAAGCTGTCCGGCTCAAAGAGGGTCTTCCGATGTGTGGAGTGTGGCGCCACGCGGGTGGCTCCTGCACGCCAGGAACCGGGAACGTGCCCATGCGGAGGCGCAGAGGAAGATATCCTGGTGCCCTTTGCCTCACAGGGGGCTCTGCAATACGACCTGCCGACTGCCTCGCAGATCAGGGAGTTTGTCCTCGAGCAATTGAATAAGGTTGAATTATAACTTTATGTAATTACTCATGTATTTTGCCACAAAGCCTCCCCTGGCGCGACGACAAAGGCATATGATCCTGTTTCGTAAATATAGTGGTATCGCTGTCTCTAAACCCAATCCTTGCTTGCCAGGTCTGGGCCAGGGGTCTGGGTCAGGGACCCCAAGACACCGGGGGTAAAAATGAAATGGAGAAACGGAGATGGGAAGAACCGGAGTTAAAAACTCTCCGGTTCACCGTTTCACCCGCTCTCCGGTTCAATCTTTGTGTCTTGGTGGCTGAATAGTGGCAGATTATTAACGAAACTTCATGGCCGGGAAACATATAAGGAAGGTCGATACCCTGGCGCGATTGATGCGCTATATTCTGGGAACGAGGCCGGATGAATCCGGCCTCGTTCCAGATCAAGAGGGATTTATCCCTATCAAGGAGCTCCTCAAGGTAATTCACGAAGAGCCTTCTATGGCCTATGTTCGGGAATCCCACCTCACAGAGGTTATCCTTCAGGACAGGGGGGATCTCTTTGAGGTTGCTGACAGGAAGATCAGGTCGAAGAAGAGGGGCTTTGTCCCCCTGGCCGAGCAAGATCCCCTTGCCAACCCTCCAAAGCTCCTGTTCAAGGGGGTCAAGAGGAAGGCATATCCGGCCGTGCTCACGCATGGGCTGGCACCCGGCCCAGGGGATCACGTGGTAATGACGACCGATCGAGATCTGGCCACCCGAATCGCAAACAGGCAGGATCAACGGCCGGTGATCGTGGAGATACGGGCCCAGGCAGCCGGCGAGTCCGGGACGGCCTTCTTCGCCTTTGGGGATTGCCTCTATGTGGCGGATAAGATTCCTGCCCGGTTTATCAAAGGCCCGCCATTGCCCAAGGATCTACCCGAGCAAAGGGAGCCCGCCAGGACAAGGGAGGATTTTACGCCCGGATCGTTTCTCATAAAGGCGGACAAGGATCACGATCCTACGCATCAAGACAAGGCCAGGAAAAAAAAGGGATGGAAGGAAGAGGCGAGAAGGATCAGGAGAAAGAAACATGCCGGATGGGCTTGATGGGTTAGGGTGCCTCTCCATCGCGTAGCTGAGTGCTTCGATTC
>CAYMFC010000222.1:0-2449 GCA_964389665.1 uncultured Desulfobacteraceae bacterium | reverse complement strand
TGGTTCAAGGGACATAGCTACTTTGCTACGGCTACCCTGATTTCTGCTATAATCCACGGCGGGTACTGCTTTTACCTGTTCGGTCTAGATTGACAGTAAGCCCCGAATAGGAAATCGAGGAGGCGAACGCATGACCGATTACCGAATTGAGATCGATTCACTGGGCGAGGTAAAGATCCCCGCCACTGCCTACTACGGCGCCCATACGCAACGGGCCTTGGAGAATTTTCCCATAAGCGGACGGCGCATGCCCCGGGAGTTCATTCGCGCCATGGGAATTATCAAATGCGCGGCTGCTGAGGCAAACATGTCACTCGGCCTGTTAGACGAGGGTATCGGAAATGCTATAGTCCAGGCAGCAAGAGAGGTGACAGAGGGCCAATTCGACCGCGAATTCGTGGTGGATGTCTACCAGACCGGGTCAGGGACCTCCACCAACATGAACGCCAACGAGGTCATCGCCAACAGGGCCATCGAGCTGTTGGGTGGGAAGATCGGAACCAAGACACCTGTCCACCCCAATGACCACGTGAACAGGTGCCAGTCGAGCAATGATGTGATTCCGAGCGTGCTCCACCTCTCTGCCCTTGAGAGCATTGAGAGAGACCTTCTCCCCGAACTGAAAAATCTCAAGGCTGTCTTTCGCGAAAAGGCACGGCAATACCGGGGGATCGTAAAGGTCGGCCGGACCCACCTCCAGGATGCCGTGCCCATTCGCTTTGGGCAGGAATTCGGTGGGTATGTCTCGCAGATCGAGCACGGTATCCGCCGGGTGGAGGGCTTTCGCCGGCACCTGAGGGAACTCGCACTCGGAGGGACTGCAGTAGGCACGGGGCTGAATGCGCCAAGGGAATTTGCACCGCTCGTCATCGAGAAGATAGCGGAATTCACCGGCATCCCCTTTGTGCAGGCGACAAGCCTCTTCGAGGCCGTTGCCGCTCGAGACGCCGTGGTAGAGGCCAGCGGCCAGCTCAAAACCCTTGCCGTGAGTCTCATGAAGATCGCCAACGATCTTCGATGGATAAGCTCGGGACCCAGGTGCGGGCTTGGAGAGATCACGCTCCCGATCCTGCAACCGGGAAGCTCCATGATGCCCGGCAAGGTGAACCCGGTTATCCCGGAGAGCACCATGATGGTGTGCGCCACGGTGATAGGTCATGATGTGGCAATAACCATAGGAGGCCAGCACGGAAATTTCGAGCTCAACACCATGATGCCGATGATGGCTGAGCACCTGCTGGAATCCATCCGCCTTCTGGCAAACGCCTCGAAAAACCTGGCAGGGCATTGTGTGAGGGGAATAGAGGCGAATGAGGATCGGATGCGGACCCTCGTTGAAAGGAGCCTCGCCCTGGCCACTGGCCTGGCGCCGAAAATCGGGTATGACGCCGCAGCCGGCATCGTTAAGGAGGCCTTTTCCACCGGCAAGACGGTTCTTCAGATCTCACGCGAGCAGGGCATACTCCCTGAAGGGGAACTCAAGCGCCTTCTTGACCCGAAGCGACTCACTACACATGGATTATTCGGCAGATAACCCAGAGAGAAAAGGATGACTGCTTCCACCAATCAGCCGGTAAGCTCGGATAGCCGGGCCCATCCCTCTACCCAGCGAAATATGCTTGCGGTCCTCTCAATCACCGCAGGGATCATGATCGCTGAGATAATCGGCGGCCTTTTGGCCAATAGCCTCGCCTTGTTGAGCGACGCGGGACATATGTTGACCGATATTCTTGCCCTTGGCTTGAGCCTGGCTGCCATGAGGTTTGCCCGGAAGCCCCCGACGCCCGCAAAGACATTCGGGTTTTATCGATTGGAGATTCTGGCTGCATTCTTCAACGGCATGCTGCTTCTCGTTATCTCTTTGTACATATTCTATCAGGCGTACCACCGCCTCATTGATCCCCGGGAAATCAAGGGCTTATTCATGCTCCTGGTTGCCGCCATAGGGCTTCTGGCTAATGGGGCGGGCATAGCGATTCTGAGAAAGTCTGCCCACACAAGCTTGAATGTAAGGTCGGCCTTTTTTCATCTGCTGGGAGATACGGTCTCCTCGGCAGGGGTCATTGTCGGGGGGACAATAATCATCTACACGGGCTGGTATGCGGTGGACCCTATCATTAGCATCCTTATCGGGGGGCTGATCCTCAGGGGGGCCTACAGCCTGGTGAGGGAATCGATCGATATCCTCCTCGAGGCAACACCCAAGGAGATAGATGTGGAGGAAATGATAGGCGATCTGGTAAGAATCGAGGGCGTGAAGGAGGTGCATCACCTGCACCTATGGACGATTACCTCCGGCATATACGCCATGAGCTCCCACGTGGTAATCGATGATCTCTTGATCAGCAAAAGCAGTCAGATATTGGAGGAGATCGAAAAACTCCTCCAGGGCAAATACAGCATGGAACATATCACTATTCAATTTGAGTGCGAATCCTGCGGGGATGAT
>CAYMFC010000221.1:0-2449 GCA_964389665.1 uncultured Desulfobacteraceae bacterium | reverse complement strand
ATTTCGGCCACAAATCAATTGTGAAATAGATAAAAAGATGGTATGGAAGAATAACTTATCTGGATCTGCCCGGATCTTGGTAGGTGACGAAAACAGCCCATTCATGGATAACATCTAGCCCGATTTCCTTTTACCGTTCATATGATGGCGTTCCTAAAAACCATAATTCACAGCGTGAAAGGGGAATATGAAAACGATCAAAGATATCGATCTATCCGGGAAAAGGGTACTCACCAGAGTTGATGTGAATGTGCCTCTGGATGAGCACAATAATATAGCCGATGATACCCGCATACGGGCAGTTCTTCCTACCATAAACTATGCCCTTGATGAAAACGCAAAGGTAATCATCGCATCCCACATGGGTCGGCCCAAGGGGAAAGTGGACTCAAAGTTCAGCCTTGCACCGGTGGCAAAACGCCTCTCTCGTCTGCTGAAAAAGGAGGTGAAATTCGCCCCGAATTGTATCGGGCCTGAGGTCGCCTCGATGATACAAGATATGCAGGCAGGGGATGTCCTGCTCCTGGAGAACCTTCGCTTCCACCCGGAGGAACAGGCAAATGATGATTCCTTTGCTAAGGAGCTGGCCTCTCTATGCGATATATACGTGAACGATGCCTTTGCAGTAGCCCATCGCAAAAACGCCTCGGTGGTCGCCATTACCAAACACGTTCCCATCTGTGTAGCGGGTTTTCTCTTGAAAAACGAACTCAATTACTTCACGCAGGCCATGGAGAACCCCGCCCGTCCCTTGGTGGCAATTATCGGCGGTGCGAAGGTTTCGGATAAGCTCGGAGCCATGGAAAACTTGCTCAATAAGGCAGACAAATTGCTGATTGGAGGGGCAATGGCCAACACCTTTCTGAAATGTATGGACTATGAGGTGGGTGAATCCCTTGTGGAAAACGGGCTCCTGTGGGATGCCCGTTCCCTCATGAAAACAGCTACGAACAGGGGAATCGGTTTCTACATTCCTGTTGACGCTGTAGTGGCTGATCGCTTTGACAAAGATGCAGAGACCAAGATTGTGCCCATTCAGGAAGTGCCTGAAAAATGGTTGATCATGGACATTGGCCCGGCTACCTCTCTTCTCTATTCAGAGGTTCTGTACGGGGCCAAAACCATCGTCTGGAATGGTCCCATGGGAGTCTTTGAAATGGATGCCTTCAGCAGGGGTACCTCCTCGATCGTCAACCACGTTGCTAACTCCTATGCGCTCACCATTGCAGGAGGCGGGTCAACGGATGTGGCGATCTACAGGGCCGGCGAGAGCCATCGAATTACTTACATATCAACCGGTGGAGGGGCGTTCCTCGACCTGTTGGAGGGAAAAACCCTTCCAGCAGTTGCCGCATTGGAAGAGGCCGGAGATCCTGCATAGGGAAGAGGCAATGAAGCCGAACGCTTATTATATCAACCCGGCCGTATTGGTTTCATGCAGACCGCCCTGTTTCCGCGATAAAAACCCCTGACACTCCTTCAATAATTCCCTCCGGAGGCTCTCTAGGCCTGATTGAGTAAGATCCGGCATCTCCTCTTCTATGGAAAAAGGGCGGTTCAGCAACCTTTCAGGGAAACGCCGAAAATCAAAGAATTTGCCCGTGAATCCCAGATCGAGATGATGAAAAAAGCCTTGCGGGTATTTGTCATGCCTATAAGCGGAATGTACCTGGTACTACTGATACTCATCATAGCATTACTGGGATGTATCTTCTATCCGAGGATTGAGAGCTTCTTTATCTTCTTTCCCGAAAAAGAGCTCTCCTTTACCCCTGATGAGCTCGGTATGGATTACAAGGAGGTGTATTTCACCGCCGATGACGGAGAAAGGCTCCATGGCTGGTTCTTTCCCTTGAAAGGTGAGTGCCCGGTGATCCTATTCTGTCATGGAAACGCGGGGAATATCTCCCACCGGCTCGAGAACGTCCAGCTCCTTTTACGGGAAAAGCTTCAGGTCTTTCTCTTCGACTATAGGGGCTATGGGAAAAGCTCGGGTAGTCCTTCCGAGCGTGGCATATACCTGGATGGACTGGCCGCTTACGATTACTTGGTGGAACAAGAGCGTATCCCTCCAGAAGACATCATCGCCTTTGGCCGCTCCCTGGGCGCCTCGGTGGCAATAGAGATTTCCCTGAATCGGAAGGTTCGGTCCCTCATAACTGAGAGCGCCTTTACTTCCACGAGGGATGTGGCACGAACCATAACACTCTTCTTCCCCCTTTCCTATCTGCTGCCCGCCCACTATCATAACCTCAAGAAAATCGGCCGGGTGACCGTTCCGAAGCTCATCATCCACGGGAGAGCAGACGAGATCATCCCCTTTCCCATGTCAATGAGGCTCTTTGAGGCCGCAGAGGCCCCAAAGTACCTCCATCCCCTGGAGGGAGGAGGTCACAATGACACCTTTATCGTGGGAGGGAGGAGGTATTTTGAGGCCTTTTCCCGATTT
>CAYMFC010000220.1:0-2502 GCA_964389665.1 uncultured Desulfobacteraceae bacterium | reverse complement strand
GCCTGATTGATTGTCTCTGCTAGCTCCGCCATTCCGGAATCACCTCCTGTGTTGTAAGTGTCTTCCCAACCAGAGGCCCTGCGTTTCGGTCCACCTCCTCTTCACCATGAGGGTTCACAGAGCCCTTTTGGCTTGTCTGCACGATATCATCGAGAAGCCCGTTGAGGCTCCCTGTGTCAAGGGTTTTGCATCCCCATTCCACGCTCGCCGCACCGTCATCTTCTACGAGCAGGATGGCTATAGCGGTCTCTTGGGTTTTGTTTCCCTGATTAAAAGCAAGCATCATGCCATAAGTCTTCCATACCCTTGCATGATCAGCCATCGGAAGAAAAATGGGTTTGAGGGTGAGAAGGTAAGTGGCAAGGAAAGAGAGGGCATGTGGTCAGCCGTAAGCATCCATACCATGGTGAATGTACTGGATTCCGGCGCCTGCCCCTGGCCGTTGGCCCAATCAGGCAAGCCCGGACCGCGATCCGGCCTCCGCCGGAATGACGGAAAAACATGAGAGACGACGTTTTACGAAACCATCAATCTTCACGGTCGTAACAATTCAGACGTGGGGATCTGATGTACTGAAATTGATCTCCGCAATGGTTGCCATCGCCTTTTCGATGTCGATCAGGATATTGATGCCGTCTTCCAGTATGGCCATGCCTGAGATATAGGCGGTATCAGGCCTGACACCGAAGACAGGGGCCTTTTGTATCTGATCGGCAGTTATCTTGATTACCTCGGAGACACTATCGACGACAATACCCACCGGCATCGGCCCCCTAGATCCCGTGACCTCCACAACAATGATGCAGGTCTGCTCAGTGAAGTCGGTCTCGTCCATACCGAGCTTGAGCCCGAGGTCAACCACCGGGATGACCCTATCCCTCAGGTTGACCACCCCTTTCATATACTCCGGTGTCCGGGGGATGGAGGTGATTTTCATCCGCCTCATAATCTCCTTTACTTTCGGGGTCTCAAGGGCATATCCCTGCCCTCTCAAGCGAAAGGTGAGGTAGGTATGGCGGTCGGCTTTGAGGGATGTTCGGTGGGGATCATCGGCCATAGCGTCATGCTTGTTCCCCGAGACTGCGGCAGTATCTTGAGAGTCGCCGGCGGACGAGGTTCCTCCGGAACCGATGAGGTCCTCGGGGAGCCGAGATCTCTTTCCGAAGTAATCCTTCTCTGCTTTGAAGCGTTGTGCACTCATATCAGCTCCTTGATGAGATCGGTGAAATCCCGGGCGCCGATACTCCAGGGCTCGTAGGAAAGGATGCTCTTGCCTACGGCTGTTGCCTCTCCAATCTTTACATTTCTCCTTATCTTTGTGGATGAGAGGGTGTTACCAAAGTGATTCCGAAGCTGCTTGAGCATCTCATTAGCAAGGATGGTCTTTGAGTACATCACGGGGATTACCTTGCCTACCCGTATCTCCGGGTTGTAGTTTTCCCTTATGGCCTCAATGGTATCAAGGAGCTTGTTCACACCGATGAGCGAGAGGTGCTCACAAGCCACCGTAATAAAGACCTCATTGCAGGCAACCAATCCATTGATGGTTAGGGAGCCAAGGGAGGGAGGACAATCAATGATCACGTGGTCAAAATCCCCTACTATGGGGGATAGGGCCTTCTTTACAATGCTTTCATACCCAATCCTTCCGAACAGCTCACGCTCTACGGAGGTGAGCATAAGATGAGAGGGAGCAAGGTAAACGTTATCCTCTATCTCTATAATAGTATCGCTGATAGGGAAGGCCTTGCTAAGAACATCGTAGAGGGTTTTTTGCACAGAGCCGGTGTACACCCCACAGCAGGCAGTGAGGTTTGCCTGGGGGTCGAGATCCACCAAGAGAATTGCCCTCCCCATCTTGGCAAGACCATATCCAATGTTCATGGCGCAGGTGGTTTTGCCGACGCCTCCCTTTTGGTTGGCAACTGTAATTACCTTTTCCATACGATCCGGTTCCCGCTGCCTTGTTAGTTTAGTTGTTTTGTATGATTTTTTAAAGAGGAAAAGACTCTCTCATCGTACCATATAGCAATGACCTGGAGATTATCGCCATGCCTTGCATGAGGAAGGAGCTCTAGAAGTCCTCGAACTCCCCCTCATCCATGGGAATGACCTCATCGGGATTGACGTGCCTTTTCTGATGAGCTGCCACTCCCTTTCCCTTTGCCAAGGATGGAATGGCCTTATGGAGTGTAAGAGCCTTTCTTGCGCCACCTGTTTTTCCTACTCCCCCTTCAACCTGTTGTCTATCTCCTTCTCCTCCCTTGCTACTTCCTATTAATTCCATAAGCTTATCGACAACCGCCTTCATCTGCTCTGCCTGGGCGCTCATCTGCTCGCTGGCAGAGGCGCTCTCTTCGGCATTGGATGCAGTCTGCTGGACCACCTTGTCCATCTCGGCCACGGCCTTGTTTACCTGTTCGATGCCCGAGGCCTGTTGGTTGTTTGCAGCAGATATTTCCTCCGCCAATTCCATCACCTTTTGTGCGCTCAAGGCTACCG
>CAYMFC010000219.1:0-2509 GCA_964389665.1 uncultured Desulfobacteraceae bacterium | reverse complement strand
CGCGATTTCTTCTGGATAAAGTAATGGACAAGGGATGGAATATCTCCCCTCCTCTCCCGTAAGGGCGGTATCGCGATGGGAAATACATTGAGCCGAAAGTAGAGGTCATCCCTGAACCTCCCCTCAGTGATCATAGCCTCAAGATTTCTGTGCGTTGCGGCTATCACCCTGATATCCACCTGTATCGGCTCTGTTCCTCCCACCCTCTCGATCTCCTTTTCCTGGAGAACCCTCAAAAGCCTCACCTGAGCATCGGGCCGGAGCTCGCCTACCTCGTCGAGAAATACGGTGCCGCCATTGGCCCGCTCGAACCTCCCCCGCTTCCTCGTAAGCGCCCCGGTAAAGGCGCCCTTCTCGTGGCCGAACAGCTCGCTATCCACGAGATTCTCCGGAATGGCACCACAGTTGACCGTAATGAAGGGGCCGTCTTTTCTCGTGGAGAGGTTATGGATTGCGCCGGCGATGACCTCCTTTCCCGTACCCGTCTCACCCAAAAGCAGCACTGGGCTTGGAAGCGGCGCCACCTGCCGCACCATTTCCATCACGCCTCTGAGCCCGAAATCGGCCCCGATGATCTCCTCCCCTGCAATCTGCCGCAGCTCGCCGTGGAGGAAACGGTTATCCTCGGCAAGGAGCTCCTTGAGCTCGAGCAGCTCCTGATACCGAACGCTGTTGGACAGGGCTATGGCAAAAGGCTCCCTGAGCTGTGATACCAGCTCGGCATGTTCCCGGGTAAAGGCGGCGCTCTCATTTGAGATAAAGGTTACCCCTCCTACCATATCCCCATCCACGATCAAGCGAAGTACCAGAAGCGAAGCGTCCTCTTCCAGCAGGCCCTTGGATATCCAGGGCCTAGCCGTAGGATGCGTCTCAGCCCTGTCCACCACAAGGGTCTCCCTGTCGGGACGTACCACGAACGTCCGGATATTAGGCGGAACAGTAACCGTGAGATTGAGCAATGAGCTGCCTTCCGCTGACGCCATGGCAAGGGCGATATGCTCACCCCGCTCTGCACGATAGTGGGTTAAAATAACGCTGTCCGCCGGGAGATAGTTCCGGAGATAGAGAAAGCTCTCGTACAGAAAGGTTTGAACATCGAGGCTTCCGCAGATGCGGATCGTGGCCTCGCGAAAGAATTCCTTTTCCTCTGCCTGCATGGCTCACCTCACGTGACAAGTTTATGGTAACTTGATAAAGCTTATGCGTCTAACGTGACCAGACCCCAAATTGAAATTGGAGAATTGGAGTAATGGAGATCGAAAGCGCAATACTATGATGCATTCTGAAAGTTTCCCTTATTTGGCATCTAAACTCCGTTACTCCATTGCTCCACTACTCTAAAAAACATTTGCGTCCTGCAGTGGGCCTATCAGGCACCCAAAGGAATGAATCATACTTATGCCATCGTAATCCTATCTTTCTGTCCCATGGGACACTTTATTCTCAAAATGTCCCATAGTCAATCGAGAAAATGTCCTATGGGACAGTTTAAAATCCCCCTAGATTACAAGCCTTTGATTTTACTATAAAAATATTTTGGCATGCTCTATGCTTTTTATGAGGGCAACACATCGGATAGGAGAATAAGGATGAGATGGATGGAAACCATCAAGGTTCAATCGGCAACCGGTAAGGAGCATACAGCCGAACACGCACTCATGGTATTGGCATGTGATGTTCATAACAATCCCGACCGTCAAGGATTCCGGGAGGCTACGGTTTCGAGACATGCCACCGTGGCGGGGTTTTTCGCTCTGAGGCTCTTTTGGGATACCGATAATCCTAAACCCCTTGGAAGCATGTTAGGGATGAGCCTCTCCCAAAGCCTGAAGGCCTTCGGCCTTGTGGATCACTCCGTGTGGATCGAAGCCCGTATTAAGAAAGGAGGAGAAGATGATGCGCAGCAAAAGCAATAGATGGAAGGGTCGAGACGGTCTCGAGACATCGAATATCGCCTATTGGACGATTCGGATAATGCACGACAATCCCATTCTGCCCCTGGTAAGAAATCCCCATAAGCTGCTCAAGGCAGCGGGACTAGAGCAAGGCCGCAAGGTACTCGAGGTGGGATGCGGGCCGGGATTCTTCACTATCCCAGCGGCAGAAATAGTGGGCGATAAAGGCCATGTGTATGCACTCGATATCCATCCGCGTGCAGTCGAGAGGGTGAAGAAAAAGATCGAGAAGAAGGCGTTAAAAAACGTTACGCCCCTCTGTGCCAACGCATCTGATACCGGGCTACCGGGCGGAAGCGTTGACCTTGCCTTTGTCTTCGGACTCCGTCATGTCGCGGGCGGCCTTGAAAACATGATCTCCGAGCTCCACCGGGTGTTAAAGCCCGGCGGAATCCTCTCCTTTGAGAAAACCAGAGGCTCGGAGGCGGCATTGATCGAAGAGGTCGAGCGAGGAGGATTTGCCTACACGGGTAAGAAAGGCCGAATCTTCTTATTCACCAAGGAAGGGGCATAAAACAATGACGAGGAAATCCATAAACTTCTGGATAGACATA
>CAYMFC010000218.1:0-2620 GCA_964389665.1 uncultured Desulfobacteraceae bacterium | reverse complement strand
CCCAAACCAAGGACACGGCTTTCTATGCCGAGACTCAGCCCCAGAAGCTGCGGGTAGAGGATGGGGGGCAGAAGATGATTTCCACCGCGTTCCCTGTGAAGCATCGTTTGCACGGTATCGAACTGGAGATGGCAGTAAGGACATCCCACACAGAGATAATCCGCCCCTGATTGCCTGGCGTTCGTCACCTTTTTTTCCATGAGATCCATTGATAGATCGTCATTCACACCAAACAAGGGTGCACCGCAGCAATCAAGCCGCGCTTGCCAGTCGATGCTTTCTGCTCCGGTTGCCTCCACCAGGTCATCAAAGAGCGTGGGATTCACGGGATCATCAAAGTGCGTTATCTCACTGGGCCTGAGTGCATGACACCCATAGTGGGTAGCTATCTTAAGTTCTTGAAAAGGCCTGCTGACCTTTTCTTTAATCGTTTCGATACCGACATCACGATGGAGGACAGGCAGTAGATGTTTGATCTCAACTCCTCCTTCATAGCTCATGCCTTCTCTTTGAAGCAGCGCGTTTATCTCTTTCTTGAGGCCGGGGTCTTTCTTCAGGTAGTAGTCCGCATGTTTGAGCATGCCAAAGCCGCATTGACAGAGAACGAGCATATCGAGATTTTTCCTTTCGGCAAGGGCGATATTCCTTGCAGAAGCGAGGATGGCAGCCTTGTAGTCGGTGTTTCGTATGGGATATCCGCAGCAGTTAAATTCCTTGATATCCACCAGCTCTACGCCGAATGCTTCCAATACTGCCCGGGAAGAGGTCTCATACTGTGGTAGCCGAGCTGGAACGGTACAACCCAAAAAGAATGCGAATTTCATACCTGTTTACTCGTTACTGGTTACTGGTTGTAAAGCGTATAAGCACGATGAAGTACGGCAACCCTGCCACATCATGCGGCCTTTCCCGCTATGCTCTGGATCGCCAGGTTCTTGAGTTCATAGAGCACCTCGGTCACCTTTACCCCCTGTGGGCACTGCTCCTGGCATTGGTAGCAGGTCAGGCAGTCCCAGAGCATATTCGAGCCGAAGGCCAGGTCCTTGATGCCCAGGCCGACAGAGTACATGATCTGATGGGGAAGCATGCCCAGGACCTCCTTCGGGTTCTCGTAGTTGGCCACTACAGGGCATACATTGGTACAGGTCTGGCAGCCGAAGCACGCCGAGAAGCTACTCGTCTGATCCGAGAGGAGGAGCTCTCCTTGAAATGCCCTGTCCTGGGCGGTCAGGTTAACGGGTTTGTCCTGGTCTTTCAGTAACGCGCAGTCTGCGGCGATGGCCTCCCTGGCCAGCACTAATGGCCCCTTGTACTGCTCAGGGGGGATCTGATCCCTCATTAGACCCCGGTAAAAGGACAGGGGTGAGAGCACGGAGAACTCCGGGTAACCCTTCTGAAACAGGGTCTCCCTCATGGAGAACCACAGCTCCTCAAGGTTGATACCCGCAGGGCACACATCGGTGCACCGATGGCAGTTGGTACACAGGTACGCCCCGTCCACGATGAGCCGGAACTCCCCTTCATCGGTTTCCTTCCCGGAGATGGCCCGTGGCAAGGATTGCATCTTCTCGGATGGCAGGATGTTCACATTGCCCATGCGCTCGAAGATCACCCCTACCGAGCACCGATTGGTGCAGTTACCGCAGTGCATGCATGCCTCGAATTCAAGGGCCTGTTTGGTGGCGATATTGGCGGGATCTGACTTCCGGCTGTCCATGACGCTGTTGACCAGGAGGCTCAGGGGGCTTGTGATGATATGAAAGAACTTCGAGAAGGGGAGGTAGGCAAGACCGATAAAACATGCCAGAAAGTGTATATACCAGAGCAGGGTATGGGTACCGGCCCTATCTAAACCCAGGGCAATCCCCTTCACTGCCCTGGCCACCGGATAGCCGGTAAATGCCCATTGAGGCTTGGAGTGGCACCCCGCACAGCTCATCTCATGGATCTCTCTTCCCTCTTCGATGAGATCATCCTCGAAGGGCTCCTTGATATCAGGGGCCACGGTGCCGTACTCCGTAACCCAGAAAGCGGTGAGGGCCTTAAACTCCTCCTCTTCTTCTTCCAAACCCCCATAGTCCTCGACCATCTGTTTGTAGGTCGAATAGGATCCTATTTTGGTGCCCTCCAAAAGGATGCCGGATACCATGATGAGCGCGATCAGCACGATGGTGTAGATATCCATAGCATTGGTGGTGAGGCGCGGGGCCTTGAGGACAAATCGCCGGTAGAGCGCCATGCAGACCCCGGCGATCACCAACAGGCCGAAGAGGTCCCTCAAGAACAGAAAGGGATTGAGGGTGGAGGAATAGGAATCGAACAGGGGGGCAGTGATCACATCCTCCAGGGCATGCATGAGCACAAGGAGCATGAAGCCCCCGTAGATGAGCATATGGGTGATCCACCTGAAGGAATCCTCCTTGAGGACCTTTTTCTGGATGATGACATCCAGAAAAAAGACCTTGATGAGGGTCAGGATCTTGGCGCTGAAGATGGTCAGGATGATCCCTTTGAAGGCCGAGGAAGCCCTTTGAGAAACAGGTATATCCTTTGATTCTATGGTGGTCTTGACAGAGAACCATGTCGCTATCTTATAGATGAGCCCGATAATGAAAAGAGC
>CAYMFC010000217.1:0-2628 GCA_964389665.1 uncultured Desulfobacteraceae bacterium | reverse complement strand
CTGTGTCTCTAGCGAAGCGGGCGGTGAGAAAGAGAGAAGTCTATTGACATAATAGCAAAACGTGACAAAAATGGTAAGAGCTTAAGCTACGAAGACGTCTAGCGTAAAAAAAACATATGGAGGTCACATGATGGTTTTGAGGGATAGCTTTCGGGCTATTCATAAAGGTCATATCCGTGCATTGGGAATTCTAGGATGCCTGATTGCCCTGTGCCTTGGTGCGGGATGCGCGAAGAAAGACATGGTGAAGGAGCCCGTTCCCGTACCAAGGTGGACCTGTGACAGGGAGGCGGATGCGGCCATGAAGAGGCACGATTATCAAGAGGCCATTCGTCTTCATCAAAAAATTCTCGAGAACGAACCCGACAATGCCCTTGCCCTGTACCACCTCGGATATGCCTATGGGCAAACGGGGGATTATGAGCGGGAGGTCTTCTTCTACGAACGCGCGGCTGCACTTGGATTCAATGAAGGCAATATCTTCTTTAACCTGGGGATGGCATACGGGGAGTTGGGCCGGATAGATGAGGCCGTCGAGTCCTTTCAAAAGGCCCTCACACTCGATCCGGAGAGCGCGGAGAATCACTTCGGGCTGGCTCTCGCCTACCAGAGAAGCATCAAAGACGATCTGGCGGAGGAGGAGTTTCTGAAGGCTATTGAGCTCGATCCGGCACATGTAGAGGCGCGATTGTACCTGAGCATGCTCTATGCGGACAGGGGGGAGATGCAAAAGGCTGCTCAGCAGCTCAGGGATATCCTGGAGATCGATCCATCCAATACCGGTGCGCGCGAGTTCCTCAAGAGGATTGAGGGCGAATAGGAACCCCCATTTTTCGCTTGTAAACCCTGTATGCACTATTTATTTATCCTTGGATCTCCCGGCCATACTGAACTTCGATCCGGCCCACGCCGGGCGGCCTGTCTCATCCCGCAACGTGATCGTTTTTCCGCCGGCTTCGATCTGCATGACGGAGACATCGTTACCATACGCAAATCCCTTCACCGTAGCACGGTCCCCATGGGTGAGGACAAGCCCCTCTTTCGTCCGGTAATCGCCGGGTCCCAGATGGATCTCATAGGAGGTATTTCCCACCTTGAGGCCCCACTCATCTCCGTGCTGCTCTAAAGTTCCGGTAAGCGTGGCAACCTTTCCCAGTTGAACGAGGTCCCGACCCCTGAGCTTGCCACCTGCCATATCGCCGGAAAAACTCTGCGTCCCGGACCTGCTGGAAGAGGGGGACTCGAAAGAGGTGGCGGAGTTACGGCGACCGAATCCCTGGGATAGGGATCTCCTTCCTCTCCCGCGGGAAGAGGCGGTCTCATCCTGCACCGTTGCATATGAGCCCTGGCCAGAGGCAGCCTTTCCCGTGGCCATCCCGATGATCTCACTTGGCCTCTTTCCCGATCTATCCGCGAGATCCCGTGCCGTATCGGTAGCTTTGGCTTCGATTCCCTGGCTTTTCAACCGAGAAAGTCCCTCGTCCATCGGGATACCGTAGTCTGAGAAGACCATATCCAGGGTTTTCCTTCCCAGACCTCCTCCTCTCTGAACGCTTGGCATTGTTTCCGCATGCGCAGCTGCCGGTAAAAAGGCGTTCTTGCCTTTCCCTTGAGCTCCGTTGCCCCTGTTCTCGGTAATAAAAGGAACAGATGACTGGGAGCACCCACTTACATTGTTGGGCGTGTATTTGCGCCCATCTTCCTTTGCAAGGGCGACCGACGAGGATGCAAATCCCCTCCCCCTGCCGCGCGCGTATGAGGAATCCTTTTGCTCCCAACTGTGTTTCGCCTTTTCACCGAAATTCATGACGGTGCTAAAGGGAGGTACATTCCAAAAGGTTCCCAGAAATACGGCAAGGCAGATAACCGTGGCTACCGCCAACTCGCGTTTGAGGTTAAAGGTGTGACGTACCTTGCTCCAGACGAAGGCTACGATGACCCTCCAGTTGTAATAGAGGTGGCCAGCAATGATAATGAGAAGCAGGTAGCCGAATATGGTGTGCATAGCTCCCCACCCCTCCTTGCTGAGGCCCCAAAGGGTCCAGTTCGTCCAATGGGCATACCTTCCCGGAGGGGTGATGTAGAGGACAACACCGGAGATTACCTCAAGTGCAAGCGCCATGACGAGCGTAAAGGTCGCTACCCCTCTCCACTTAAATGTCTTTTTCCTCGTAGTTTCCATACAAGTTTGCTCCTATTCATCTCGTAAAAGAGGAAAGGGCATAGCGCCCCTTCCTCTCCGGTTGTTTACCATGTCATCGTGCGGCCGTATCCACGGGCCCCGGGCCTCTTCGCATCACCCCTGTAATCCCAGCCCGGCCTCTCTGATTGTAGCTGAGCTCGCTGCTCGGGCGTAAGTATCTTGCCGACCTCGAGCCGATACTCCGTCATGGTATCCTGGAACTTAGCCCTAAGATCGTTGATCTCCTGATGTTTGGCCTTGATAGCCGCTTCATCCTGATCGCTCTGCAGCCAGAGGTTCCTGAGCTCAGCCCTTTTGGCTGCCAGCTCATTTTTGATCGGCAGTGCTTCCTTGTCGCGCTGGTCCCTGAGCTCTTTGAGCTTGGCCGATTGCTCGGCTGTGAGGTTCGGCATGGTCGCCACGCAGGCAGCCTGCCTTCCTTCAGG
>CAYMFC010000216.1:0-2638 GCA_964389665.1 uncultured Desulfobacteraceae bacterium | reverse complement strand
GGCAGAGATATAGGCGGCAGGGGTGATGTCAAAGGCGGGGTTAAAGGCATGAAGGCCTTCAGGGCCGAGTTCTTGACCGGCAAAGGTGAGGATCTCCTTAGGATCCCTCTCCTCGATGGGGATCTGATCCCCCTCTTGTAAGGTAAGGTCAAAGGTTGAAATGGGCGCTGCAACGTAAAAGGGGATCCGGTTCTCCTTTGCCAGCACGGCGAGCTGGTATGAGCCCACCTTGTTCGCCGTATCCCCATTGACTGCGATCCGGTCTGCCCCGATGATCACCAGATCAACTTCCCCTCTTCGCATCAGATACCCGGCTGCGCTGTCCACGATCACCGTGGTGGGAATCCCCTCCTCCATAAGCTCAAACGCGGTCAGCCGCATGCCCTGGAGCAACGGCCTCGTCTCATCAACCACTACATGGATATCCTTGCCGGCCTCGTGAGCCGCCCTGATCACCCCGAGGGCAGTCCCATAACCACCCGTGGCCAAGGACCCGGCATTACAGTGGGTAAGGATCGTTGCTTTATCGGGGATAAGGGGAAGGCCATGTTCACCGATCCTGCGGTTGATCTCGATGTCCCTCTCCAGAATATCTTGTGACTCCCTCCTGAGCGCCTCCTTGATCTCATCAACGCCCCTGCCCCGCATCTCATCCATAATCTCCTTCATGCGCTCTACCGCCCACCTGATGTTCACCGCAGTAGGCCTTGCCAATTCCATGTCGCGTGCCATCTGAAGAAACGTCTCGCGGAATGTCTTGTACTCTTGGGTCTCAATCGACTGCGCCCCGAGCGCCAGCCCCATTGCAGCAGCCACCCCGATCGCAGGGGCGCCCCGTATCGCCATATCCTTGATGGCCTCGATTACCTCCTCGAGGCCCCGGCACACAACCCACTGTGTTTCGAGCGGGAGCCTTCTCTGGTCAACAAGGCGGATGTGATTTCCTTCCCATGCAATCGTCGGAATCACGATAAAAGGTCCCCTAGAATACGCAACACCACCCTATTCCATGCATCGGGTCCCCTGCCTCTGGCCTTCAAGAGATCCGGATGATCCAGACCTTCGATGTAGCCCCCTTCCGGCGCCTGCATTAGCACGGGTTTATCTACCGCCCATAGCATGGGCACGTCGTTCTGACTATCGCCAAGGCCGATGGAAATTACGGGATAGCCTTGCTGCCGGTACACGGTGAGTATCTCATCCACAGCCTTGCCCTTGTCGCCCCCACAAAAGAGATGGAGGAATCGCCCCCCCTGCACGCACTCGAAGTCGAGCTCCCGGGCCCTTTTGCAAAGGATATCCTCATCAAAGGTATCTTCCAGCACGATCGGTTCATCGAATTCCCTCACCGTGGCACCTTGCGCCTGTTCATGGGTGAGCCCGGTTAGCGCCGCGATCTCCTCGACGGTCAGTTCAGAGAAACACCTGAACCGGAATTGCTCCCTCAGCTCGCTGATCTTCTCTGAGAGCACTGCGAGCGGCGTCCCGATGAGCACTTCCCGGTATTCATCTACGATTTCAAAGGGGTAGTCATCGGGCAAGGGAAAAGAGGCCGGAAAGTATATGGCTCCTCCATTTTCCACGATAAAGGGATCCTCAAGAGACAGCTCTTTGCGGTAGAACTCCATCTCCGCCCTCGTCTTGCTGCTCACCAGGATAAGCGGTATCTTTCGTGAACGGATAAACTTCAGTGCTGTCAAAGCCGGCCTGAAATCGTAGGTCTGATCGTCCAAAAGTGTGCCGTCAAGATCCGTAAAAATAATGATTTGGCTCCTTGATCCTTCCAGGAATGTATCCATATCCCACCCGATAAACAATTACTATGAGCCTCATAAAGCCATCTATATAAGCCAAATTTTTATCATTTGTGTCAAGTTTTCTTATTAATTCAGGATGATATTAGATGGGCCAAAGGCACAAGGCATAAGGCCGTGCGCCATGCGTCTTGTGCCCTACGCCACATGATGAAAGAAACTTGGGTCATGTCGAAATCCACCCCGCCCACCCCCGTCCGCCTCGGCTGAAGCCTCGCGATGCCGGGCGGGTCGCCTTGCGTCTCGCACCCGCCTGCCAGCGCCTAAAGCGCAGCTGATGGCGGGCAGGTCGTTACTCTTCGGTTTTTGATGAAGCTTTGTTGTGGACAGTATTTTTTAATCAATGTGCGCCGTTGTCAATCGAATTCTCCTCTCAAATGCCTGTCTTCTTGACTTTTTCCCTCCTTGCCATATATGCTTATTTTACTGCGAATAGGGATGCTTTTTTCATGCACTTGAGAGTTCCCACGAAAAGGCCTATCCAAAGGAATAGAGGATGAAAAAATTACTGCGGCTTTTACTTTCTGTCAATCCTTTCTCCATCACCCTCGGCCTTATCCTCTTCGTCTGCATCGTGTTCCTTATCGGGCCTTCTTTTCTTGAACTCCTGGAGCTCAAGACCATGGACCTGAGGTTTATTTCGAGGGGGCCAAGGGAGCCCGGGGGCACTGTTGTTCTCGCGGTCATCGATGAGAAGAGCCTTGACTCGGAGGGTAAGTGGCCGTGGCCGAGGGCCAAGATAGCAAAGCTCATCGACTACCTCTCCGAGGACGGGGCAAAGGTAATAGGATTCGATGTCGGGTTCTGGGAGCCTGATGAAAACA
>CAYMFC010000215.1:0-2638 GCA_964389665.1 uncultured Desulfobacteraceae bacterium | reverse complement strand
CACCATGGGCGTTCCCGTTATGGCCGCCTCCAGGGTAGCCGTCCCAGAGGCGATAAGTGCAAGATCACAGGCTCCCAATACCTCCCTTGTATCGGCCCTGCGAACGATAATATCCACCTGCACGCCCTTGAGATAGGGCTTGACTGTCTCCTCATCCACGGTAGATGCCAAGGGGAGAATGCAGCGCAGATCCGGATAGGTGCGGGAGATGATTTTAGCTGCACCCATTATGGGCGGCAGGTGCCGAGCAATCTCCTCATTCCTGCTCCCGGGCAGTAATCCGACCACGGGAAATTGATCACCGCTGATTCCCAGATTCTCCCTGGCCTGCTCCCTGCTCCTCCCATTCTTTAGATCATCGAGCAAGGGATGCCCTACGTAATCTACCTGAATGCCGTATCTTGAGTAAAACTCTTTCTCAAAGGGAAGAATAACCGCCACCCTGTCCACTCGTTCCGTTATCTTTTTTACCCTCTTCTCCCGCCATGCCCATACCTGGGGAGGGATATAGTACAGCACGGGTATCCCAAGATCGTGGGCCTTTCCTGCGAGATTGAGATTAAACCCCGGATAGTCGATGAGCATCACGAGATCGGGAGGATTATCCTTAAGCGCATCCTTTAATTCATTCAGGGCCTGACGGATGAACCGTATCTTCGGGATCACCTCTGTTATTCCTACCACGGCCAGTTCCGATACCGGATAAAGGATCCTCACATCAGCCTCCTCCATCCTCGGGCCACCAATACCGAAAAACCGTATCCCCGGAGCCTTTTTTCTGAGCGCCGCCACCACGCCTGCCCCATACATATCCCCTGAGGCCTCTCCGGCCACGATCATTACGGTCTTTACAGCACTCACTTCAGGTCAATGCTTTTCGGGTTATCTGTTCGATGATGGAAAGCGACACGGCAAGGGCCTTCATCCCTTCGGCCCCCGAGACCTTGGGCTCAGCCCCCTTTTGTATTGCCTCCACAAAGGAACTCAGTTGATTGGCTAACGGGTCGCTATTGGGAAATTCTTCCTCCCGGTGTACTATGGGCGAGTTGCCTGCAAGGTTCTTATCGCGATTCAATCGGGTCACGGTAATTCTTCTCTTGCCGTAATCCACCGAGATGTTGGCATCTTGCTGGAATATCCGAAGCATCCTGAGGGATTCGCTTGAAACCCGGCTCGCGGTCAGGTTTGCTACTGTACCATCGGAGAAGATGATCCTCACGTTGGCAATATCGATCTTATCACTGACCACAGGCATCCCAACGGCATCAATGTCCTTGATATCGGAATTGACGATATGCAGAATGATATCCAGGTCATGGATCATGAGGTCCAATACCACATCTACATCCGTGCCCCTCTTGGTGAAAAAGTTCAGCCTGTGGGATTCAATAAAGATAGGTCTGGAGATGAGGGACTCCATCTTCATGACGGCCGGATTAAAACGCTCGATATGTCCTATCTGTAGGACCGCACCATGCTCCTTTGCCCTTTCTATAAGCCTCTCGGCATCTCCCATGTTGAGGGTGATCGGCTTCTCGATCAACAGATTTACGCCGTGACACAACATCTCATATCCGACCTCGAAGTGAGACACGGTGGGAACCGCCAAACTGGCGCCATCCAGAAAGGGCAGAAGCTCGGTATGGCTCGCATAGGCCGTGGTATTATACCTGCATGCCACCTCCTGTGCCCGTACGAAATCCGTATCGGCAACTCCCACGAGCTCAACATCTTCCATGGCTGCGTACTTCCGGGCATGTAACTCGCCCAGGTATCCTACGCCTATAACGCCTACCCGTACTTTTTTCATGACTATGGTGATAATGAACTGGGAAAAATCAAATAATTATCGTGAAACGATGGAGATGTGATTGCTGTCTGCCAGCTGAATCATCTCCTCTTTATCGAAGATGATGGTCTTTCCCGCCTCTATCGCAAGCGATGCTGCGTGAACAGATGCCATCACGGTAATGGTATGGACACCGACGGCGGGCAGATCGAACCTGAGATCCTGATTGGGTTTGCTCACCTTCACCACTACTGCCCGCTCCTTGGCTAACTCACCCCCTCTCTGGATCGTCCTATCAGTTCCCTCAATAGCCTCCACTGCCAAAACGATCCTCCTCCTCACCACTACGCAATGCCCGATATCCAGCCTGCCCAACTCCTTGGCCACCATCCATCCAAACTCGATATCGTCTCCCTCCCCCTTGGTCGGCCTTTTCTTGGTAAGGCATCCGGAAGGAGCCAGAAGCTCCGGCAGGTAAGCGGTGGAGCTCACAACCGTTATTCCCTCCCCCTCAAGCTCCCTGGCCACGGTCCTGAGGATCTCATCATCATGGTAGATTGCCAGCTTTCCCATAAGGGCCAGGCCTTTTAGATCAGGCTTCACCTTGGCGAACATCTTTGGCTTAGTGATCGTGCCGGCCATCAGAACACGCGCTATACCTCTGGATTTAAAGGCCTTGATCAATTGGCCGAATTGACCAAGGCCTACCCACGTTATCTCGTCCACCTTGTCGTCAAGCTCGGCTAATGTCTCCCCCTTATGCGCCACGGCAACGACCCGCATGCCCCTATTCCGCGCTGAGTCTGCTATGAGAAGGGGAAACCTCCCGCCCCCGGCTATAAGACCTAT
>CAYMFC010000214.1:0-2721 GCA_964389665.1 uncultured Desulfobacteraceae bacterium | reverse complement strand
TGATGAGGGTCTTCGGCACTGAGAAGATGTCGGGCCTTCTTGATTGTATGAAAAGTCCGGCATGATATATCACATTTCCGCCGGCGGTGCCATACACATGAAGAGGCCCCTGAGGAAAGCCGGCCTCCAGGGCCAGGCGGTCTATCTCCCAGGGATCAAGGCCCATTTCGATGAGATAAAAGCCGGTCATCACAAACACACCGAAGGTACGGCTGGTATAAAAGCCGGGCCCATCTCCCACGACGATGCATGTCTTTCCCTGCTGACGCCCGCAGGTGACCGCAGTAGCCAGCGCTGAGCCAGAGGTCTTAGGTCCCTGAACCACCTCCAGGAGAGGCATCAGGGGTACCGGGGAGAAGTAGTGCATGCCCACGACCTGCTCCGGGCGATCTGATTGTGCGGAGATATCCTCCATTGGTATGGTTGAGGTATTAGAGGCAAAAAGGATCTCGGGATTGACCTCCTGCGCCTTTTTCAGGATCTCTTGCTTCAGCCCCAGATCCTCGAATACGGCCTCGATCACCAGGGGGATGCCTCTGAGTTCACCATAATCATCGGTGACCCTGATGCGACTCAAGAGCTTATCCTTGCGCTCTTGCGGCCAACGGCCCTTATGAACCAGTAGTTCAAGCTCGGTGCCGATCTTCTCCACAGCCGCCTGAACGGTCGTCTTGTCGACGTCTATGAGCATGACCTCTATGCCGTTATCAGCACAAACCTGAGCCACTCCCTGTCCCATCAATCCGGCTCCGATGATAGCTATTTCCTGGACAGGGACGGCCTTTTTGGGGTCGATACGTGCCAGGTTGGGGGCAAGGCTCGTAACAGCGAAGAACAGATCGATCTTGTTTTTGACATTGGGCTCTGAGATCAGAGGGGCGAAGTGGCGCACCTCGTTTCGAACCGCTTCATCAAAGGGCAAGCCAAGCCCCTCCTCAATGACGTCAACAGCAGCCTTGAGATATGGCCTCTGCGGGCATACGGTATAGCGGGCCCGGGCCTTTTTCATGAGCTCGACCTGCTCCTCTTTGCTCAAGGGTTCAGTTCCGTTCCACGTTGGATCGTAGTTCCTGTTCACGATATCTTGATGAGCTTCTATCCATTTCCGGGCCTCGGCAAGGATTTCATCTGCGTGACCTATAGTTACGATGCCGGAGTGAGCGTAGAACTCGACGGGCAATATCTTCCCCTCCAGGACGATATCAACGGTAGCCTTGAGTCCAAGGATTCTCCTCAGGGTTTCCGGTCCGCCGCCAGCGGGAAAGAGCCCTACGGTGACCTCGGGAAGCCCCATCTTGGATCCTGGTGCGGCAAAGATGTGGTCACAACCCCACAGCAGCGTCTCGAAGCCTCCTCCCAGGGCTGTTTGACCGAAAAGGAGGGCAACAACCGGAAAAGGGCTCTTTGCCAGGGCCTGGAGGGCTTCATGGAATTTGAGCACGAGGTGCTTGAGGTCACTAACAGACGGGTCTTTGGTGATCTCCATGAGGTTTGCCCCGTCCAGGAAGCTCTTGTCCTTCAAAGAGCGAAGAATCACGCCCTTGACGCCGTCGCACCGAGCCTGATCCGCAGCTTTTCCCAGATCGGCGATGAGCTGCTCCCCTATGGTGTTGACAGGCCCTGGCGTGTCGATCTCAAAGATGGCGATCTTTTTGTCGCGCTCGATCCTGTATCTGATCTGCTCCATGTTCGTATCTCCTTTTGTTTTCTCTCCTCTAAGAAAGCTGTCTCCTCTAAGGGCGGTCAGAGACGATGGCTCTTCCGGTCATGGTTCTTCCCTTCACATGGAGTGATGGCCCGCCCTGGTGCGATGTGTTGAAAATACACAAATGCCCAGGTTATATTCTATAGCAGCAACCTTTACGAGAACGGTCCCTTTCTATAGGTCTGGGCCAGGGAGTATTGGATGATTGGAGCATTGTAAACCATCGTATCGGATACCCTCCACAAAAGGTCCATGGGAAACCGTGTTGGCGCGTCCTTTTCCTGAATTTAAAAATCCCTCCTTCAATGTGAGACCAGTACTCCACCACTCCAGTACTCCATTACTCCGACAATCCCATGCTCTCTTGCATATGGCCTTTCAGGGAACCCGGATAATGATGGCCTCCCCCTGGGTGAGGCCGCCGCATATGGCGGCCACCCCGAGTCCTCCCCCACGCCTTCTCAACTCATAGGTCAAGGCCATGGCGATTCTAAGGCCCGATGCTCCCACCGGATGACCGATGGCTACGGCGCCGCCGTTGACATTGGTCTTTGCGATGAGCTCATACCACCTTTTCTCATCCCCTCCTGCCAGGATCTTGGTGCTCACAAGGGGCATGGCGGCAAAGGCCTCATTGATCTCAATCAGGTCCATATCGTCGATGCTCATGCCGTTTCTGTCCAGCACCTTCTTGATGCTCATGGCGGGAATCCAGGAAATGCCATAGGGCATATCGGTTTCACCGGCCTGATCGATGATCGTACCGAGGATTGGCAGGCCCAGGGATTTCGCCTTCTTTTCCGTCATAGCTACCATGGCAGAGGCGCCGTCGTTGAGTCCCGGTGCATTTCCGGCGGTGGTCGTCTTTGAGCCGAATACAAGGGGAAGTCTCTCGATCAGGGCCAGGCTTGTGTCGGGCCTCGGCATCTCGTCTTCTGAGAAGATATACTCGCTCCTTCCCTTCCTGACCTTGATGGGCACGACTTCATCCTCGAATTTCCCGGCCCTCATGGCAT
>CAYMFC010000213.1:0-2778 GCA_964389665.1 uncultured Desulfobacteraceae bacterium | reverse complement strand
GGGAATCCCTCAGTTCGCAGGTATCTGACCACGTGAAAACCATTGAGAGATTGAAGACCAGCATCGCCCGGGGAGGATCGTTCTTGTTTCTAAAAGATCTCGATGACCTTGCCCGAAAGATGGATACGCTCTCCCGGAGGCTTGAGTTTGCCTCGAGGGGATACGCTCCGGTATTCGACTCGGACCGGGTAGGCGAGGATGCCCTCCAAAGGCTCTTTGACTTTGACAGATCCCTCAAGAATGACATCGATCAGGTTGACCCGCTGGTAGCAAAGATATCGAAGAAGGCGAAGGAAGTCGACCTCGAACTCCTCAAGGAGCTCGATGAGGCCCTTTTGGGGATCGAAAAACGGATTGACGAGCGGGAACGCCTTTTGAAACTGTAGCATTCAGCGGGCAGCTATCCGCTCAAGGAGGCGCGTATGGTCTTTATGGAAGTGTTGGAATGGTTTGATGAAACCGGGCAAGAGATGGTCCATAAGATCCCCGAAAAGGGATCTGCTGACATCAAACTCGGTGCCCAGTTGATCGTCAGGGAAAATCAGGCTGCCGTGTTCTTCAGGGATGGCAAGGGACTCGACCTCTTGGGTCCGGGAAGACACACCCTCTCAACCCTCAACCTTCCCATTGTGACCAGGGTCCTGAGCCTACCCTTTGGCTTTAAGAGCCCATTTCGCGCCGAGGTCTACTTCACCAACCTCAAGAGCTTTGTGAATGTGAAGTGGGGCACTACCGAGCCCGTGGCGTTCAGGGACAACGAGCTGGGCTTGGTGAGGCTAAGGGCCTTCGGCGTCTATGCTATGAGGATCGTCCAGCCGCTTCTGTTTATCAACACCCTGGTAGGTACCCAGGGGGCCTACAATACCGAACAGCTCGGAGATTACCTCAGGGAGATCATCGTATCGAGGTTTAACGACATGGTCGGCGAGATCCTCGACACGATCCTCAACCTGCCGAAATACTACGACGAGCTAGGTGTAGCGCTCAAGGCCCGGGTTCAAGAGGATTTCGGGAGATTCGGGATCCTGCTTGAGGATTGTTTCATTAACTCCATCACCCCGCCGGTCGAGGTTCAGAAGATGATCGATGAAAAAAGCGGCATGGGTGCTGTAGGCGATCTGGATAGGTTCATGAAATACAAGGCGGCCAAGGCCATGGGCGATGCAGCCAGCCAGCCGGGCGAAGGCGGCTCCGCCGGTACTGGTATGGGTCTAGGGCTGGGCGCAGGGCTTGGCATGATGATGCCCGGCATCCTTCAGCAATCCATGCAGGCAACGACCCAAGGCCAGGTCCAAAAGATCGAGTGTCCAAAATGCCATTCCCAGATAGACGCGGCCTCCCGATATTGCCCCCAGTGCGGGCATCAGATTATTATCGAGAATACGTGCCCACACTGCGGCAAGAATGTGCCTGCCAAGGCGACATTCTGTATGTTCTGCGGGGCAAAGCTGGAAAAGATCAAGGCAACATGTCCCCACTGCGGAGCCGAGATTCTTCCCGGGTCTATCTTCTGCAACAACTGCGGGAAGAAGATCAACTAGTCTTTTCATACTGTTGACTCGAACCTTGCTCGCGGAGGGATTTCCTTTCTCAGAGGAGCGCATTGATACAACAAGCAACAAGCAACCAGTAACGAACACCGATCTCTATGGACATTGCCGTTACCTGTCCCCAATGTGGCGCGGAGGTTGTCCTCGCAGAAGAGGACACCGTATTCAAGTGCCTCTACTGTGGATCTATCCTCAAGCCCACCGGTCGAAATCAGGTACAATCATTTTTTATCGCACCCCGAGAAAACACCCGGAAGGTGGGGAATGCCTTGATCCGTGCCCTGCGAGGCAAGGATGTGACGGGAGCGGAGATCGTAGAGCACCACCTCGTGTATGCACCCTACTGGCGCGTGAGCGGCATGTTCTTTCAGTGGATCTTTGGGAGAAAGCATTTTTCGGCCTCATACGGAACGAGCGCGTGGGAAACTCTCAAAGAGCTCAAGGCTCGACCGTGGTTTCATACCTTCCCGGCCTTTGACTCATCGAAATGGGGTCCCCCCTCTATCGGACTCAGGGCGCAAACAGTGAAGATCTGGCCCTTCAACAAACAGAAGATGGGGGAAGACTTCCTTTTGGCAAGGCAAACCGTCTCCTTCAAGGAGGCAACCAACCTGGTCCGGCAATCCATAGAAAGGATACGAAGCGGCAGCGACATAGAGATCGAAATGGCCAAATCCGAGCTGGTAGGGGAGCGCTACTCGCTTCTTTTCTTTCCCTTTTACTGTTTCACCCTCGCGCGTAATTCTCAGAAATCCGTTTTCCTTGTGGATGCCCTTTCCCACAAGGTCATCAAGGGCACCGTTGATATGGATGAGCTCAAAGACAATCCGGCGTCAGATAAGATCCCTTACAGGCCGCTGAAATTCCTACCCTTTCGGTGCCCCAACTGCGGGTGGGAGTTTCCGTTCACGCCGCACGCCACGATTCACGTGTGCAGGGTCTGTGGCCAGGCATGGAAGGAACGGGGCGGAGAGTACGTGCCGGTGCCCTATAGCATCGCTGAAAAGGACGACTCCACCCCGGGTTGGAAATATTTGCCATTCTGGCGCTTGACCGCGGTCATCAATGCTGGAGATGCTCAATACAAGACGCTCAAGGAGTTTTTCAAGCTTTTCCCCCTCCCGCGTGTCATGGACGGAGATGCGCTCGAGAAAAGGGATATCTATTTTTACGTGCCCGCCTTCAGGATAAAAGATGTGAGGGCCGTTGATAAATTTTCAGCCCAGCT
>CAYMFC010000212.1:0-2786 GCA_964389665.1 uncultured Desulfobacteraceae bacterium | reverse complement strand
GCTCTTTGATGAGCATGGCCATCTCCGTGTTGAAACACGGGATGAAAGCATATGGATTCATGGAGAGGAATACCTTTTTCTCGCAGGTCCGCTTCCGGAAGGCAGAGCAGTCAGGAGGAAGTAAGGCAACAAAAGAACGTTATGTATCGTTTCAGCCGGAGCTAGGTTTCAAGAATGCCTTATTCTCGAGTTGATCCGAAGCTTTTCCAACGACATCCGTATAACATCCCGTGCCGTGCCCTTGTCTCTCAGGTACTCCTCGAAGAATGCTTGAACCTCTGCCTCCCTTTCGATGCCGGCTATAGGGACGATTGCCTCGATCACGCGCTCAAAGTGGGCCGGGTGGAATTTCTCGATGAGATCCATATGAGACACGAACCATTCCCACAGAGAGGGGATAGCGTGCGGATTGGCAGCCATGGAGCTTATGGGAATGAACTTATTTCTGCTCGGAACCTCCGCAAGGATGTAATCCTGTACCTCCTCGATGACCTTCTTATCCCTGAATCCCCCCAGGGCTGCCAGGATGTTCATCCTTTCGTGCTCGCTAACCGATGTCTTGATCCTGTCTTTAAGCCATTCAAAGGCTTCCCCGCCGCCGTTCAAGGCCGCGATATAGAGGACGCTCTTTGCGATGTCCGGGTGGATGTTGGCGCCTCCGGCCAGGCTGGAAAATGCCCCCCTGGCGAATTCCGTCACCTCCTCTGAACCGTATACCGCGGCCTGCTGCATAAGAGCGTCTCTCAGGATGGAGCGGGGATAGACTTCACCCGGTTCTGGCTCGTAACCAATACGGGACAGCACGGTTTCGAGGAACGATCTCCCAAAGGAGGCTGCTTTGGCCCTCCGAGCGCCCTCGAGCACGAGGTAGGCGTGGTAGAGATTGGCGGCAATGCTCATGAGGGGCAGGAATGCATCCTCGGCCGTGTAATTGGATAGGAACTCGAGGTACGCATCAAAGGGGGCATCGCCGCTTCTGATGAAAGCATACAGGTCGTTTTGGAGCCCCCACCTATCCTCTAGGGGAAGCGCTTTCGTTTTCACGAGTTTGCCGAGTTCAGCAAGGTTTCCACCATCGCGGTACGCGACCCGATAAAACCCGGACTGATTGAAATTGACCTTGTAGGCAACGGCATCCGGGCCGATATCAAAGTCAGAGGCCTTGGTATCGAGCAGGGCCGTGATCGTCTTTGATTGTCCGTCTTGGTAATATAACCCGATCGTGATCGGCACGACCCACTGCTGATCGAATTCATCGGCGAGATAGGTGAACCTCTGCTGCGAGATGTGGAGTTTTTCGCCCTGCCTTGTGACCACGAGGATAGGGTATCCGGCCTGCTCAACCCAGCTCTTCATCATGGAAACCACGGCTTTATCCGAGATTTCCTCAAATGCCTCCCATAGGTTTCGGCTCCCTGCGCAGGAGTATTCATATTCCCGCAGGTAGTGTCTCAATCCTTCCTTAAAGCTATCCTCTCCAAGGTATCCTGCTAAGTGCCGCAGGATGCTCGCGCCCTTGTTGTAAATAATCGGGGCGGTACTGGCGTTGATCACAGCGTGCTCCCCTCCGGGGAGCTCTATGGGGAATGTCTCGCGTAAGGCATCCCTGGTGAGGGCCGCATCGGTCTGGTTGTGCAGAAATTGACCCCATATATCCCAGCGGGGATGGAAATGCGCCACCGCGGCATATCCGAAGTAGGTGGCAAAGCTCTCATTCAACCAGAGATACATCCAGTCAGAAGGTGTGACCAGATCCCCAAACCACTGGTGGACTATCTCATGGGCTATCACCTCGCATATCCTCTGCTCACCCGCCTTGGATGTGATATCAAGGTAGTGCAGCAAGAGGTTTTCCCTGAAGGTAATGGCGCCCCAGTTCTCCATGGCGCCCGAAGCGAAATCCGGGACTGCCACGAGATCGAGCTTGGGCAAGGGGTAGCGTATGCCGTAGTACTTTTCACAAAATCCAAGGGCCTTTCTTGCGAATTCAAGAGAAAAGCCGGCGTGCCTTGTCATTCCGGGCATAGTTGCGGCCCGAATCAAGGGCTGGCCAGCGTCCTCGATAAATTCGAATGCTCCAACGCCGATAAAAAGGAGGTAGGTGGACATCTTCGGTGTCCTCAGGAACCGAACGATTTTCCTGCCGTCAGGCACAGGTGTTTCCTCGGCGATCGGCATATTGGAGATGGCAACGAGCCCCTCAGGGATCACGAGCTCGATATCAAAGGTTGCTTTCTTGAGGGGATGGTCAAGGCATGGGAACGCCCTTCGCGCGTCGCTCTCTTCAAATTGCGTGACTGCACAGTACCGGGTTTCACCTTCCGCGAGATAGCCGCTTCGGTAGAACCCGAGCATCCGGTCATTGAGCTCCCCCGTAAAGGTGATCGCAAGGACGATGGCCCCGCTTATCTCCTCGGGAAGGCGGAACACCACCACCTCTCGAGGGGCATCCACGGAGAATGGGCACTCTGCAGCCTGCTGGTCTTGTATGAGCCTACAGCTCTGAAATGATAGCTCCTTGGCATTCAGGGCAACTTCCTTCACAGCCCTTGCGGCCTCGAAGGAGATCTCAACCATTCCCGAAAAGGTAAAAGTCCTTAGGTCCGGTTCAAGATGTATCCTATAGTGGACTGGATTCATCCCATTCATAGTCGCCTCCATTTCAGAAGAGATAGTTCGCTCACCATAATGCACATCATCTTTTTTTCCAACGCCAAAGTCTGGCCCCCATTGTGGAATGGTTTCCACCTTGACCCAGGCACCCCTCTTCTCTATACTACCGTAGC
>CAYMFC010000211.1:0-2799 GCA_964389665.1 uncultured Desulfobacteraceae bacterium | reverse complement strand
TGATGATTGAATTGGATGTATGCCGGCTCGGTTTCAGGGATGCCGCTCAGATCGTTGAGTAACCTTAGTGCTTCGATTCGCAATTACACTCACGTATTTTTCATGATTATGGGGCCGTTCTTTCTCACGCAGCACTAAGTCCTGAGTGAATAAATTCGTTAGCGAATTTATGAATCGATGGACTTAGTCCTGACTCGACATCTTGTATACACAGGGCCGGGAAGGCGATTTTGCATTCCACCTTCGAGATACCACCTAAAATTGCCGGGTGCTCGAATTCCTTTGTCTCATCTCTTGATGTGCATCTTACGCCATAGGAGTTGGCAGGGGGATGCCGAACTTCTCGGCCCATGGTTTCAGGGCTGGAATGATCGTTGGGTAAAGCGAGACCCCTTCTTGGATCTGTTTTGTGCAGAGCCCCAAGGCCCTCTCGCCCGGGAGGCGAACAGGAGGATCACCCTGCTTCGTTTGATTCGACCGACAGGCCTCGGCAAGCCAGTCCATCTCCCGAATGAAATACTCAAGCCCGCCAAAGGCCTGCGGGTCAAGCAGTTGAAGAAATACAGAAGCCCCCCACTTCGTTGGATGATCTGAGCGGCCGTGACCGCTCAGTGCCGCGGTGAGGGCCTCCACCAGAAGGCCGAGGGCATAACCCTTGTAGCCGAGATCGGATCCCCCGAGTGGAAGTATTGATCCCGGCGGCTCGGCAAAGAGGACAGCGGGATCGTCGCTCGGATTTCCCTTACCATCCAGAAGCCACTGATAAGGGAGGGGTCCTCCCTGCTTATGCTGGCGAATCACCAGGCCGTTGGCGGTGCAGGAGGTGCTGAGGTCGATGATAATTGGGTCTCCACTCGTTGGTATTCCCGCTGCGATTGGGTTGGGTGTATACAGGGGCTGGATGCCTCTGTATGGTGCTACCGATTGAACGCTCGGATCAGAACAGGTGAGCAGTATGAATAATCCTTTGTCGGTCGCCCTCTTGGGGTAGGATGCAAGGCTGGCGATGTGGTGGCTTCTCCGAATCGCCACCGTTACCGTGGGATGATCGTGAATGCGATCGAATGCAAGCTCCATTGCCTTGTAGATAAGCCATGGCCCTGGGAGGTATCTGCCGTCCCATGTGATTGCCGAATCCTTGTCCGATACAATCTCGGGATCACCCTCCTTTGTCATGGTGCCTGCCTCGAGCTCCTCGAGATACCGTGGGAGAAGTTCCAGGCCGTGGGTGGTGTGACCCATGAGATCTCCCTCGAGAAGGGCTTCAGCCACGATGCTTGCTCGATCATTGGCAAGACCAGCGTACTGAAGAAGCTTTTTAGAGAACGAGATCAGCTCCTCGGGAGAATAGCGCCCATGTAACTGCCTTACGTTTTTGTCATCTATAAACATAAGAATATATGGCCGACTCCCCGGTACCTTACCGGCAGACGATTCCCTGTATGACAGGCTTTTCTCCTCGCCTTGAGGTGCAAAGCCGAACCCTGAGTCGTGAATCGTTTCGGCCCAATTTTCACACCTTTCCTCCAGGCTTCCCTTTTATCTGAAGAGATCCGTTACAGTCTTTTTAATACTCCCCTATGGGACGGGTTTATCAACCTTCTATTCTGGATTCTTGGCGAGAAAGGCCATTATCTAGATGGTCTTTTTCGCATCGTCTGTAGACCGGGATGGGCAGGCGACCCTTTTCGAGTTCTCAGGAGATATCCCGTTGCATTGTATCCCTCTGGTAAGGGTTTATTATAATAATCGCGCACTGATGATACTTGCTTACGTCCCGCCCGATTGGATGCGGATGATCTTTGCGTTCAATTCAGGATTATTTACCCTTAATAATTGGTAGACCCTTCTCGCATCTTCTTCTGTCGAGTGACTTGAATATACCAAGATGTACCGGTTGCTATCTAATTGAAATACATTTAAAACCTTGGTGGCATATCGTTCCGTTCTCAGTGTCTCATTACTGTATTTATCATGTGCCTCCCACGCCTTTGAGGCATTGTCGTATTCGCCTATTACCACATAGTATGTATTATTTTGAGAAAAAATGATGACGCTGTTTTCTTCATTCTCATTCGCCCATGCAGTTGCACCGAATAACCCGCTAGTGCTGTTGCTTGTCGGGCGCATAACTGGTTCCAGGGCTCCCTTGATCACCTCTGTTTCAGGTGGACTCAGGATAGCAGCGGTAGTTTTTTCTTGAACTTCATTTATCGTTCGATTTTTCTGATACTCGGTGCTGATATTGCTCACCGTTGCAATTAATATTGCAGGAATACCGAGAGCATAGAAAAATACCTCTTGAGGCTGTCTGTGTTGAAATGTGGTGGGGAAGAGGATTGAAGTGATTGCTCCGATGAGCATTCCAGTGAGGATTATGGGAATATAATTTGGAAACGTAGCATATAAGCCCGGATTCAGGAGTGCGGGGAGGAGCTGCATGAAGACAAAGGGTGAAACTCCCGCTACAAAACCGATGATGAATGTTATGATTATGTTCCTTACCGTATTTTGTTTTGAAGGCATTTGAGACTCCTTTCATATTTTAAAAAAGACGTCTAATGCTCCTCGTTCCCTTACCTATAAAAATTACCTCATTGCTGAAATAAATTCAGCAATAAAATCATCTGTGTGGGATACTTAAGGTATATTTTTAGGATTTTGTGCCATGAGGTCTTATTCTTAAAAGACATCACTGAGGTGAATCCGTTGTCTTGTCACTATTGTCCGTCAATTATTTTGCTCTTAAAGACCTCCACTCCCGTATGGCAGGTGCAGAACATTCCTCCTCCAAAAAGC
>CAYMFC010000210.1:0-2800 GCA_964389665.1 uncultured Desulfobacteraceae bacterium | reverse complement strand
GCTTATAACCCCTGAACCCTGAACCTTGAACCTTTGAACCGTTTCTTTTAGACAGGTTCATCCATGGCCTCATCACCTTATCTTCATGATCAGATATATTGCCAGGGCATTTAGGCCGCAGAAGGCAAGCCACACCATAGGGTAGGTTCCCAGGGTGTCGAATGCCCAACCGGCTAAGGTGGGCCCGATAATCCCCCCGATTGCTCCGGACCCATAGGTAACCCCCAGTATCTTGCCGAAGGAATCTCTGCCGAAATATTCCCTTAGGATCGCCCCTCGCAACACGATGCCTCCCCCATAACCTGGAGGGAAGATCACGAGGAAGAGGAGGGTAAACCATACTGTTCGCACCGTGCAGAACACAAGCATCCCTAAGGATATAAGGCCGAATGTGACGGCCATGAGATACCGTTTATCGATAACATCGCCTAACCAGCCGAAGCCGAACCTTCCCATGATGCTGAAAAGCGGGATCGCCCCTGCGATAATGCCGGCGGTCGCCCGTGGTATGCCGATACTGCCGAGGTAGGGCATCACATGGATAATGACCGCGCTCACGGTGAGCATTCTGATTGCTTCTATGATATTCAGGTACCAAAAGGTGCTTTTTCCAAGCGCTTCTCGGAGGCTGACCTCTCGTTCCTCACCGTGGGTATCAGCGCTTGATAGAGGCTCCCCGGAGGCCTCACCATCGGGAAGGTAGCCGTACTGCTCCGGCCTGTCGCGGATCACGAAGGATAACGGTATCCCCAGGACCCACATTCCTGCCCCCAAAACAACCAAGGTGGTTCTCCACCCGTATCCATCTATGAGATGGACGATAAGGGCAACCAAAAATCCGCTGGCGCCGATCCCGGACATCATCACGCCGAGCGCGATGCTCACCTTTTTCCGGAACCAGTTCACTACCACGGACATAGTGACTAACAGGGCACATCCACCGGCACCGAAGGCTATCATCAAAAAGGAGCCGTAGAACATGGCAAGGGATTGGGTGCAGCTGAGGAGAATGAGCCCGAAGCCGACCACGATCGTCCCCACGAGGATCAGCGTTCTTGAGCCAAACCTATCAACCAGGAACCCGACGATGGGGGCAAAGAGGCCCATTTCCAGGCCGCGGAGGCTCGCCGCAAGGGATATCTGCGTATAGCTCCAGCCGAACTCCCTCCTGATGGGCTCAAAGAAGGCGGTGAATCCGTAAAATACAACACCTCCCACATATAAGCCGATAAGGAAGCAGGCACCGACGATCCACCATCCATAGAAGATCTTTTTCATAGGGGATATTCTTTAATACCTGATCAGAAATGCAGGTCAATGGCTAGCGGTATAATACCGGGGATGAGGTGTGTCAATACATGATTATAGTCCTGAGCGGGAAGGAGATGTTTTGTGCTTTTGCTTGACAATAAAACCATGGCTCTCCATACTCCCTTTCTTATGAAAAGGGCGCTTCTCGATCGATATAACCAGGGGGGAGAGATGGAAAAAATACTGGTTCCGGTGGATGGCTCGGAGCAATCCCATAAGGCTGTCGCCTTTGCCGCGGATCTAGCGAAACATTACAACGCGACCCTGTATCTTCTCCACGTGTTCAAACTCACGATCATCCCGGAAGGACTGGGAGAGTATGTGGTGTTAGAAAGGGCGCAACTTCAGGCATTGGGAGATAAGATTATCAGTGCGGCTGAAGGCGAGGCGAAAGGGCGCGGCATCGAGCGCATTGAAGCAACCGTGGTCGAAGGGGACCCTGCCGAGAGGATTATCGATTACGCGAAAGAGCATGACATGGATATCATCGTGATCGGAAGCCGCGGGCTCGGCGCCTTTAAGGGGCTGCTTTTGGGAAGCGTATCGAACAAGGTTTCCCATAGGGCAGACCGGACCTGCGTGATCGTGAGGCAGGGGTTTTAGATCTGCCTTTTGCTTAACAGGGCATAGTGCTCCGGTCTTCGATCAGCGAGCAGGTGATTTCTCGGGGTCATCATCTTGTCCCTGGCCAATGCGATATCGATCTCCCGCACCACCAGTTCCTCTTTTGCCTGAGATGCCTGTGCCAGTACATCACCCCTCGGATTCGCAATGATCGAGGCGCCGGTGAAGGTGAGATCCCCTTCGACTCCGATCCGATTCGCGGTCACCACATATATGCGGCTGGTGAGTGCGTGGATGGGTATTGCCCTTTGAGCGAATCCCGGCAGTACCAGATTAGAAGGGTGACAGATGATGTCTGCCCCTTTCAAGGCAAGGATCCGCCACACCTCGGGAAATATCCAGTCAAAACACACGAGCATACCCAGTGTGCATGTTCCAAGGTCGAACACCGGCAGCCCCGCGTTGCCGGGCTGAAAGAAATCCTTCTCGTTCAGGAACAGGTGGAGCTTCCGGTAGGTGCCAATTTGGCCGTTGGGGCCGATAAGCACGGCCGAGTTATAGAGCAGGTCTCCGTCCCGTTCATTCAAACCGGTGACGATGTGGGTATTGAGGGATCTACACTTCGCTATGAGAAACTCGATAAAGGGACCCCCCTCTATGGGTTCCGAGGCATCCCAGGCCTGTTGGTACGAGGTAAAATTGTAGCCGGAATTACAGAGTTCCGGCAGCACCAGTATATCCGCTTCATCGCAGCCGCTGAGCAGCCTTTCTATGGACTGAATCGTGCCCTGAACATCACCAAGCAGTGGTGAAAATTGTAAAAAACCGATTTTCAGAATACCCTCCATTCTAATACCTTATTGATAAAACCCTCCCACTCCCTTCCCGCAACAAGGCGTTCAAAGGTGAAGGAAGAATTCAATCC
>CAYMFC010000209.1:0-2804 GCA_964389665.1 uncultured Desulfobacteraceae bacterium | reverse complement strand
CCATCCTCTGCCACGGGTTCTGCAAAGTGGGCGAGCTGTTTCATCTTCTCCATGGCCTGGTCCATCATCCTCCATCCCATACGATCCTCATGTTGGAAAATCCATGAGGTACGGATGTGCTGCAACATCTCCGTATACTTGCGTGCGATCTCCTTTTGGAGCTTCTGGATGAACTCCCGGGGCATCTCGCCCTCTGCTCCTGGCAGACCGGCCCTTTGCTCCGGGCTCAGTTTGTCCAGTTTTCGTTGAAACTTTCTCGCGTGGATAGACGATTCCCACGCCTCCCTCTGGAGAACCCGCTTGATATGGGGATCGTCCACCTGATCGGCCTCCTCATGGTAATGGGGGATCAAGTCCTCCTCGTATTTGACGTAACTCCTGAGAATCGTTTCACGATTCGTTGGATCATGGGGATAGGGCGCAGGTGTCAGATTGGGCTCTCCGCCCAGCCCGCCTATGATCATCCCCAGCCAGTGCATATGCCACATCTCCTCCCTGGATATGGAGATGAGGCTTGAGCCGAGGGGGGTGTCCTCCCCCTCCAGATACCCGTGCACGAGGTAGCGTATGATAGCCGCATGTTCGTCGGCAATATCCCGGTTCAGCATATCGATCAATGCCTTTGCTTCCATAATAAACCTCCTATGATTTCATTGAAAACAGGAAGGGCCTACTTCTTATCCTTGAGCTTGAATTCCAGCCAGTCGACCATCTCCTGGATATTCTTGGCCATGTACCACCGGCCGTTCGCAAACGCGCCATAGTCGGCGCCGGCCATGGCAGAGGCGTAACGGGTGGAATTGGCGAAGAAGAGCCACTGCTCCACCCACTTCTTCTCGATCGCCTCGTTGAAGATGCCGTCACCCTGGGCAAGCCCCCTTGCCGCTCCTCTTTCCCAGGCGGAAAGGAGCACCGTGGTGGCGGCCAGGGTCATCTCGTTTGCGCTCTGTATGGTCTTCTCAAAACGATGAAACTGCCCAGCTACCCACCCCTCGCTATGGCACGAGAGACAGACCCCCTGCATGGCGGCCCGTCTCCTTCCTTGCTCAACGGTGTCAATCAGATATCCCTCAACCGGTTCTCCGGTGAACTCGGTCGGCAGGGGCAATCCGGCCTTGTTCTTGATGATGGTGGTATCCGGTGATTTCGGATGGGGATGGGCATAGATCAGCCCGAAGATCCGCCATGAGAGCCTATCGTTCATCTGGTGGGTCCGCCTGGCAACCACCTCTCCTTCATCGGAGACCACCAGGCTCACATGGCACGATGCGCAGGTAGGGGCGGAAAAATCCTTACCCACCTTCCAGGGAACGGAGCTGAACTCCCAGACATCCCCGAGCGATGAGAAGATGTTTCCATGCTTGCTCACGGTGTAGACCTTGTATGCCGGCACATCCGGGCCCTTGTGGCACTCAGCGCAGGTATAGGGTTTTCTGGCCGTCTCGATTGCGAACTGGTGTCTGGTATGGCAGGCCGCACATGATCCCTTGCTTGTATCCGGGTTGATCCGGCCAACGCCCTGGTTGGGCCATCCCTCTAAGATAGGAAGCTCCATCTCCCCAAAATCCGTCTCCTTTGTCCGGAATCCCCTCACCGCCACCTGTGTGCCGTGGCAATAATTGCAGGAATCGGCACTGGTCTCAGGATCGGGTTCCTTTATCACCGTCTTCATATCCTCAAAGGTCTGCACCCCATTGGCGGCAATCATCAGGTTGTGGTACACGGGATTATTGTTGAGATTAGCGTAGGCGTGCGACATCAGGTTCCCGGTATACTGTTCCGCCTCCAGGGCGTGGCAGGCTGCGCAGTCCCTGGGCGTTACAACCGTATGGACGCGGAAATCCTCGTGATCAAAGGAATCCTCGTGGGTATCCGGACTTAGGGTGTGGCACTCGGCACAGCCTACCACAACATTGGCGAGGTCCCCGGGCGCCGTCTCTACTGAAATCCTTCTCTCAAGCTCGGCTTTCTTGAGCGCCTGGGCCGGCGTCACCTTGCTCATCCGGCTTCTCTCCCAATCAGCCACTATCCCGGGATGAATCGTTCTATGGCACTCGAGACAGGCCTCGGTTCCCCCGCTGAGAGGAACATCTCCCCCCAGTACTGAAGGCGCCCAGATGAGCACTGCAACCATGGATACCAGCGTCTTTCTCACGGCATACCCCTTTGATTTCTCTGAGTACCCCTCCGTGATCTTACTGAGTTACAGCTATCCGATTTTTTCATTTCCCCCTTTTCTCTTCCTCTTCCACCTCACTCCATATCGAATTCCTTGATATCGAACCAGTAACCCGTCCTGCTCAGGTAGTCTATCTCCGCCTGGACAATGGCGAGGTGCCCCTCCTCTATCTCCACAAACCGGGCGAATATCTTCTGCCCTTCATCGGATAGCTCGCTCGCCATCCTCCTGTAGAAATCGGTGGTATCATGCTCCACCTTCAGGGCCTTGCCCAGCATCTGGAGTTCACTTCCCTTATCCTTGGTCGTCATTCGGGTCTCAAGCCTGCCGACACCCTTCCTTATCATCTGCTCAGAGGGGAGAGCGGTGTCGAGCTCTTCCGCTGTAATTGCTCCCGTTCTCCGGAGCTCATCGAGCCTGTTCTCAAGGTAGTTCAGGTGCTTCAGCTCCTCGTCGGCCAGCACCCCGAAGGTGCGCTTTCCCAGGGGATCGGTGCTCTTCTCCATTGCGTCGCGATAGAGCTTGCTCACCTGTGTCTCGAACTCTATCGCCGTTGTGATCGCTTCTTCAAGATTCACAAAATTATCCTCCACAGGGATACGTCAGTTCGTCAGATTATCCGCAT
>CAYMFC010000208.1:0-2827 GCA_964389665.1 uncultured Desulfobacteraceae bacterium | reverse complement strand
ATAATGCCTCTAAAAAAGCCCTCACGCCTACCATGGAGGACTACCTGGAGGCTATCTACAATCTTTCCCAGGAAAAGAAAGCCGTCAGGGTAAAGGATATTGCAAAGAGGCTTGGGGTTAAGATGCCGACCGTAACCAATATGCTCAAGACGCTGAGCGAGAGGGGCATGATTGATTATGAGAAATATGAATATCTCGAGCTGACCGGAAGGGGCTCTGATATTGGAAGCGAGATAGATCAGCGGCATCAAACACTCAAGGCATTTTTGACCGATATCCTCCAGATAGATAGGGACCAGGCGGATGAAGATGCCTGCAAGATGGAACATTCCGTGAGCCCTACCACCCTCGAGAGGATGGTGGCGTTTATGGAATTTGTGGAGACATGTCCCAGGGGTGGCCTGGACTGGTTGCAGCACTTTAATGAATACCGAAAATACGGAAAGCAGAGGGAAGTGTGCTTGGAGAGGATGAAGAGGTTGGTCCACGAATACAACGCCGAGATAAAGGCGATGAAGCAAAAGAACTAACCCAAAGCGCTTTCCCTATTACGTGAGGATGGATTGGCTTCAAGAATGAAAGGAATACGACCTATGCCGGAGGGAATCCCTATGCCCTTGTCTCATATGCGACCCGGTCAAAGCGGGATGATTGTCGAGATCCAGGGCGGATTTGGCCTGATTAACCGTCTCAATGGCCTGGGCATTTTGCCGGGCAAGAGGGTAAGAAAGATTAGCGCCATGATAGCACGAGGACCGGTTACAATCGAAGTAGACAGGGTTCAGGTAGCGATTGGTTTCGGGATGGCAAAAAGGATAATCGTAGCGTTGGATCAGTAACATGCGGACTATACTTCTGGTTGGTAATCCCAACGTAGGGAAGAGCGTGCTGTTTTCCCGGCTCACCGGCGTGCGGACCACTGTTTCCAATTATCCGGGCACAACCATAAGCTATACCCGCGGATTCACAAAACTTGGGGAGGAGAAGCTTGAAGTTATCGATGTGCCCGGCACCTATACCCTGGAGCCGACCAGTGAAGCCGAGGAAATCGCGCTCAAGATGCTGAAAAATGGGAATGTTATCATAAACGTGGTAAATGCCACGAACCTGGAGAGGAGCCTGTATCTGACCCTCCAGCTCTTGGAGATGGATACCCCGGTCGTGGTGGCCTTGAATATGTGGGACGACACCAGGCACAGGGGAATAGATATCGATCTCGAAAAACTCAGGATGATGCTGGGGGTGCCGGCCGTTCCAACGGTAGCTGTAACCGGCGAGGGGATAAAGGAGCTCATGGAGAGCATCCCCAGGGCTACCTCACCGGATGGTCCTACCCGCAGTCGCGATGAGCGATGGGTCGCCATTGGGGAGATCGTAGACCAGGTTCAGCATATCAGCCACCGCCATCACACCTGGCTCGAGCGCGTTCAGGATGCAAGCGTAAAGCCTCTCACCGGCGGCCTAATCGCTATAGCCATCTTGGTGCTCTCCTTCCTCGTAGTTCGATTTATCGGCGAAAGCCTCATCGGTTATCTCCTCGAACCCCTCTTTAACGGGCTTTGGGCGCCGGTTGTCTTGCGGGTGAGCGCGCTCATGGGCGGCAGCGGTTTCCTCCACGATATCGTGGTGGGAAAGCTCGTGGGTGGCGAGGTGAATTTCGTTGAGTCCTTTGGCCTTATCACGAGCGGCCTCTACGTACCCTTCGCCATGGTTCTGCCCTATATCTTCTCCTTCTACCTCGTGCTGGGCTTGCTGGAGGATGTCGGGTACCTGCCGCGGTTGGCCGTGTTGATGGATACCATCATGCACTGGCTCGGCCTCCATGGGTATGCCATCATTCCAACCCTGTTAGGGCTTGGGTGCAATGTGCCAGCGGTGCTCTCGACTCGCATCCTGGAGAGCAAGCGGGAGAGATTTATCGCCTCGACCCTGGTTTCCATTGCCGTTCCCTGCGCCGCATTACAGGCTATGATTTTCGGCCTGGTAGGACAGCGAGGAGGCCAGTATGTGATGATCGTCTACGGAACTCTCTTCGCTGTATGGGTCATTCTGGGAATCATACTGAATCATTCGATAAAGGGATTCAGCCCGGAGCTGCTCATTGAGATCCCTCCGTATCGGATACCCCCCTGGAGGATCGCGCTTCAGAAGATGTGGATGAGGATCTACGGGTTCTTGGCAGAGGCCATACCCATCATTCTCGGCGCCATCGTGATTATCAACATGCTCTATCTCTTTGGGGTGTTTAACGCCATAGCGAACATTACGGCACCGGTTGTGAGCGGCCTACTCGGGCTGCCTAAGGAAGCGATCACTTCATTGGTGATCGGCTTTCTCCGAAAGGACGTGGCCCTGGGGATGCTGGCCCCCCTGTCCTTGACCGCGAAACAGCTGGTGGTGGCAAGCGTTGTTCTGGCCATGTTCTTTCCGTGTATTGCTACCTTTGTGGTGCTTCTGAGGGAGCTCGGGGTGGTGAGTATGTGTAAGGCCGCAGGGGTAATGATAGCGGCTGCCCTTATAACCGGCGGGTTGCTGAACCTGATGCTGTAGTGAGAAGGGGGGCACGATAATGAAGCTTATTGTTTACCGGCTCCGATATCAGGGCAAAGGTTTTCGGCAGAGATGAGCTCAGCGACAAAACTTCCCACAGAGACCTTACTCTGTATCTTCACGGGGATGCGGCGATGATCAGCCGAGACCCATATCTGAAGCCTGGCGCTTTTGCTCTTCTCAAATACCCCGCGAAGGTGGCCGAGTTCTGGCTCGGCCAGGAAGGTATCATAGGTTCCGCTCGCTACCGTCACGGTTTCCCGCCGGATTATCTTTG
>CAYMFC010000207.1:0-2828 GCA_964389665.1 uncultured Desulfobacteraceae bacterium | reverse complement strand
AGCATATTTCCTGACCTCTATTATCTTTGATTTGAGAAAAGGATATAGGCTTACTATCAGGATTACGCCCTCATCAGGATGAATCAGATCGTCCTGGCGAGGGTTGTTATTTATAGGATAATCGGGAGATTCTTAGATGACCAAGAAACCAACCTATGAAGAATTGGAGCAAAGGATTAAGGAGTTAGAAAATGAAGCCGCTAAGCACAGGCAGGCAGAGGAAGCGCTGCATGAGACTGAACATAAGTACCAACACCTCACCGAATCCCTTCTCGATATAGTCTACGAGTTTGACAGGGAAGGGAAATTTACCTATGTGAATGAAGCAGGTACCCACATGTTTGGCTACTCCAAGGAGGAAATTTTACATGGCCTTCGAGTACAAGATACCATGGCTGAAAAGGACAGAGACCTCTCTCAGAGGACCATTGGTGAGATCTTCAAGGGAAACACCACCGCAGGAGAGAGAACCTTCCTCCGCAAGGATGGGAGACAATTTATCGGAGAAATCCACTCAGGCCCCATCTACAAGGGAGAGGAGGTGGTGGGGGTGAGGGGTGTGCTTCGAGACATCACCGAGCAAAAGCAGGCGGAGGTGGCTTTGCGGGAAAGTGAACTTAAATTCCGGGGCCTGTTTGATTTGTCTCCCCAGGCTATTGCCGTCACCGAGGCGGAGACGGGCATATTGATCGATGTCAATGATGCGTTTTGTAGGCTTACAAAATACAATAAAGAAGAAGTTCTTGGAAAGACTACAACAGAATTGGGGTTTTACTCAAAAGAGGACAGGAATAGGTTCATAGGTAAATTGCAGCCATCAGGCGAGATCCATGGATTTGAGATGGATTTCAAGGCCAAGGATGGCTTCATCCTAAACTCAATGATGTTTGCGAGACACATCCAGCTTAAAGGCAAAATATTTATCATTACCGCGTTTCTTAATATGACTGAACGGAAGCGGCTCGAAGCCCAACTCCAGCGAGCCCAGAAGATGGAGGCCATTGGCACCCTTGCAGGAGGGGTGGCCCATGATCTCAACAATATCCTCTCGGGCCTGGTAAGCTACCCTGATCTTCTTCTGATGCAGCTCCCCGAAGACAGCCCCTTACGGAAGCCCATTGTAACCATGCAGGAGTCAGGGCTAAGGGCCGCAGCTATCGTGCAGGATCTCCTGACCCTGGCACGAAGAGGGGTACCCACCATGGAGGTGGTGGACCTCAATGAGATTATCACCGAATACCTGAAAAGCCCAGAGTGTGAAAAACTGCGATCATTTAACCCCCATGTTGCAATAGAGCCCGATCTTAAAGGAGATCTCCTGAATATCTCAGGCTCTCGAGTTCATCTGGCCAAAACCGTGATGAATCTCGTGTCCAATGCGGCCGAGGCAATGAAAGAAGGCGGAACCATTTCTCTTTCCACTGAAAACCGCTATATCGACAGGCCCATACGGGGCTCTGACCAGGTAGAGGAAGGTGACTATGTGATCCTTTCGGTCTGCGATACCGGGGTTGGGATCCCACCCGAGGATATCGACAGGATATTTGAGCCATTCTACACCAAGAAAAAGATAGGCAGAAGCGGAACCGGGTTAGGCATGGCCGTTGTGTGGGGTACGGTGAAAGACCACAAGGGCTACATTGATGTTCAAAGCAGCGAAGGCAAAGGAACCACCTTCACCCTCTATTTCCCTGCAACCAGACAAGGGCGAGCCAAGGAGAAGCCCCTCGTATCCATTGAGGATTATAGGGGCAAGGGGGAGTCTATTTTAGTGGTGGATGATGTAAGAGAGCAGAGGGACATTGCATCAACGATACTCTCTGAGCTGGGCTACTCGGTGAGTGCGGTTTCAAGCGGAGAGGAGGCGGTGGAATACCTTAAAGACCGCTCAGTAGATCTCCTGATTTTAGATATGATCATGTATCCCGGCATAGACGGCCTTGACACCTACCGGGAAATCCTTGAGCTCCATCCGCATCAAAAGGCGATCATAGCAAGCGGGTTCTCTGAGACAAAACGTGTGAAAGAGGCCCAGAGGCTGGGTGCGGCCACATACATAAAGAAGCCGTATACGTTAGAGAAAATAGGTCTTGCCGTTAAGGGAGAATTGGAGGAGTAATCCTAAACTTCGAGCAAGGCTGTGATTACATTATGTTATTATGTTATGTGGGACGTCCATTTGTAAATAATTAAATTGACATGAAGGCTACGATTTATTATATATCGAGTCATGCCAAGGCTTGCGAGATTAGATGCCCCTGGGGTGATTCATCACGTGATTATTCGCGGCATCGAACGCCGTTCAATATTTCGGGACAACGAAGACCGCGATGATATGATAGATCGCCTCGCCGATCTACTACCCGCCACCAAAACAGCCTGCTATGCGTGGGCATTTTTATCCAACATGCCCATTTTCTTCTCCGATCAGGGGATGCAGGGCTTCCTACCTTGATGCGAAGACTTCTGACAGGCTACGCAATACGGTTTAACCGGAGGCACCGGCGTCATGGCCAGCTCTTTCAGAACCGGTATAAGTCTATCATCTGCCAGGAGGATCTTTATCTAAAGGAACTGGTTCGCTATATTCACCTGAACCCCTTGCGGGCAAAGCTCGTTTCTCACATGACAGGACTCAATCGGTATCTGTACTCGAAGGGCAGGCACAAGGTCCGAGCGGAAGCACGGAGTGTATTTTGTTACTGGGCGGTGAGGGAGTTGGGGGTAGAAGGGACTCAGATTGCAAAGAAATTACAGATGAGCCAACCGGGTGTGGCATATGCGGTAAGGAGGGGGGAGAAGATTGTGAAAGCAAAGGCCATTCAGAT
>CAYMFC010000206.1:0-2828 GCA_964389665.1 uncultured Desulfobacteraceae bacterium | reverse complement strand
AAATAATGCAGCTGACTATCCGGTGATTATGCTAACCATCCACGAGAAAAAGAGAAGGGGAATCCTGGTTATCCGGCCGAGCGCTCTGGGGGATACCCTCCTGTTGGCCCCTGCCTTCTATCAACTGGGTCACGAGGTGGAATTGACATTTGTGGGGAGAAAACCAGGCATTGATTTTCTTGAACCCCTCACAGCGAGATGCCTTGATTATGAAAAGGGAGGATGGCATACCCTGTTCTCCCAAAAACCCTTTTGCAGGGATCTTCCAGGCTTTGATATCGAGAGGGCCGTCTGCTTTCTTACCGATCCCGATGGGGATGCCACGAAAGGCTTACGGGCATGCTTTCAAGATATCCCCGTCCACTGCTTTCCGCCATTTCCCTCCAGGCAGGATACCATACACGTCGCTCTATACCTGGCCCAATGTCTCAATGCCTCCGGTCTGCCGGTGAACCCCGAGCGAGCCATCGAGGAGGCAAAAAGAACGGCATTGCTCAACGGCAACAATCAGGGAAAATCAGCTCCCATGGTGGTATTTCATCCAGGCTCCGGGAGTGAAAAGAAAAACTATCCCCTCGAATTCTGGTTTGACTTGGTGCAGGATATATCGCTCGGAATAGTTCATAAAAAGATCGTGCTCCTTGGGCCAGCTGAACAGGGGCTCTACGAGGAATCTGAAAAAGAGCGGTGGGGTATCAATACCGAGATTTTCTTCTGCCCCCGGAACGAGGAACTGCGTTCGCTGATCAAGGGGGCATCCTTGTACATCGGTCATGACAGCGGCATCACTCATCTCTCTGCGCTTCTTGGAACACCGACAATAGCCCTCTTCAGGAATAGTCACCGGGAGCAGTGGGCGCCCTTAGGGCCTGAGGTTACCGTGATTGCTCATGACGGAGATTATCAGTCGATAGTGGCGAGGATCAGAGAGAAGATTCAACAGGGCATTCTGCATCTCCGATAATCGGCCGAAAGTTTCAATTGCCAATTGTCTTAGTATGGGGTAGATAAAGAAAGGAGCAGATATGGATTTTACACTTTCAACAGAACACGAAATACTCAGGAATTCGGTCCGCGACTTTGCAGAAAATGAGATCAGGCCCATCGCCGGCGAGCTGGATGAGAGGGAGGAATTCTCCTATGAAACCATGAAGGCCATGGCCGGTCTCGGGCTCTTCGGGATGTTCGTGTCCGAAGAATACGGCGGCCAGGGAATGGACTATATCGGCTATATCATTGCCACCGAGGAAATCGCCAGGGTGGACGGCTCCCATGCTGCAACCGTTGCTGCCGGCAATTCCCTGGGTCTCGGACCGCTCTACTATTACGGAAATGAGGAACAGAAGAGAAAATACCTCCCGCCGGCGTGCCGCGGTGAGACCCTTTGGGCCTTTGGATTGACCGAGCCCAATGCCGGATCTGATGCCGGAAATACACAAACTACCGCAGTTCTGGATGGAGACGAATGGGTAATAAACGGGAGCAAGATATTCATTACCAACGGGGCAACTGATATTACCGCAGGGGCTATCGTCTTGACCAAGACCGGGACCAGGAAGGACGGCAAATCCGAGCTCACTACCATTATCGTTGAGGCTGGAACACCCGGTTTTGAGGCCAAAACCATGCATAAGAAGATGATGTGGCGGGCCTCCAACACGAGCGAGCTCTATTTCGAGGATTGCAGGGTGCCGAAGGATAATCTCCTGGGCCCCACAGGCGATGGCTTCCATCACATGCTCGGAACCCTGGACGGGGGCAGGCTCTCGATCGGGGCAATGGGGCTCGGAGGGGCACAGGGTGCTTTTGAGCTGGGCCTCAAATATGCCCGTGAAAGGGTCCAATTCGGAAAACCAATAATGGGTTTTCAGGTTAACTCCTTTAAATTGGCTGACATGGCCACAGAAATAGAATGCGCTCGACTTCTCCTCTACAAGGCCTGCTGGCTGAGGGATCAGAATATGCCTTTCGGAAAAGAAGCGGCCATGGCAAAACTGTATTGCTCCGAGGTCATGGGTAGGTGCGTTGATCACGCCGTACAGCTTCACGGCGGCTATGGCCTGATGAAGGAATACGACATCGAGAGATTCTATCGGGATCACAAGCTCCTTGAGATTGGAGAAGGAACCTCTGAGGTTCAGCGCATCGTGATCAGTCGCCAGATCAGCGCAGTGTAAGTGCATGATAGAGAAGATACTCGGGAAGGATATTGCCCTCTACATCAAGGGCCAGCGTTTTTTGATAGCAGTGGCAATTATCCTTACGACCATGGCAGCCATCTTCACCGTGATTCCGGCCTACCTCCTTCAGCCCTTTATCGACGAGGGGATGAAGAGCACATCCGATCCGGTTGCGTGGAAAATCCCCTGGCTCTCAGTTCACTCTCCCCTGTCATTTGAGAGAACCGACCGGGTTCTGGTTACCGGGGTCTCACCGAATCGTCTGCTCATGCTTCTCACGGGCGTTGCGTTCATTTCGGTCCTGTTCAAATCGATCACGATCTACTTCAGCGAGCTCTCGGCCGCGGCCTTCTCAAACAGGGCAATACGAAGATTGAGGATTGAGCTGGCCGAAAAGTTCATATCCCTTCCCTTAACGTTCTATCATAAACGAAAAAGCGGCGAGCTTATAGCCAGGGCTACGGCAGACCTCACAGTGATGCAGGGCTTCATAAGCCTCATCCTTATCGGTTTCGTACAGCAACCCATCACGGCAGCTGTTTTCCTCTTCTATCTGCTCCTCATGAACTACAAGCTCACCGTTCTGACCATTGTCATTACCCCCTTTATCATAGGCCTGATCAGGCTTTTCGGCCGCAAGGTCAAGAA
>CAYMFC010000205.1:0-2843 GCA_964389665.1 uncultured Desulfobacteraceae bacterium | reverse complement strand
TCATTACCCCCTTTATCATAGGCCTGATCAGGCTTTTCGGCCGCAAGGTCAAGAAACACTCCGTCAGGGTGCAGGATGCCACAGCAGAGGTAACATCGAGCTATCAGGAAATCATCCTTCTGCTCAAGGTGATTAAGGGATTTTGCAGAGGGACCTATGAGGCGGAAAGGTTCGGCAAGCTCGCCGATACCCTTTACAAAAAGGTGATGCATTGGAATAGATGGCAGCTTGGTATCGGCCCTATGATGGACGTGAGTGCATTCCTGATCATGCCGGCCGTTTTGCTGATAGGCAAGATCTACTTCCATCATAGCCTGGGGGAAATCCTCGCAATCATGTACGCCTTTGCCAGGGCATATTCACCGATAAAGAACCTGGCCAAGCTAAACAATAACCTGAAGACGCTCCAGGGTGCGACCCAACGGGTCTTCGAGATCATGCACACCATGCCTGAAATTCAGGATACCACAGGCGCAAGGGAGGTGCCGATACTGAAGCATACCATAGAGTTCTCTCACGTCTATTTCGGCTACGATCCTGCAAAGCCCGTACTTCGTGACATCTCCTTTACGGGAAACGCAGGCGAAATGCTGGCCTTTGTGGGTTCCACAGGCGCCGGAAAGAGCACCCTTCTGGACCTCATTCCCCGTTTCTATGATGTGGACTCCGGCTCCATCAGGATCGACGGCATGGATATCAGGGAGGCAACCCTCGATTCCTTACGCGGTCAGATAGCAATCGTAAGCCAGGAAAGCCTCCTGTTTCACGACACGATCGCCAACAATATCAATTATAACGGGGGACACTACACCCAGGAAGACATTGAGAGGGCAACCACGATCGCCCATGCCCATGATTTCATCACTGCCCTTCCTGACGGTTATGATACCAGGGTAGGCGATAGGGGAACACTTCTGTCGGGCGGACAGAGACAGAGGATTGCCATAGCCAGGGCTATCCTGAAAAACCCGGCTATCTTGATCCTCGATGAGCCCGCCTCAGCCCTTGATCCGGAGAGCGAGCTTCGCATCCAGGAGGCCATCGAGCGATTATGCGGCCGGATGACCATCTTCATCATTTCCCACCGCCTGGGCGCAATCAGGAGAGCCGATCGAATCTTCGTGCTGGAGAACGGCATCATTGTCGAGTCAGGCACCCATGAGAAACTCATCACGGAAAAGGGCCGATACAAGGACCTCTATGACATCCAGTTCAGGCCCTGATAAAGCCCGTCTTTGCGTTTATCCCAAATTGCAATCATGTCATTGCGAGGAGCGAAGCGACGTGGCAATCTATCATATTGAGATTGCTTCACATTCGTTCGCAATGACATCAATCAATAGTATCCGTTTGAATGCAATTTGATATTAAGATGCATCCTTCGGGTTTTCTTGCAGCCTATGATCAAGCTTCCCTTCAATCCTGACGCCATACGTAAAGCTGTGTTTATTGAGAGGCCGAACCGCTTTATCGTACGCTGTATCACTGATGAACTTGGTGCACTGGATGCCCATCTTCCAAATCCGGGAAGGCTCTGGGAACTCCTCTTACCGGGTGTAACCCTCTATCTTTACCCCACGATTGACCCTGACAGGGCTTCCCCATCCCGGAGAAAAACACGGTTTACCGTGCTGGCAGTGCAAAGGGAGGATTACCCTGTCTTCCTCCACACCCATATCACCAATCAGGTCGCCAAAAATCTTATCGAAACGGGGGCAATCCCATCCTTGGAGGGGGCAGAGGTGATAGGGCAGGAGGTGGCTCGAGGAAGGAGCAGGTTTGATCTTCTTCTCAGACACAACGGCAAAGAGCTCTACCTGGAGGTGAAATCCTGTACGCTGTTCGGGAATGGTGTGGCCATGTTCCCGGATGCCGTCACCCAACGAGGCAGAAGACATCTCCTCGAGCTTGCCCACATGGGGAGCGCTGGCATAGCGTCCGCGGTTTTATTTATCGTCCACTATCCCCGCGTGCGCTGGTTTATGCCGGACTTCCACACCGATTATGACTTCAGCACCACATTCTTGGAGGCAAAGGACCACCTCATGATCCTCCCCGTAGCAATAGAGTGGAGCCCCGATCTCACGATTGGTCCTGAGGTCAAGAGCCTGGAGGTACCCTGGGATTATCTGCGAGAGGAGATACAGGACAGGGGGAGCTACCTTCTCATCTTGAGAATGGAGCACGGCACGGCACTCGATATCGGCCGCCTCGGCAGGTTCGCCTTTCAGAAAGGCTACTATGTCTACGTGGGCTCAGCGATAAGGAACCTGAGTGCGAGGATCAAAAGGCACCTCAAGAAAACCAAGAAACAGCGCTGGCATATCGATTACCTCACCGCTCACGCCGGCAAGGTTATACCGCTTCCCATCAGGTCCTCACAAAGGGATGAGTGTGAGATCGCCAGGGCCATTTCATCGATCATGAGATCGGGCCCTTCCGGCTTTGGCTCTTCTGATTGCTCCTGTCAAACCCACCTGTTCTTCTCCGAGGCGAATCCCTTACATACAAGGGCCTTTCACGATGTCCTCCAGAACTTCAGGATGAGACACTCCTAATAGATTTGATCGCGTGAGATGGGTGGAGAGTTAGACAACCATGTCCCGAGAAGCTCATTGCTTCTGAGGATGACCCTGCTGAGGATGTCTTTAGAATGCAGGCAGAATAAAACCGTCTCTCCTTTGATACAGTTCCGTTCTCCGAGATGTGGCCAATTGTGGGGGCCGCTTAAAGAATTATTTGCCTCGGATTTTGGATGTTTAATTCCTCAAATCGATATATTCAGCGACGTGAGATGACATTCAATTATCGTCAATTATGCCGCATCCAACCTGTCTATGCTA
>CAYMFC010000204.1:0-2866 GCA_964389665.1 uncultured Desulfobacteraceae bacterium | reverse complement strand
GTGAGAAAGTTGTGGATGGAGTTGGCCACCTGTCTGCCCGCTCCCATGGCAAGGATTACCGTTGCCTGACCTGTGACGATATCTCCCCCCGCCCATACGCCATGCTTGGTGGTCTTGCCGGTTTCGGGCTCGGCTATGATGTAACTCCGTTTCGTCAACTTGATATCACGAGTGGCCTTGGTCAAGAGGGGATTCGCTCCCGCGCCTATAGCAACCACTGCAGTATCGCACTGGATTTCGAATTCACTGCCTTTGATCGGGACTGGCCGGCGGCGACCTGATTCATCAGGTTCACCCAGCTCCATCCTCTGACACCTGACCCCTATAAGGCGCCCGTCATTGTCCCCTATGAAATTGAGGGGTGCTGCCAGGAGCACAAACTCCACCCCCTCTTGCTCGGCGTGGTGAATCTCCTCGCCCCTCGCAGGCATCTCCTGCCTGGATCGGCGATAGATGACCCGGACCTTGTCCGCACCGAGGCGAAGCGCGGTTCTCGCGGAATCCATGGCCACGTTCCCGGCTCCGAAGACCGTCACATCCTTGCCCCTGATTATAGGAGTGTCATACTCGGGAAACAGGTAGGCCTTCATGAGGTTGCTCCTGGTGAGGTACTCATTGGCGGAATATACGCCTATCAGATTCTCACCCGGTACGTTCATAAAGACAGGGAGTCCGGCTCCCACGCCGACATAGACCGCATCGTAGCCCTGCTCGAAAAGCTCATCAACGCTTACCGTGGCACCCACGACGGTATCGCACTCAAACCTCACGCCGAGCTTTTTCATGTACTCGACTTCGGAGGCAACAATAGCCTTGGGCAGCCTGAACTCCGGTATCCCGTACACCAAGACACCTCCGGGAACCTGAAAGGCCTCGAACACGGTCACATCGTGGCCCTTGAGGATAAGATCACCTGCCACGGTGAGGCCCGATGGCCCAGAACCCACGACCGCGACCTTCTTTCCCGTAGAGGACTCTTTCACCTGTGGCTTTTCCGCAGAAGCGCCTATCTCAGGCACTGCGTCCTTTGGCTGGTTTCGCTCCCAATCAGCCGCGAATCTCTCCAGCCTCCCAATGGCAACCGCCTCTCCTTTTTTAGCGAGTATGCAATTCTTCTCGCATTGGAGCTCTTGGGGGCATACCCTACCGCAGACCGCTGGGAGTAGATTCCTTTCCTTAATCTTTGCTATGCCGCCTTGAAAGTCCCCCTCCCTGATTCGGTTGATAAATGCGGGGATGTCTATCTCCACCGGGCAGCCGGTCCTGCATCCCGGGTTCTTGCACTGGATGCATCTGCTTGCCTCCAGTATGGCAGTCTCCGCGGAGTAACCGAAGGGCACCTCCTTATAGTTCTTTACCCTCACCTTGGGATCCTGCTCGGGCATGGGCTGCCGAGGAATCTTGTCCTTTTTTTCCTTCTCTTCCATCGGGCCTTCCTCCAATCTTACCAAAAAGCCGAAAATGCGCTATCGTGATGATCGCTATGGCATGCTTCCCTTACTCCTTGATGGATGTCGTATGGTTCAAGGTTCAAAGGTTCAAGGTTCAGATTTGATTACATATGTACCCATCAATATATTTGCTGCTTTTTAACAGCCTTTATGGGAATTTCAACCCGGAACCGTGAACGGTAAACTGCTGAACCTAGTTGTAATCATGTGGCTTAGGGCGCAGGGCCCACGGCACACGGCCTTATTCCTTATGCCTTACACCTTGGACCTTTTATCTGATGCCTTAGACCTTTAGCCTGTTCAAATATCATCCTAAATGAATAACTAACGTGACGTAGCTGTTAAGCTCTTGAGCTATGTAAAGTCCTAGCGTGCCCTGTGCCACCTTCGGGTCTCCCACTCCTGGAGGGAAAGGATCTCCTCTTGCTGGTAGCTATTTTGCCGTGACAAAAGCACGTCCCAATCTACCTGATGACCGTCAAATTCAGGACCATCAACGCAGGCGAACTTGGTCTCTCCCCCCACAGACACCCTACAGCACCCGCACATCCCTGTGCCGTCGACCATCACGGAGCTGAGATGGACGATCGTCTTTATGCCCAGCGGCTTCGTCGTCTCCGATGTGAGCTTCATCATGTAGGTACATCCGAATGCGACCACCAGGTCTATGGTGCCCCCGGAGTCAGCTAGCTTGGCTACCTGATCGGGAACCCACCTCTCAGGTGTATGAGAACCGTCGCCGATAGTGATGATCACCTGATCGCTCACCCTCTTCAATTCCTCTTCCCAGTAAAGCAGGTACTGGCTTCGAGCCTCAATCACCGAGATTACCGTATTGCCCGCTTCTTTCATGGCTCGAACAATGGGCATCATAGCACCTATCCCATAACAGCCGCCCACGCACACCACGGTCCCGAATTTTTCGATATGGGTTGGAATCCCCAACGGCCCCACAAGGCTGTAAAGGGAATCTCCCTCATTAAAGGTCGCCAGCCGCTGAGTGCTCGTTCCCACCTCCATAAAGACGATGGTGATTGATCCCCCTTCCCGGTCCCAATCAGCTATGGTGAGCGGGATCCTCTCGCCCTTCTCGTCAATGGTCACAATAACGAATTGGCCCGGCTGGGCCTTTTTTGCCACAGCAGGGGCTTCAACCTCGATTACATGTATATTCGGTACCAGTTTTCTCTTCTCTCGTATCTTATACAATGTACACCTCCAGAGATTACCATTTCATGACTACTCACGTAGTCAGTCCCGCCTTCGGCGGGATTTAGACTGAAGCATTAAAGTAGTCAAAAGAGCACTATAAGCGCAGTTTGTTGAAGAAGCAGAAGCTTCTCTCACCAAACATGGCTTCAAAATGCTCTCTCCCCGTTATTTCCTAACAGTCTTCAGCCTATGGTTCGACAAGC
>CAYMFC010000203.1:0-2896 GCA_964389665.1 uncultured Desulfobacteraceae bacterium | reverse complement strand
CCATGCTTCTGGCTATATCGAGCTTCTTGATGATATCCTCGAGCACGAGATAATCTTGCTTTTTCGCGGTAATTACCAGGCTGTTGGTGGCCTTATCCGCCACGATCTGGACGTCTTTGGAGACCGCAGGGGCCTTGCCTTTTTCCTGCTCCTTGGTTTCCTTGGAAGGAATAGCCATGAGGACCTTCTGGAGATCTTCCGCATTGGCATTCTGAAGGTAGTAGACGTGGATATCACCTTCACCGCGAGGGACCGGTTTATCCAGCAATGCCACGAGACTCTGTATCTTTTGCGTATCATCCTCCGTAGCGAGGGTTATAAGGGAGTTGGTCCGCTCATCAGCCACAATTCTTGTGACGGCTTGCGCGGCAGCCCCTCTTGGCGGTCTTTTGCTGACCTGGGCCTGAAAGATGTCGCTCAATGACTTTGCAAGCGTTGCTGCCGTTGCATGTTCAATCGGTATCACGGAGACCTCTTCCCCGATCCCCGCTACATCAATCGCCTTTACTATCGAGAGTAACCGCTTGATGTTGGATTGAACATCGGTAACGATCAGCATGCGGGTAGGCTCGTAGGAGACTATGACGCTGTTTTTGGATATCAGGGGCCGGAACAGTTTGCTCAGCTCATCCGGGTTGGCGTAATCCAAAGGAATCAGCTGTGTCACAATCCTATCCTCGGGTGCGGCAGTCTCTTCCCGCAGCCTCGTTTCAATGCTCTTTGACCTGGCATCTACTGCCGGTACAATCTTGATGACTGCTCCGGACGGCACCGTGCTGAATCCATGGACCTCCAATACCGATTCGAATACCTTGTACGCCTCATCTATGGATATTTTGGTGGGCGAGATAACGGTGACCTTTCCCTTCACCGCATTGTCGATAATGAAATTCTTGCCTGTCAGCTCGCTGATGAATTTAATAAACAGGGTAATATCCACGTTGTCGAAATCTATGGTCACATAACGGGATCCCGATTCTTTTTCTTGCGTGACTTCTTCTTGTTTCGCAACTGTCTTCTCAGGAACCATCATCTTCTGGACCTGAGGGCTTCTCTTTTCTTCGACGGGCTCAACAGGAGCAGCCTTCTTCACCTGCTGAGCTCTTGGAACCGGAGGATGCCTTTTGATAACCGGCGCTTCCGGTGGAGCCACCTTTTTTGTCGGTTCTTGGGGCTCGGGAGCAACTGAGGTTGTGCCTTCCTCACCCGCTATCCTCGCACCCTGCGCCGTGGAGCTCTGTATTGCCAGGATAAGGACCAGCCAAACGAGGCACAAAACAGGTATTAATGCTATCCTAAACCTCACGTTATTCATCTCCGGCATGGCATTTTTCTTCGCACAGGACTGGTTGAGTATTGAAGTCTTGCGAATCCCTTTCTGCTCCATCGCTCCAATACTCCATTTCTTCAGTACTCCAATACTCCAATATCCCTTACCTCTTTCCTATTGCCTCCTCAAACTCGGGCAATCCTCTCAGTGCCTTCAGGTCGGCATCAGCGAGAGCCCATTCCCGTACCGATCCATCCAATGAGACAGCCCTCTTCAAATAGTCCAGGCCCCTTTTCGTATCCCCCTGTATGACATAGAGGCAGGCCATATTGTAATATGGATCAACGTAATCCGGCTGCAATCGCACTGCATCTTCAAAGCTTTTTCGGGCCTCGGTGAAGTTCCTTTCTTGAAGAAAGGCAACCCCTATATTGTTCACTGCGTGGACGTTCTGTGGATCAAGGGCAAGTGCTTTCCGATAAAGCTCCCTCGCCTCCCTGGAGCGCCCGCTCTTTTGAAACCGCCGCGCCCTATCATAGAGGTCCTTCGCATCTACCGCGGCTTCTTGTTTTGAGTCACCCTGCGGGATGGCATTCTTTGAAGCGGATGTCCTCTCCGGGCCTCTTGAATCCAACCATGAATAGAGCCCAAAAGCAAGCAAAATGAGGATAACGACAAGGGAGGTCCACCAGAGCTTCCTGCCCCGTGAAGCCTTCCTTTTTTCTCTCCGTGCTGCGAGAAAACTGCTGTATCTTGCGGCAAGGGCATCTTTTTCCCTTTGGGCCTTTTTCAGTGCCTCATTGATATAACTCATAGGGTTTGGCAGTTTTTTGGGTTTGTTGAGTTTTTTGGGTTCCTTGAGATTGTTTTTTAAATCTTAAGGCTTTGAACATCTGTAACGCAATAAACTCAATGAACATTATGAACACAACAAACGATGTTAATCCGTCATCTGGTATATGAGAGCCTTTGTCCTGCGGCCCACGATCCCATCGCTCATCAAACTATAACGTCGTTGGAAGCGAATCACCTCCAGAAAGGTTGCTTCATCGAAGATCCCCGTGGGTTCCACCTGATAGCCGATCTCTTTGAGCATCCGCTGAACCTCTGACACATCCGGGCCGCTCATGCCTCTCATTAATGCGGGGCAGCTATTTTCAAAGGGGTATACCCAGGAAACCCTTTGTCCCCAGTGATCGAAGAGAAACTCCCTGCTCACCGACCGATCCTTTCCTCTCGTATCAACCGCGATAGCGCCCGCCTCAGTTATCTCCCGAATGAGAAGATAGTGCGGTGAGGCGGAGGATGGAGCCGGAGAAAGGGATACCGGTACCCGAAAGGGTTTCTTAAAGATAGTGCAGTCGTCCGGCTCCATCATAAAAAAGATCAAGGATAGATGCTCTCCACCGACTAAATCGGTCCCTTCTTCTACGTTCGCGTAGTATAGATCGAAGAGGCCTGCGAGACTGCTCTTCTCATCGAGAAAAAGGGGCGCTGCTGCCTCTTTTTCGGGTTTGGGTTGCTGTAAGGGGACATCTCTCGGGCCGGCAGGGATGGTTTTCAAACTAGGTGAGAAAAGGTCCAAGAAATCATATCTGAAGTTCCATCCGGCAAAGCCCGCCACCA
>CAYMFC010000202.1:0-2908 GCA_964389665.1 uncultured Desulfobacteraceae bacterium | reverse complement strand
CAGAGGGGATAGATACAGTGTAAGGCTCTCATTGACTATGGCCGCAGCTACGATGCAACCTAATCATGACATCCCGCATCACTCAAGGACTTTCAGGATCTGGGCAAGCTCTTCTTTAATCTCCCGCAACAGATTCGCTTGATCTGTAGGAGCGGTTTTCCTCACGGGCTTGAGCCTTTTCTTGGCGCCCTCTATGGTGAGCCGTTCCTCATAGAGCAGCCTTTTTATCTCTCCGAGGGTCTCGATATCCTCTTTCTTATAGGTTCTCTGCTTTGAATCGGCCCTTCTGGGCTTCAGGATGGAAAACTCGGACTCCCAATAGCGAAGCACATACGGCTTGACCCCGATTATCCGGCTTACCTCGCCAATCCTCAAAAAGCGTTTGTTATCCGGAATTTCCATGATAGCACATTACCCCGGCGCTTCAAGGGCATAGGTGAAAGAAATTGTTAGTTAAACATGGAATCTCACTTCGCTCAACAATCCTATGGCTGGCCCTCTCTCAGCCTTCCCCCTGTCCGGCGACGGATTTCTGCTACAACCTCCTCGTGAACTTTGTTTACCTCATCATCGGTTAAGGTCCTGTCCTTCGACCTATAGTGTATCCTCATGGCTATAGCCTTTTCCTTGCTATCGATCCCCTTGCCCTGGTAGATGTCGAAGATGCCGACGGACTCTATCAGGTCTTTGCCCATTTCCCTTGCAATACCGATGAGTGTTCCAGTCTCCGTTGAGCGGTGTACGATGATAGAGATATCCCTCCTCACCGATGGATATTTCGCGGTGGGCGTGAACCTTCTTACCCACGAAACAAACGGCGAAAGGGCCTCGATGTCGAGCTCCAGCAGGTAGGCGCTACCTTCCAGTTCATAGCCGGTCATAACCTCCTTTGATACCCTCCCTATTGTCCCGATCTCAGAGCCGGAGCAAAGGATCCTGGCATATTCATGGCGGTCAAATCCCTCTTTTCGGCTCTCAGCAACAAAAGAAGCCTCTTCAATCCCGAGCTCTTCAAGGATATGTTCTGCTGTGCCCTTGATATCGAAAAAATCGACCTCCCGTGGCACCTGATACCACTGGTGACTGGAAACCATTCCGCTCAAAAAGGCGGCAAGGAACTCCTTCTCGTGAGGCAGCTCTTCATCTCCCTGTAAGTAGATCTTCCCCCATTCGAAGATCCGCAGGTTATTCTGCCCTCGCAGTGCATTTAACCGAGCGGATGAGAGCAGCCCAGGGATAAGGGAGGTTCTCATGACGGATTGGTCGAGAGAGAGGGGATTCAGAAGCTTCACAAAGGAACGCAGAATGCTGTGTTCATCAGCCCCTAGTATCTCAACGGATTTTGGGGAGATAAAGCTGTAGGTAACGACCTCTGAGAAACCCATTCCCACCAGCAGTGCCTTGATTCGATCTCTCAGGGTTATTGCAGCGGTATCCTCCTGCCCGGAGCGTATGGCCGGAAGGGTAACCGGTATGTTATCATACCCGATGAGACGTGCGACCTCCTCGATGAGGTCAGCCTCTCTGGTGAGATCTACCCTGAAGGATGGCGGCTTCACCTCCATCTGGCTGTGGCCGTCTTCCCTCACCGCCATACCAAGACAGGCAAGGTAGTGCGCTATCTCTTCTCTGCGGATTTCGGTGCCCAGGATTTCGTTTGTTCTTGCAACGCGTACCGTAATCCTCGGGGCAGACCAGGGCTCCGGGTAGCAATCTATGATACCCCTGGCAACCTTGCCTCCGGCGAGTTCGGCAATGAGCATAAGCGATCTCTTCAATGCGCGGTCAACTCCCCCGATATCGATACCCCGTTCGAAGCGATAGGAGGCCTCGGTGCTGAGACCGAGCCTCTTTGATGAGCGTCGGATCGTAATGGGATCAAAATACGCGCTTTCTAGCAATACCATATCAGAGCTTTGGGTTATCTCGGAATTAAGGCCTCCCATGATCCCTGCCAATGCCACAGCGCGCTCTCCGTCACATATCATCAAGGTCTGATCGTCGAGATCCCTGCTTTGTCCATCGAGAGTGGTAAAGGTCTGCCCATTTTTCGCCTTTTGGACCACTATCTTTCTTCCTGCTAACCGGCGGTAGTCGAATGCGTGGAGCGGTTGCCCGAGTTCCAGAAGCACATAGTTCGTTACATCCACCACATTATTGATAGCCCTGATACCGGAGATATGGAGCCTATACCTCATCCAGAAGGGAGATGGCCCGATTTTCACCTGATCCACAAGGCCGGCTGTGTACCGAGGACAGCCATGGGCGTCAAGGACGTTCACCGAGGCCAGGTCCTCTATGGGGGTATCGCCCTGCTCGAGGTGTATCTCGGGCATGGTGATTGTCGTGTCGGTCAACGCCCCTATCTCGCGTGCGATACCCACCATGGATGCACAGTCAATGCGGTTGGGGGTTAAGGCAACATCGAGCACGCAGTCTTCCAGATCCATGGTATCGGGCAAGGATTGACCGGGACCAAGATCATCGGGGAGGATCATAATGCCGGAATGATCATCGGTGAGCCCCATCTCGTCTTCAGCCAAGAGCATTCCGTATGATATCTCACCCCTTATCCTGGTCTCCTTGATAGGGGTCCCATCTGGAAGCCTTGTCCCCGGCAGGGCCAGGGGCACTACATGGCCTTTCTCGATGTTGGTAGCGCCGCACACGACGGACACCTCTTGGCTTCCGGTGGACACCTGACAGATAGACAGTCGATCCGCCCGTGGGTGAGGCATAATATCCAGGATTTTTGAAACGATGACATCACTGAGGCCTTGCCCCTTGTATTCGACGCCTTCTACCTCAAGGCCTGCCATGGTAAGGATTTCCGCCACTTTGGAGGGCGGCTGATCGATATGAACGAATTGCTTGACCCAGTTAAGGCTAACCTTCATGAATATGCACC
>CAYMFC010000201.1:1257-2955 GCA_964389665.1 uncultured Desulfobacteraceae bacterium | reverse complement strand
TGTGCCAGATTTCAAGAAAGCCATATAACCTATTGAAATTACACAATTTGCATAGTTCCATACATGAGAAATGATCTTTTTTCTTGAAATGACCCGAGAAAAACTGGATACTTACTATCCATTCTGTATTCTTCTTGTGGATAAAAAGTATCCACGTCATATGTTTCGGGTTAAGGATTTGCATCTATCAAGGTTGGAATAGGCATGATGAAGAAAAAGAATACGGTAAGCAAGGGATTCTTGGCCGGTATCCCTCCCTGGATTATCCTCGGGGCGGTTGTGATATTGGCGCCGATCTTTGTGTTTTGGGCCGTTGAGAACATCAGCAAACAGAAAGAGGATGCCACGATCCTTCTCCTGGAGAAAGGGGCAGCCCTTATCAGATCCCTTGAGGCCGGGACCAGAACCGGGATGATGGGGATGCACGGGGCTCGCTTTCAACTCCAAAACCTCCTGACCGAAACTGCTCAACAGCCGGACATCATCCACCTTATCGTGACCGATAAGGATGGAACCATTATTGCCCACAATGATCCCGCCAAAAGGGGCGATACCTATGGAAGAGGTCTCGATTTTGATGGGATCTCTCGTTCCCGAGAGATCGGATGGCGTCAGGTTGTCAATCCAGCAGGAGCTGAGGTCTTCGAGGTGTTCAGACAGTTTTCACCCGTTCAGAGAGCTCTTCCGGAAGGATTTCAAGGCAGGATGCTCTACCAAAGGGGCAGGCGGCCGACTCTCACGGAAATGACTCCTCAGCCAAAGCCCGGGCAGGTTATCTTCGTTGGGCTTGATATGGGGCCTATAGAATCCGCGAGGATGGAAGATGTGCGTCACACGGTGATCATGGCCCTTATCCTCCTTCTTATCGGGTTATCCGGAATTATCTCCCTTTTCCTGGCCCAGGCTTATCGATCAGCCAGGAGCTCGCTGACAAGGATAAAGGCCTTCTCGGACACCGTGGTTGAAAACATGCCCATGGGGCTGCTCACGCTCGATCCAGAGGGGAAGATATCCTCCTTTAATCAGGCAGCCGAGGCAGTGCTCCAGCGCTCATCAGGTGAGATGGTTGGGGAAAAGGCCAGGGAGATACTTCCGAAACAGCTGTGGGCTCTCATTGATGAGCGGAAGAGCACGAAAGATATTATTGAAAGGGAGATGGATTGTGACCTGGGAGGAGGAAAAACCGTTCCTTTGGAGGCAAGCGTATCCTCACTCTTTGGAGACCAGGATGAGCTGCTCGGTGAGGTGCTCCTCTTCAGGGATCTCACCGAGGTCCAGGAGCTCAAGAAGGAGGTCGAGAGAAACCGGCGCCTTGCATCCATTGGGAGCCTGGCAGCCGGGATCGCCCATGAGATCCGCAATCCGCTCAGTTCAATCAAGGGTTTTGCGACTTACTTTAAAGAGCGGTACAAGGACGTACCGGAAGATAAAAAAACAGCGGAGATCATGGTCCAGGAGGTGGAGAGGCTCAACAGGGTCATCGGGCAGCTCCTGGAATTTGCCCGCCCCATGAAGCTCAATAGAAAGAAGGCCAGCTTACATGAGGTGATTACCTACTCGCTCAAGATGATTCAGAACCATGCCCAGGACAAGGGAGTTGCCATAACCACGAACCTCTCTCCCGAGATCAAGGAGGTTTCCCTTGATCCGGATCGCATCAGCCAGGTATTGCTCAACCTGTACCTCAACGCCATTGAG
>CAYMFC010000201.1:0-1157 GCA_964389665.1 uncultured Desulfobacteraceae bacterium | reverse complement strand
TCAGGGCTGGAGGCCCTGGGCGAGATCAAGGCCTTTAACCCAGCCATACCGGTCATTATCATGACCGCCTACTCCTCTGTTGAAAGCGCTGTCGGGGCCATGAAGAACGGGGCCTATGACTATCTCACCAAGCCCCTCGATTTCGATGAGCTGCGTCTCACCATGGAGCGGGCTATGGAACACAGCCACCTGCGCGAGGAAAATCGCCTGCTGCGGGAAACCCTGGGGGCCCATTTCGATACACAAAACATTATCGGGACAAGCCCTGCCATGATGAGGCTGATGGAGACCGTTGCCCAGGTGGCCACATCTGAGGCCACGGTTTTGATTACCGGTGAGTCGGGCACGGGAAAGGAGATGATCGCAGGGGCGATTCACTTTAACAGCCTGAGAAAAGACGGGCCATACGTGAAGATCAATTGTGCAGCCATTACGGAGACGCTCCTTGAATCGGAGTTGTTCGGGCACGAGAAAGGAGCGTTCACCGGGGCTTACAGGAGGAAGGAGGGGCGTTTTCGCCAGGCACATGGGGGGACCTTGTTTTTAGACGAGGTGAGCGAGATGTCGCTCGCCATGCAGGTAAAACTCCTCAGGGTGCTTCAGGACAGAGAGATCACCCGCGTTGGCGGTGAAGAGGTCATGAAGGTGGATGTCAGGATTATCGCTGCCACCAATAAGGATCTCATCACGGAGATCCGGGCGGACAGGTTCAGGGATGATCTTTACTACCGTTTGAACGTGGTTGCCATCGCCATGCCGCCCCTGCGGGAGAGGAGGGAGGATATCCCGCTGCTTGCCCAGCATTTTTTAGAGCAGTTCTCGGAGAGGAACCGAAAGCAGATAAAGGGATTTACCCCCCAGGCAATGGACCGCCTGCTGAGGTATGAGTGGCCGGGAAACGTGAGGGAGCTCATGAACGCCGTTGAAAGGGCAGTGGTCCTGGCAAGGGCGGAGTATTTGAATGAACAGGAATTTCCCCTGATTCCAGGGGCGGCAGGTCCGGAAGGCGGGTTGCCGGCAGGAGGCGCCGGCAGCGAGGAGATGCCGCTCGATGAGGTGGAAAAAACGACGATACTGAGAACCCTGGAACTCTCAAACGGCAATAAGAGCGAGGCGGCACGGCGGCTCGGCATAACCCGGAGGACCCTGCATAAGAA
>CAYMFC010000200.1:0-2988 GCA_964389665.1 uncultured Desulfobacteraceae bacterium | reverse complement strand
TTTGCGGTAAATAGGTCTTGCAGCTGTTGCGTATATTCCAGTGTCTGAATTGCAAATTCTTGCATATTATAGTATAATTCATGTTATATAAATCGTAAAATATGCGAATTTTCTGAAATGAAGTGAGACATTAAGGCCTTTCGTCTATAAAGCCCAGAAAAAGGAAGGCAATAATGAGCACGAAACCAACCTACCAGGAACTGGAAACAAGGGTCAAAGAACTGGAGAGAAAGGCCAGTGAGCGGAACCATGTCGAGGAAGCACTCCGGGAATCTGAGGAGAGATATAGAATGTTGGTTGAGGGGAGCTTTAACGGCATCTTCATCCAGAAGGGATCCACGATCATTTTCGCCAACCATCGCCTCCATGAAATGCTCGGTTATGATCCCGGAGAACTCATTGGCATTGAGCATTGGCGCGTCTATCACCCTGAATACCAGCAACTTACCAGGCAAAGGGCGCACGCCCGTTTGCGAGGCGAGATGGTTCCATCCGTGTATGAGGTAAAGCTCCAGCACAAGGACGAATCATGGTTCTATGGTGAGATTAACGCCAAAGCTACAAGTGTGGAGGGAGAGCCGGGAATACAGGTTTGGGTGAGGAACATCACCGAGCACAAGCAAGGAGAGGAGGCCCTGCGTGCAAGCGAGGAGAAGTACCGAACCATACTCGAAACGATCGAAGAGGGCTACTACGAGACCGACATTCAGGGTAATTTCACCTTCTTTAATGATTCCCTCTGCGAAATTCTAGGGTATCCAAAAAACGAATTGTTAGGGATAAACAATCGCATGATTACGAATGAAGCAAATGCGAAAAGCGTGTATAGAACCTTCAATCAGGTTTACCGAACCGGCATGCCTGTTATGGCATTCGACCACGAGATCATCCGGAAAGACGGAAAAAAACGGTATGTCGAGATTTCGGTATCCCTCAAGAGGGATCCAAAGGGCCTTCCAATCGGGTTTCGCGGCATTATCCGGGATTTGACTGAGCGAAAACAGGCTGAAAAGGAGATTGAGAGACGGCAGAGGTACCTGGAATCCGTACTCCACAATGCTCCGGATGCGATCGTCGCCCTTGATGCCTCACACCGCATTCGCGAGTGGAATCCGGGGGCAGAACAGATATTCGGCTATACCCGGGGTGAGGTAGTCGGCAAAGACCTGGACGATCTTATTGCCCCAATAAACGTACAAGACGAGGCGAGATCGATTACGCAAAAAGTGCTCTCCGGGGAAACGGTGCTCCCCAGGGAAACGGTTCGATACCGTAAAGACGGAACCGAGGTGAACGTCATTATATCGGCCTCTCCCATCATCATAGACGAGGAGCTCCAGGGCATTGTGGCGATGTATACCGGCATCACCGAGCGCAAGCGGGGAGAGGAGGAAAGAAAGAGCCTGGAGGCCCAATTGCAATACGCCCAGAGGATGGAGGCCATAGGAACCCTAGCGGCTGGCATCGCCCATAACTTCAATAACCTGCTCATGGGTATCCAGGGCAACACCTCCCTGATGCTGTTGAAAACTGATCCCGACCATCCACACTATGCACGGCTCAAGAGCATTGAAAAGGCGGTTGAGAGCGGGTCAAGACTCACCAGCCAACTTCTCGGCTATGCAAGGAAAGGACGCTATGAGGTCAAGCCGCTCAATGTGAACCGGCTGGTGATGGAAATTTCTGAGACATTTGCCATAGCGAAGCGGGAGATACGGATTCATAGAGAACTCGACGAGGAGCTCTGGGGAATACTGGCGGACCAGGGCCAGATCGAGCAGGGACTCCTGAACCTCTATGTCAACGCCGCAGATGCCATGCCCAGGGGAGGGGATCTGTTCTTGAAGACTGAAAAGGTTACCCACCGTGATCTGATGGGTAAACCCTATGAGGTGAAGCGCGGAAACTATGTATTAATCTCCCTGAGGGATACCGGTGTCGGCATGGATGAGAAAACCATGGAGCGCATCTTCGATCCATTCTTCACTACCAAGGGGCTTTCAAGAGCCAGCGGTCTTGGCCTCTCCTCGGTTTATGGCATCATTAAGGCTCACGGCGGCTACATTGACGTGAAGTCGAAAAAAGGCCAGGGAACCACCTTCAGCATCTACCTTCCCGCATCGGAAAAGAAATTGAGAGAAGAACACGAGCGCTCTTCCGAGATTATCATCGGAACCGAAAATGTTCTCTTGGTGGATGATGAGGAGATGATCCTTGATGTGGGAGCCCAGATGCTGGAAACCTTGGGTTACAAGGTTGCGGTTGCCAGATGCGGAAAAGAGGCAATCGATATCTATCAAGACAATATTGATACTATAAAGCTCGTCATCCTCGATATGATTATGCCAGATATGGGAGGAGGCGAGACCTTCGACAGGCTGAGGGAAATCAACCCAGACGTGAGCGTCCTTCTGTCAAGCGGCTACAGTATCGATGGTCAGGCACAGGAGATCATGGATAGAGGCTGCGATGCCTTCATCCAAAAGCCGTTTCGCATGGAGGAGCTTTCTCAAAAGATACGAGAGATAGTGAAGTAAACAGACTCATCATGCCGCACTGAGAGGCCTTGCAATCTCCCCTGCTATCCTTCTCGATCACCTCTTTGAACACACCCCCATCATGGAGTAACTGCATGTTGCGCATTCACCCTGGTGCCGGCTTATCCTCTTGATCCGCTCACCGAAGAGTTCAGGATCCTCCTTGTAACTCTCTATAAAGCCTTTCAGCGCATCAATCTCCTTGCTCGGATCTTCTCCATAGGTTATCTCAACGAGCCTTCCCAGGGAGGCAAAGTAGAGGTACAATCCCTTGACCTTCGTTTTCTTCAGCGTCTCAAACGCCATTCGGTAGCAAGCCAGTTGGAGATCGAATGAATGTTCTCTTGCAAAGCCAGCGGGATCAGTATCCCGAGGCTCGCCGGTTTTCCAATCCAAGATAGCCCACCCATCGCGCCCCTTGTGTTTGAAGAGCTTATCGATCCTTCCCCTC
>CAYMFC010000199.1:0-2991 GCA_964389665.1 uncultured Desulfobacteraceae bacterium | reverse complement strand
GGTGTGGGCGGGCTCACCGTGGTGCGGGCAATTATGGAGGGGCTTCCTTTCGAGGATATCATCTATTTCGGCGATACGGCCAGGGTTCCCTATGGAGTAAAATCCGTTGAGACCATCCGCAGATATGCAGCGGAGATAACCCGGTTCCTGATCCAGCAAGAGGTAAAGGCGCTCATCGTTGCTTGCAATACCATGTCTGCGGTTGCCTATGAGGTGATTGAGGATCTATCCTCGGTTCCACTGCTGGGGGTGGTTGATGCCGGCGCGAGGAGTGCCGTGGCGGTGACGAAAAACAAGCGAGTAGGGATTATCGGCACACCTACAACCATCACCAGCAACACTTATGTGAAGGCGATCAAGGAATACGATCCGGAGATCGAGATCTTCTCCCAGGCCTGTCCCCTCTTTGTACCGCTCGCCGAAGAGGGATGGCTGGACCACGAGGTCACCAGGCTCACTGCTCAGGAATACCTCAGGCCTATCCTCGCCCACCATATCGACACCGTGGTGCTGGGCTGCACCCACTATCCCCTGCTCAAGCCGGTGATCCAGGAAGTCCTTGGAAGCTCCATCCGGCTCGTTGATTCCGCTCAGGCTATTACAGAGCAGGCACGCGAGCTCCTCGGTGAGCACAATCTGCTCAATCAAGAACGGAGACCCCCTGAATACCGATTCTACGTCACCGATGACCCTTTCAGGTTCAAGGAGATCGGGGAGCGGTTCCTCGGAAGGGCACTGGCCAATGTGACCGTGGTGAAGTGGTGATCCATGCCGGCCTTTTGAGTACAGCACCGCCGCGGCTACACGGGTTGAAACGCCAGGTATGTCTGCTGCTTTTCCCCTTCACCCCAATGCAGGAACTTCACCCTGAGGGGCATCCCGATTGAAATTTCCTCCGGTTTACTCGCATCCACGCCATCGATGCGTGCATCGACCTTTGCCCCCTCCTCCAGTTCAACCACGCCGGAACAGTACGGGTGTTTCCGGTCAAAGCCCTGCTCCATCATAAAGGGCGGCGCCACCGTGATACAGGTGAAGGCGTGGAGCCGTCCCTCCCCTTTCACCTCAACCCACTCCATCTCGGAGCTATAGCACTTGATGCAAATCGATCGGGGAGGCACGAAAAGGGCTCCGCATTTCTTGCATCGCGACCCCATGAGCTTTCCTTCCGAAAGATACTGCTCGTATGAAATATCGCTAAAAGGCCTTTGTTCCATGGCGCTATCTCCTTTCAAAAATGGTAAACGTACAGGTCCCCCCTGTTCCTCCCAGATTGTGAGCCGCTCCGATCCTGAGATCCTTGTTGGGAATCTGCCGCTCTCCCGCTTCCCCCCTCAGCTGCTTCCACACCTCAAAAAGTTGCCCTATGCCCGTGGCCCCTACCGGATGTCCCTTGCACTTGAGCCCCCCTGAGGTATTAATCGGCATAGGCCCGTCCCGCCTGGTGAGGCCTTCCTCTACGGCCTTATAGCCTTGCCCCGGCTTAAAGAACCCGAGATCCTCTATGTGGATGAGCTCAGCGATGGAAAAGCAATCATGGACCTCTGAGAACTGGATGTCCTCCGGCTGCAATCCCGACATGCCATAGGCCTCATCCGCTGCGTTCTTCGTGGCCTCCATGGTGGTGAGATCCGCTGCAGCGTGCAGGCCCTTGCCGCTGCCCTGTCCTATTCCCACGATAGAGAGCGGATTATCGGTGAAGTTCTTGGCTATCTCCTCTGCAACCAGGAGCATGCAGGCCCCCCCATCGCTTATGGGGCAGCAGTCATAAAGATGCATGGGCCAGGCAACAACGGGGTTTGCACCTGGATCGCGCAGGAAAGCCTTCTCATCATCCCAGTGGGGAACGGGCTTTCCCTTCTTCTTGGCGCCCTCTGCTTTCATGGTCATCATGTCCTTGATGGAAAAAGGGAATTGTGCCTTGGGGTTGAGCGGGGCATTGCTGTGGCTCTTGATGGTGACATTCATGAGGTGCTCACGGTTAGCCCCGTATTTGTTAAAATATGCCGTAGCCAAGGCGCCGAACACCCCCGGGAAGGTAAACCCCACCCTCCCCTCGTAAGGGACCGTGGCCAAGGCAAGACCCTCGGCGACCTCCTCGGTGGTTCGCTTGGACATCTCCTCTACCCCTCCGACCAGCACGATATCATAAAAGCCGGATGCAATCGCGAACACCCCCTCCCTGAAGGCCAGCGCACTTGAGGCGCACGCCCCTTCGGTTCTCGTGGCCGGCTTTGGGGCAAGCCCGATCAGATCCGAGATGATCGGCCCCCAATGCCCCTGGTGAATAAAGAAATCGTTGGTGAAATTCCCCAGATAGAGGGCCTCGATGTCGTTCGGATCAAAGCCCTTATCAACCGACTCGAGCATCTCCCTGAAGGCCTCTGCGAATAGGTCCTTCGAGTCCTTATCCTTGAACATGCCGAACTTCGACATCCCGGCTCCTACCACCGCGACGCCTCTTGCGAGCTTGCGTTTCTTCTGCATCTGTCACCTCCTGATGTGAAATGCCAACAATAGTACGTGATCACGTAAGCAGTCAAAAAACTCTTATAGGAAAAGGGGCGTTTATGTCAATTGTAATTTAGAGCACGATTCATGAGTATATTGTATCCTACAACGAGCGATTCCGGATTCAGCGTTCTGCGTTCAAAGGTTATTATCCATACATAGTCTTAACGTTATGAATGCAACTTGACAGCTACCCCCACGGCCCTTATAGTTTTTACGTATACCACATATGAATTCTTAGAAATCCCTATTTCCAAATCCTAACAGGGAGGCCCTCAATGGAAAAGCAACATAAGTTCTCGATCTGGTATGTGCTGATCGCGATCTGGATCGTGCTCATCATCCAGCATTCGATAGCACAGACATTTCGGGTACAACAAATCTCTTACAGTGAGTTCTTAAAGGCCCTTCAGGATGGGAGGGTGACCGAGGTGGCCGTTGCCCAGGATCGAATCCAGGGAAAGATCCAGGCCGAGGAAG
>CAYMFC010000198.1:0-2999 GCA_964389665.1 uncultured Desulfobacteraceae bacterium | reverse complement strand
TGAAGGCGATCGAGGTGGATATCCTCAAGGACGGCTCCCTTGATTTGCCTGATGACATCCTCAAGGAGTTGGATCTGGCGGTATGCGCGGTGCACTATGATACCAAGCTGCCGCGGAATAAGCAGATGGATAGGATTATCAGGGCAATGGATAATCCCTGCTTCACGATCCTGGCGCACCCCACGGGTAGGTTGATCAACGAACGCGAGCCCTATGATGTTGACCTCGAAAAGGTAATGGAAGCAGCCCTGGAGAGGGGGCGCTTCCTGGAGCTCAACGCGCACCCCGATCGGCTTGACCTTGCTGACGGAAACTGCAAGATGGCCAAGGAAATGGGGTTAAAACTCGCCATTTCAACCGATGCCCACAGGATCACGAACCTTGACTATATGCGTTTCGGCGTCAACCAGGGCCGAAGGGGATGGCTGGAGCCCGGAGACGTGATAAACACCAGGGGATTGAAGGAGCTCAAGAAACTGCTCAGAAAAAAATAACCATTATAGTATGACATATGGTACATGTTAACCTGAGACAGAGGACGCACTCCGGTTAAAGGGAACAATACGTGGATTTAAGGACCATTGCTAGGTTAGGACGTTTTAAGGACATAGTCTTCACCCTTATCCGTTATGGGTTTGACGATCTGGTGCAGAGACTCGATCTGCCGGGAACCGGGGTGATCAAAAGGATAGAGAAGGCAGGCCGAGAACTGGATACCTACGAGAGAATCCGTTACGCCCTTGAAGAGCTGGGGCCGACCTTCGTGAAGTTCGGGCAGATTATGAGCCTCAGGCCGGATCTTCTACCACCGCCTCTTATCCGGGAGCTCAGCAGGCTCCAGGATGAGGTGGCTCCGGAGGAATTCGATACCATCAAACCGGCCCTCCAGCAAAGCCTGGGTCAGGATCTTACAGAGATCTTTTCAGCCTTTGATGAGAAATCCTTTGCTTCAGCCTCCCTTTCCCAGGTTCATAAGGGAGTGCTTCGCGAGCTGGGCCGGAGCGTAGCGGTCAAGGTCCAGCGGCCGGGAATTCGCAGGAAGGTCGAGCTGGATCTCGACATCTTGGAGACCCTCGTCAATCGTCTCAACGAGCGATCAGAAGATCTAAGGGTGTACGATCTGCCGAACCTGGTTCGGATCATACGAAGGAATTTGCTTCGGGAGCTGGATTTCACAAGAGAAGCCCGTAACATGAAGATCGCCAGGAGCGCTATGGATGAGGAGGAAGGAATTTACGTCCCCGAGGCCTATGATGAGTACTGCCGAGAACAGGTCCTGGTGATGGAGTATCTGGAGGGGACAAAGCTCAAGGATCTCGAGGCTCTCCCGCGAGATGATGCAGAGATCCTTGCCAAGCAGGGGCTGAATGCCGCTATAAAACAGATCCTTGAGGACGGCTTCTTCCACGCCGATCCACACCCGGGAAACCTTCTGGTAGAAGATGGCCGTAGGCTCTGTCTCCTTGATTGGGGCATGGTAGGACGTCTGAGTGTGAGGGACCGCTATGAGCTCATGGATCTGATCAAATCCGTGGTAGAAAAAGACAGTGAAGGCCTCGTAGATTCACTGCTGTTGCTTACCAAGGGGGAATACGGGATAGACCGGCGCGGCATGGAAAGGGACCTCCTTGAAATCCTCGATACGTATTTCGCCGTACCGATCAAGGATATGAACCTCGGCCATCTACTGCTCGATATTACCACACTTCTCCGCAGCTACCGGCTGAGGCTGCCGGTGGACCTGATGATCATGATAAAGGCGCTCATCACGGCAGAGGGCACGGCCCGGCAGATATACCCTGATCTTAATGTCATCTCAGAGGCCGAGAGCTCCATAGAGCGCCTCGCAGCAGAACGCTTTTGGCCGGGGAGACTATGGCATAACCTTCGCGGCTCCATCCGGCATTTTCTGGCGCTTCAACGACAGTTCCCCTTGCGCGCGTACCAGATTATGGACAAACTGGATAGGGGGGAGCTGGCCATACGCTTCGAGCACGAGAACCTGGAAGGATTGCGGAAGACCCTCGAGCACATCTTTAACCGGCTGACCTTCGGTATTATCATTGGGGCCATGATCATCGGCTCTACCATGATCATTACCACGGGCGTAGGCCCACTGCTCTTCGGGTTTCCAGCCCTGGGTTTGGTAGGATACATGATCTCAGGATTGCTGGGCCTTTGGCTGGTGTTCAATATTATTAGAACGAGAAAATACTGAGGAAGTGGCCGTCAACAAGGATTACCCATATCTCATCGACGATCTGGAGTAACGCTTCTCAAAGCCTCTCCTCGCAGTAATCACAGTAGATCCACTCATCATCTTTCCGGAGATCCTCTTCGGTGATGATCCGTTTATGTTTAAGGTTTTTCCAGTCTTCCTCGCTCATGCATTTCCTGCATTTCACGCTCCCATCCTCCAGGTAAATACCCACGACGTTTTCAACAGAATCCAATTTCACCGTCCTATCTCCTCTGCCTGTATGTTGCATCAAGTTTGCTGCATGAGCGATGCATGGCGGTTTTTAGATCTTTTTCGACTATGGAAGGCCCGTTCACCATTCCCCCGCAGGGCTACTATACAAACCGCCAAAAATATTTACGCATATGAGATTGCTTCGTCACATGCGTTCCTCGCAATGACGATGCTTTTGTCATTGCGAGCGACCTGCATGCCACCTGCCCACCATCAGCTGCGCTTCAGGCGCTGGCAGGCGGGTGCGAGTCCGCAAGGCGAGGCGGGCGGGAGCGAAGCAATCTCTCAATCATTGGTACTGTATCTAAGCGACTAACTGTAAGTAGTCATAGATAGATTCTGCCCCTTTTATCGACGCTTTTCATAAGACATGCCGATGACAGCCACTACGTGATTGAAATCAGTTGAATATTATAGGTCAGGGTGTAGCCTGCGAGCGGGTGGTTTCCATCAAGGGTGACGATATCTTCGCTCGTATCTTTAACGGTTACCTCGATGGGATCACTGCCTCTCATCCGAATCTTGA
>CAYMFC010000197.1:0-3024 GCA_964389665.1 uncultured Desulfobacteraceae bacterium | reverse complement strand
GCTCAGGGCCGAGAGGCAATTCATCCCGTTTTTCGGGACCTTGCAATGCCTTTTATTGAAAGGGCATATGGCAAAAAAAGACATCTCCCTGTTCAGCCAATGTTTCTTTCTTTTACGAATAACGTTGAAGCGAAGCTCTTAAGTCATTTGGTAAAAAGCGTCAGTATGAGACTCTTTTCTCAAGCAGATCGATCAGTACTTCCTCCAAATAGGGATGGTCGTGATCCTGGTACTCATAGCGCACCCGGATGGTCGGCTTGTTGATGGAGAGGATCCGGGTAAGATGAATCGGCGTTGCAAAGAGTACCAGGTCGCACGGGGTCCTGTTGATGGTGCCCTCAAGATCCTGGACTTGATCCCTGCTATATCCCATGGCCGGGAGCACCGGCCCGGTCTGGGGGTAGATGAGATAGGTCTCATGGATCGTTCCCTGGGCGTATGGCCGTGGATCGACCACTTCAGCTGCGCCATAGGTCTTTGCAGCTATGAGGCCCGCTCCATAGGGCATCTCGCCATGGGTGAGGGTAGGGCCGTCCTCTACTACCAGCACGCGCTTACCACGGATCTTTTCCGGGTTGCGCACCAATACAGGCGATTCAGCGAGCACGATTCTGGCGTTTGGGGCATAGCGCTGGATATTCCTTCGAACCAGTTCCACCTGCGCTAAGGACGCGGTATTCACCTTGTTGATGATGGCGATGTCCGCCATGAGCATGTTGGTCTCTCCGGGATAGTAAAGGAGCTCATGGCCGGCCCGGTGAGGATCGAACAGCACGATGTGGATGTCCGGCCTGAAGAACGGGGTATCGTTGTTTCCGCCGTCCCAGACGATGAGGTCGGCCTCCTGTTCGGCAGCCTTGAGGATTTGGCCGTAATCAACGCCTGCATACACCACGATCCCCTGATCTACCAGCGGTTCATATTCCTCTCGTTCCTCGATGGTGCACTTGTTTTTCTCGAAGTCCTCATATGACGAGAATCGTTGTGTTGCCTGGGTTCGCAGGTCGCCGTACGGCATGGGATGACGGACAACCACGACCTTCCTGTTGAGCTTCTTGAGGATAGCGCACACCTTGCGGGTAGTTTGCGATTTTCCGCAGCCTGTCCTCACCGCGCAAACCGCGACCACGGGCTTTTCCGCCTTGAGCATGGTATAGGATGCACCGATAAGGATAAAATCCGCTCCATGCGCCATCGCGATGGAGGCCTTGTGCATGACCTCCACGTAAGGCACGTCGCTGTATGAAAAGACCACGAGATCCACTGTGTGCCTCTGTATAAGCTCTGCCAACTGAGACTCGGGATAAATGGGGATGCCCTCGGGGTAGAGATTGCCCGCGAGCTCGGGAGGATAGAGCCTGCCTTCTATGGTCGGGATCTGTGCTGCCGTAAAGGCGATCACCTTGTACCGGGGGTTGTCCCTGAAATACACGTTGAAGTTGTGAAAGTCCCGCCCGGCAGCGCCCATGATAATGACTTTTTCTGCCATGTCATGACCTTAATTCAAAAGACATTTCATGCTACCTGTTTCGATTCGAAAATGCAAACGCTCACTCACTTAGTCGGGAGTGAATGACTATAGTATCGTATGTATGAATCGAGGGGCTGGGCGACCGTTTCTTTCACGGATAACCCTGAAGCGTTATTTGGTCCCGAGTCGTTCGAGCTGCTCATATGGTGAGCGAAGCGAACGAAGTTCAGCCTATGGGCGATCAATGTCGATAAGGGCATTTTTTTTCTTGACAATTTTTCTTGCGTGAATAGTCTCATATATATAATTTGAAATATCATATATGAAACTTTATGAGATCTAGAAAACAATATCGTGTGCCGGCGCTTGAAAGGGCCATCGATGTCATAGATCTGCTTGCATCGCATGATCAAGATCTTGCTTTTACAGAGATCATGAATGCCCTCAACATCCCCAAGCCGTCCCTGGCCAGGATATTGGGCGTGCTCGTCGAGCGGGGGCTCGTCACCAAGAGGGATGAGCGGGGGCTCTACCGGCTCGGCATGCAGCTCCTGTATCTAGGAGGGAGGCTCGAGAGCAAGCTGAGGTTGAGATACGTTGCACGGCCCCATATGGAGGCGCTTGCGCTCGAAACAGGTAAGACCATTGAGCTTTCCACCTTGGACAGGGACCAGCTTATCCTGATCGATCAGATAGAGGGAGACGAAGGCGTGAGGCTTTTCACCAGGATCGGCTCTGCATACCCCTATTTTCACGCCATCGGGGCAGGCAAGATCTATCTAGCCCACATGGAGGGAGAAAAAAGGAAGGAAGTCTTGCGAAAGATTGGCCTGCCCATGGTCACGAAGTATACCATAGTGGATATGGAGCAGCTAGAAGGGGAGCTGTCCGATATTAGAGCGAATGGCTTTGCATTCGAGGATCAGGAATTGCGTGAGGGCGTCAGGAGGGTTGTGGCTCCGATCTACGATTCCCATAGAAAGCTCGCGGGGTGCATTGGGATAGCATCTCCTATTTTTAGCTTTGCCTATGAGGATAGGAAGGAATTGGCTGAATTCGTGCAAGGGGCGGCTGTGAGGATTTCGGAGGATATGGGAGCAGCACGGAGCGATTATGGAGGTATCGGTAGGTGAAAACGTTTTTCTATCCCGAGAGCATTATGGTGGTAGGGGTTTCTGAAACGGCGACTAATCTGGGCAGAAATATCGTTGAAAATCTTGATCGCTTCCATTTCAAAGGGAAGTTATACCTGGTGGGAAAGGAAGGGGGCAATCTCAATGGGAGGAAGATCCATGCCCGCATCGAGGAGATTAGTGACTCAGTCGATCTGGTTGTCTTTTTGATACCAGCGCCCTTCATTCCTGAAGCCCTGGAGGTCTGTGGCAAAAAAGGAATACGCTATGCGGTGATCGAGTCAGGGGGGTTCAGCGAGTTTGCCGATGAGAACAGGCGGCTTGATGAACAGGTTGTCGAGATCGCCAAAAGGTGGCGCATTCGTTTCGTGGGGCCGAACTGTATCAGCATCATAAACCTTGAAAACGGCGTGGTCCTTC
>CAYMFC010000196.1:0-3048 GCA_964389665.1 uncultured Desulfobacteraceae bacterium | reverse complement strand
ATATCCTGATACTCGTCGATGCAGATCCAGGGATAGCGTGCTCTCACCATGGTACCTATATCAGGGTGATCCCTCAGGAGCCTTACCGGGTAAACGATGAGATCATCAATATCAAAGGCATCCTTGGACTTCAGGGCTTCCTCATAGGCATTATACAGGGCTTCGAGCTCACCTCCCTCAGGTGGAATCTCCATCCTGCTCTTGGCCAAGCTGACCTTCTCTGAGAGGGAGCGGAGGTCCCTTTGTCTCGCTCCGAGAGAGGAGCGGAGAACAGATGCTTTCTCCTCATCTCCACAGAGAGCGAACCCCGACGATCTTCCGAATACAGGGGCATACTCTCTGAGCAGGGCCATGCCGAAGGCATGAAAGGTGCTGATCGTGATTTCCTTCGCCATGTCCTTAGCGTTCACGGCGCTCATGATCCGTTTCCTCATCTCCTCCGCAGCCTTATTGGTGAAGGTAATGGCGAGGATAGAGGCCGGAATCACCCCCCTCTGTTCGATGAGCCGGACGATCCTCATGCTCAAGGTGAAGGTCTTTCCTGTGCCCGGCCCTGCCAGGATCAGGCAAGGACCGGTAAAGTGATCCACGGCCTGTTGCTGTGCCAAGTTCACGGCACCTCCTCCGGAAGCATCGATCTGCTCTTCTAAAGATCCTTTAGAGGGCGAGTGATCCTGTCGAATGAACCCCGTCCCCATGCCTTCAGCGGCTCCGGCAACCCTGTCCGGGGTCTTGAATGACCGATTAAAAAAGGATATCTGGGAGGAGAGGGATTGTATCTCCCCTTTCCTGAAGGCCCGTATCTGGCCGAAGTTCCCATCGTAGCCCTCCTCTATGAACACCTCCCCGCTCCTGATCCGTCTGATGCCCTCTGCCAGTATCTCATCGGAGATCTCCATAATCCGCTCATAGGGAAGTTCGAGCAGGAGAGAAAACTCAGGGCCGCCTCTCTTCAAAATACGCTCGTATTCCAGGTGCACCCCCTTGCTTTCCGGGCCGGCGCCCTTGATCTCCGCAATGAGGTTCTTCAACGGGGTGAGGGAGAAGTAGCTCTTTTTATGGGGCCTGTCTTCCGGATCCCTTCTGTCTGCGAGCTGCATGACCCTGTTCAGCACCCCCACCGTAACCTTTTTGCCGCAAACGGGACAGATGCCCCCATGCTCGAGGGTTTCCTGCGGCCTCCAGCAGATCCCGCACTTCCTGTGCCCGTCGAGATGGTACTTGCCCTCCTGGGGGAAAAACTCTATGGTGCCCAGGAACCTCTGATCGCCCTCCTTTCTCATCGCTGAGACGATACTCGAATACGAGAGCGCTGCGTCAAAGAGATTGGCCTCCCTGCCCAGCTTTTCAGGAGAATGGGCATCCGAGTTTGAAACGAGCGTGTATCTATCCAAAAACGAGCAGAGCCAGTTCATCGGCGGATCTGACGAAAGCCCTGTTTCCAGGGCAAAGATCTCCCCGGAGAGATCGCCGAAACACTCCTCGATGGTATCGTAGCCCGACTTTGATCCCAGCACGGAAAACCAGGGGGTCCAGATATGCGCGGGGATAAAGGCAGTGCCGCTGCCCGCCTCTAATGCAATATCAAGCAGATCCTTCGAGGCGATCCCGAGTATGGGCCTGCCGTCGGATCTGATGTTTCCCACGGCCTCCAGGGCGGTCTGAATGGTTTTCACCGTATCAAACGACGGGCACAGGATCAGGTTGTGAACCTTTCTCACCCTGCCCCTGTCTTTGTAAATGCTGCTTATCTCTCCTGAGAGCATGAACCTGACCGGCTGGAGGGCCTGTGAGGGAAACAGCTCATCTCGTATACGGTATTCTTCCTTGAGAGCAAACAGGCCGTCCTCGGCGGGAACGAGCTTCTCCCTCAGTTCCTCATTCCATCCTGGGTGAAACACATCACCGCTCCCAATGACATGGATCCCCTTTCGACGAGCCCACAGTTCCAGATTTTCAGGGGTTAGCTCCTTACTCGTAGCAATCGAATAGTGAGAATGCACATGAAGATCCACGATCAGACGCATACATATCACCTAATCCGTTCGCAATGATATTTCAATAGGCCAAAGGTGCAAGGCGCAAGGCTCAGGGTAAAGATTCTATGAATGTAGCATTTGCCCTACGCCCTATGCCTTAAGCCTTAAGCCATATGATTAGAGCAATCTGGGTCATGTTTAATCCACTGGTTACTTGCCGGTTTGAGGTGGAGCTTCGTTAGCCGCTTGCATACCCTTTCCGGTAGGCCGCGATAATCTCGGCGCAAAAGAGGAATATGGCTGAGGCATAGAAGATCCACAGGACCATCAGGATGATCGTATTCAGTGAACCATAAATAAGCCCATAATGGGGATTCCGGCTAATGCTCCAGCGAAATGCGTGTTTGGCTACCTCAAGCAAAACAGTGCACAGGAAGCCGCCTACCATGGACTGCCGCAAGAAAAGCTTTCCCGGAGGAACGATTGCGTAAAGGGCGGTTAACAAAAGGAAGGTCAAAAGGAAGGGGGAAATATATTTCAAGAAGATATTGTTTAAAAAGAGCGGCACTATGGGGATGGAAAAGTAATTGCTCAATCCTATAAAGGCATCGACAAACAGATTGAAGGTCTGGAGAAGCAGAAAGATGAATCCTGCCACCGGTACAAAGAGCAGGGACATGATCTTTGAAACCCAAAAGGGCCTTACATTCTCCACCTTGAATACCCTTTTCAAGGAAAACTCAAGGGAATCGAAGATGAGGGTGCTTGACCATAACATGAATAAGAGGGCAAACCACGCGAAAAACCCGCTCCCCAGGTTTATCCGTCCGACCTCCCGCAAGACCATGGTGCTGATAAAGGGAATGAGCTGGGTAATAAAAGCGCTGATCTTCGGCAATGCCTCACCTTCGGACCCAAGAAAAAAACCGATTATTGAAACGACGAGGTAGAGAACCGGGATGATTGCGAGGATCGCGTAAAAGGCGATAGCTGCGGAAAGGTTCAAACAGCCATCTTCCCTGAAGGAGGTAATAGAATCTTTGAGAACACTTCCTGGGGACATCTCACT
>CAYMFC010000195.1:0-3071 GCA_964389665.1 uncultured Desulfobacteraceae bacterium | reverse complement strand
TTGGAAGGCCATATAAACCTCATGGTAAAGCGGGCTGTCGAGTACGGGATCGAGCCCATGGATGCCTTGAGGATCGCATCCCTGAACCCGGTCAGGCACTACGGCCTGAAAGCAGGGCTGCTCCAGGTCGGAGATCCCGCTGATTTTCTCGTGGTGGATGATCTCAGAAACATCAGGATAGTGAAGACCGTGATCGACGGTAAGCTCGTTGCGAGAGACGGAAGCGCAGAGATCCCCGAGATGTCTAAAAGGATTGTGAATGTGTTTCGAGCACGGCAGAAGAGGGCCGATAATTTTATGGTGGGGAGCAGGGGGGGCAGGATACAGGTCATTGAGGCTCGCGACGGTCAGCTCATTACCGGTCGCGTGCATGAGGCGCCGAAGGTTTCCGGCGATAAGGTTGTCTCAGACCCTTCGAGGGACATCCTCAAGATTGCGGTGGTAAACAGGTACCAGGATGCGCCTCCTTCAGTAGGTTTCATAAGAAATTTCGGCCTCAAAAAGGGAGCAATAGGCTCAAGTGTGGCCCATGATTCCCACAATATCGTTGCCGTGGGAGTCGATGAGAGAGATATTGCACGGGCGGTAAATCTCATCATTCAATCTCAAGGGGGGATCAGCGCGGTATGTGAGAATCAGGAAAAGTTCTTGCCCCTGCCGGTTGCCGGGATCATGAGCGATCTAAGCTATGAGGAGGTAGCGAGGAGATACCGGGAGCTAGACGCATTCGCAAAGGAGCTGGGATCACGGCTCACGGCCCCGTTCATGACCCTTTCCTTTATGGCATTGCTGGTTATACCGGAGCTGAAGATAAGCGACAGGGGATTGTTTGATGCGGCGAGGTTTGAGTTTACCGATCTCTTTTGCCCTTAATCCTTTTTTGGGGTACCCTTCCGAAATCATCCTCGAGCCGCTCGATGTCATCCTCCCCAAAATAGCTTCCCTGTTGGATCTCTATAAAGGCGAGATCTTCACCTCCCGTGTTTTTAATCCTATGGGCAGTACCGACAGGAACATCAATGGACATTCCCTTGGTGAGATGGAAGTTCTTATCATCGAGGGTAACCAGTGCCTCTCCTTTTACGATAACCCAATGTTCAGACCTGTGTTTGTGTCTCTGCAAGCTTAATCTCTTTTCAGGGTATACCACGATCCTCTTAACCTTATGATCGGGTTCATCAGAGAGCACCACGTAATATCCCCATGGACGATGATCTCCTTCACGGTTTTTTTCATCTTGTTTTTCCACGCTCAAAGCACCTCCCGCAGTTCCGGTGTAAGGGCATCTATCATTACGTCCCGCAATTTCTATACCTCATTGAAATGACGATTATTACCGTACCATCTTAAGTCGAGCCGCCTCCCTGGAATAGTGGCATGGTGGAATGGGCCGGTTAACGCTCCGAATTCCTGGATCCTATTCCCATGTTCCCCTCTTCCATCTCCTTTGTTCCATCATTCCAGGTGTGAGCGAAGCGAACGAAGTTCATCACCTTCCCGGTTCCTCATGAATCGCTCAGCACTGCCTCGATCCTCTCCATGGCCCAGTCGATCTCCTCCCTGGTTATGATAAGGGGAGGCATAAACCGAATGGTGTGCACATGGGTCTCCTTGCAGAGCAGGCCCTTGTCCTTGAGCTTCTCACAGAAGCCCCGGGCGCCGCCTGCATCGGGGTAAAGCTCCACGCCGATCATGAGACCTCTACCCCGCACCTCCCTGATATGCGGGCTCTTGACTTCGCTGAGCCTGGATTGGAAGTAGGCCCCCATTTCTGCGGCATTCTCGATCATACCCTCCTCGGTGATGACCTTGAGGGCCGTCCTGGCCACGGCACAGGCAAGGGGGTTCCCGCCGAAGGTGCTCCCGTGTTCTCCAGGGCGAAGCACACCCAGCACCTCGGTGTTCGAGAGCACCGCCGAGATAGGATAAAACCCGCCTGAGAGCGCCTTTCCGATGAGGGTGATATCCGATTCGATGCCGTCGTGCTCCTCGGCGAGGAGCTTCCCGGTTCGGCCAAGCCCTGTCTGGATCTCATCGGTGATGAGCACCACGTTGTGCTTTTGGCAGATCCTCTTGGCCTCCCGCAGGTAACCCTCAGGGGGGACGATGACGCCGCCCTCTCCCTGGATGGGCTCAACCAGAAAGCCCACGGTGTTGGGGGTAATCGCCTTCTCGAGCGCCTCAGCATCGCCGAAGGGGACGATGGCAAAGCCCGGGGTAAAGGGGCCGAAGCCCTCCCGGTACTGCTGCTCCGAGCTGAATCCCACGATGGTGATGGTGCGGCCGTGGAAGTTATTCGCGCACACGATGATCTCGGCCTGATCCTGGGGAACGCCCTTCGCCTGGTAGCCCCACTTCCGGACCGCCTTAATCACCGTCTCAACCGCCTCTGCTCCGCTATTCATAGGAAGAACCTTGTGGGAGTTGGTCAGCTCACAGAGTTCCTGGTAGAAGAGGCCGAGCTGATCGTTCCTGAAGGCCCGGGATGTCAGGGTGAGCTTCTGGGCCTGTTCGAGCATGGTCCGCATGATCTTTGGATGGCAGTGTCCTTGGTTGACCGCTGAGTAGGAGGAGAGACAATCGAGGTACTTATTGCCCTCAACATCCCACACCCAGATCCCTTGCCCCCTGCTCAGGACCACGTCCAGGGGCTGGTAGTTGTGCGCGCCGTATTGTTCTTCAAGGTCGATGTAATACTGCTGGTCCATCATAGTGCTCCTTCCTTATCTAACTTTTTAGCCTATTTGATACCCGGTTTCAAGAGAGAGTTTGATCTTGCTCTTGATGAAATTTCCGCTTCCCCTGGCGATCTCTCGGCCTCGTGAGTCGGAAAGGGTCGACTCCGCAACAAACAGATGCTCTGATGAAAAGACCACGCCTCCGCGAGCCCTCATCTCGCCCTGGGAGATGGGGCGCAGGATATGGAGAGTAAAGCTTGCCGTTAGCACAAACAGGTCCCTAACGAGCGAGCTCACTGCAAAATAGGCTGCGTCATCTAGGGCTTTGAAATAGACGGATCCATGGGCTGTTCCCCCTGAATGAAGGAATTTTTCCTGGATGGGGATTATCAC
>CAYMFC010000194.1:0-3087 GCA_964389665.1 uncultured Desulfobacteraceae bacterium | reverse complement strand
TGTTGCCCTCAAAGCGATAAAAATTGAATCCGCGAAGAGTGCCTTTTTAGTGCTCGATATCGAGCAAAGAACATGCAACGCGGAAATGAGGCCGAGATGTGTGGCTTCAGTCCCCAGGATACGTCAATTCCTGGAAAAGGCCAGGGCCAAAGGCCTTACCGTTGTGTACAGCCTTACCAGCAGGGGCACACCGGAAACTATTTTACCCGGTGTGAGACCGCTTGGTACCGAGCCGGTAGTGAAGTCCAGCGTTGACAAATTCTATGGCACTGACCTGGAAAAAGTCCTTCGAGAAAAGGGCATTACCACCGTGATTATTGCCGGAACAACGGCTGAAGGCGCCGTATTGCACACCGCAACCGGCGCCGCTATGCGGGGTTTTAGCGTTATTGTCCCCATAGACGGCATGTCTGCCGGTACCCTCTATGCCGAACAGTATACTGCGTGGCATCTCGTGAACGCACCTGGCTCACGACAGCGCACGATCCTAACAAGATTTGACATGATTGAGTTTTGACCTCAGGGTGGGAGTTAGGCTCGGTAGGGGAAGAGTGGAATGATCGCCGAACAGATACCGGTAGGCCCTGCAACAGACTTCCTTAAACCCTGAAGGTCTCGAAAAAGTATAAAAATGAAGGACAAAGAGTTCATCAAATTCCTCGGTACCGCCGGCGCCCGGTTCGTGATGGCCAAACAGCTGCGGTCATCAGCGGGCGTGTATCTGAGGATACAAGGAAAGAGCATTATCCTCGATCCAGGACCAGGCACGCTTGTCAGATTGGCCAAATCAAGGCCGCCCATTGATGTCACCAAGCTCGACGCCGTCATCCTCACCCACGCACACATCGATCACTCAAACGATGTAAATGTGCTCATCGATGCCATGACAAGCGGCGGCCTGAAGAGGCGGGGCATGCTGTTTGCGCCGAACCAGTGCCTTGAGGGAGAGAATGCCGTTGTCTTGCCCTACCTGAGAGGATTCGTGGAGGATATCGGCATACTCGAACCTCATCACACATACCGCATCGATGATCTCACCTTCGCCACCTCTTCGCAGCACCAGCACCCGGTGGAAACCTATGGGGTGATGTTCCAGCATCACGGCAGAAACATATCATTTATGGTGGACACCAAATACTTTCCTGGCCTCGTGAATGATTATGAAGGCTCCCACATCCTGATTATGAATGTGGTGCTGTTCAAGCCCCATGAGAGCGGAGCGGTGATGCACCTGTCCATCGACGATGTCAAGGAGATCCTCTCCCGGATACGGCCTGAAACAGCGATACTCACCCACTTCGGCATGACGATGCTCAGGGCAAAACCCCGGGAAGTGGCAATGCGATTGTCCGATGAGCTACAATTGGAGGTGATTGCAGCCTCGGATGGTATGACTGTGGAACTATAGGCGATATCGTGTCCGAGCCGGCGTACGGGGTTGGTCTCCCTGTGCTGAGAGAAACGGCAGGCACCTTCTTGCCGTTGGGCATTCATAGAGAATGGAACAGGAAAAGCTCATCCTAGAACGAGCCACTACCCCTCGGGGCGAGATCCAACTCCAGCAATGGTCCCACCCCGGTGGAAGACCCATCTATGAGATCATCTTCAACGGGGTCTTTCTGATGGCAAGCTACAATGAGCGCTCGGAGAAGGCACTAGCCACCCTGGCCATTGAGCCCCTGTCATCAGTGGGAGAGGGCCTTCGGGTTCTTATCGGTGGGCTCGGAATGGGCTACACACTTCGCGCTGCCCTTGATTTCGAGAAGGTAAAGACCGTGGAGGTCGTCGAGGTTGAGGGACACATCATCAAGTGGGCAGAAGGGATCTTCAGCGAGCTAACCGCACGTGCCTGCTCCGATCCTCGCGTTGCGCTTATAGAAACGGATTTTGGAGACTACCTCTTGAGGACCGAGAAGACCTATGACGCTATTATTCTGGATGTAGATAATGGTCCCACATGGCTTGCACTGGAAACCAACCGGAGGCTCTATGAAAGGCAAACCCTCCTCAGGATCAGGGACTTGCTATCCAGTGGCGGAGTTTTCACGGTATGGGCATCCGAGAGGAGCGAGGCCTTTGAAGGGAGGCTCGAGGAGGTCTTTGAGCGGGCAGAGACCATCACCATCGAGGATACGGATATGAGAGGCGAGCCCACAGAATATTACCTATACCAGGCACAGCGCTTTGGGCCTTGAAGTGAACTCACGTGAATCCGCCCCCAGTTTCCATGCTGTTTTTTCCTTGAATATTACCAAATCCTCTGGTATCAAGACCTCCGGCGAAATATCTATAACCAGAGCAATGCAACACGATTGCTCGATGAAAACTCAACGCATGATGAGATGCGGTATCACGGAAGCAACAAATCTTTTCAGAGTGAAGCTATGAAGCCCTAACCCCGATGGATTCATCGGGTATCCGGAGATGATCAGTAACCGATTACGATGCTCGAATCTCTAGAAAATAGCCCGCTATACCGAATCGCTACCCCCAGGAGTATTGCCCTGTTCGGGGCATCCAACAACATCCTCTCCATGGGAACCCCTATCCTTATCTCTCTGAAGGCCATGGGCTTTGATGGAGCCGTCTATCCGGTCCACCCTGAAGAAGAACATGTCCAGGGCCTCAAGGCCTATCGCAGCGTTCTTGATCTGCCTGAGGTGCCCGACCTTGCCATACTGATACTGCCCGCGCGTATCGTTCCCCGCATTCTTGATGAGTGCGGCAAAAAGGGGATCAAGCATGCCATCGTGGTTTCCGGAGGCTTCAAGGAACTCGGGGGAGAGGGCGTAACATTGGAGAAAGAGCTTCGGGAGATCGCCGCTGCGCACAATATTCGATTTCTTGGTCCAAATTGCATCGGCGTGACCAACCCCTACCATAAGCTGAATACCACCCTGCTTCAATATCTCGGCAACCCCGGGTTTATAGGCATGGCCTCTCAGAGCGGGAGTTTTGTTACACAGATGTTTCACTATCTCGCCAACTTCGGCCTTGGATTCAGCACGGCCTTTAGCGTAGGAAATGAGGCTAACCTCGATATTGTCGACTGCATGGAATACCTGGCAGTCTGCCCTCACACACGGG
>CAYMFC010000193.1:0-3101 GCA_964389665.1 uncultured Desulfobacteraceae bacterium | reverse complement strand
CCATGGATTCAAGGGTGAAGCGAATTCCAACTATATCCGGCTAGACAACGATAGCTGTAAGCACGCTGGATTCTTTACTTGCGCCAGTATGCGGGGACGAGCAGGATGATGACGGTGTAGATCTCAAGGCGGCCGAGAATCATGCAAAACATCAACACCCATTTCCCCACATCGGGAATGGAAAGGTAGTTGTTGATCGGGCCCACCAGCCCGAACCCAGGGCCCACGTTTCCTATGGTGGCGGCAACCGATGAAAAGGAGGTTAGGGTATCGAGGCCGAGCGCAGACATACAGATCACGGCAACGATAAAAAGACCGACGTAGAGGATAAAAAAGCCCCAGATGCTGTTCAAGACATCGGGAGGCACCGGTTTTTTGCCGAGCTTGATGGAACGTACCGCATGGGGATGAATCAAGGTGAAGATCTCCCGGTACCCGTGCTTTACCAGCAATACGATCCTCACGGTCTTTATCGCCCCGCCGGTTGATCCTGCCATGGCCCCGAGGAACATGCACAGAAGCAGGACAATCTGGGAAAACGCGGGCCACTGTTCATAGTTCGCGGTGACAAAGCCCGTTGTGGTGATTATGGAGCTCACCTGAAACGCTGCGTACCTGAATGCTTCGATGACCGAGGAGTAAACAGTGACGTAGGTGTTCGACGTTACCAGCAGGATCAGAATAGCCAGAATAAGGAGGAATACGCGGCACTCCGGATCCCTGCCGAAGACCCGAAAATCACCCTTGAGGAACTTGAAGTGGAGCGAGAAGTTGATCCCGGCCAGGATCATGAAGAGGGTAATCACGCCCTCGAAATAGGCGGAGTTAAACTGGGCGATACTGCCGTTCTGGGTGCTGAATCCCCCTGTGGGCATGGTGCAGAAGGCATGGCACATGGAATCGAAGAGCGACATCCCGCCTACGTATAAGAGCCCTATCTCGAGAAGGGTAATAAGGAGGTACACCTTCCAGAGCGTCTTGGCCGTCTCCGAGATGCGGGGCTGCAATTTGTCCACTACCGGGGAGGGGATCTCGGCCTTGTAGAGCTGCATGCCTCCCACGCCGAGAAAGGGGAGGATCGCAATGGAAAGCACGATAATGCCCATGCCGCCCATCCACTGGGTGAGGCTCCTCCAGAACAGCAGCCCCTCGGGGAGGGCCTCGATGTCGCTCAAGATCGTGGCGCCGGTCGTGGTGAAGCCGGATATGGATTCAAAATAGGCATTGGTTATGGAGCCGATTGAGCCGGAAAACAGAAAGGGCAAGGCGCCGAAGAAGCCGGCGCTGACCCAGCCGAAGGTGACAACTGCCATGCTCTCCCTTTGACTGAGAGAGGAGGAATCGCTCGTCTTGGTAAGGAGGAAGACGATGAGGCCGCTTCCTGAGGTGATGAGAATAGAGTAGAGAAATGGAGCAAAGCTCCCATCGGAATAGATGAGCGAGACACACAGGGGGGCCGCCATGGAAAGGCCGAGGAAGAAATTGAGGATTCCGATCAGCCGGAAGATCTGCCGAAAGTGCATTAAAAGTATTCCAGTTTAACGGTGAATATTTTTTCGAGTTTCGGTATTGCGTCCTTCAGAGCGAATATGATCAGATGGTCGTGGGGTTTGATCATGTTCTGCCCACGAGGGATGATAATCTCCTCACCCCTCACAATGGCTCCCACGATCGCCCCTTTCGGGAACTTCACCTTGGATAAAGGGGTATTGACCACGTCGGATGTCTCCAAGGCCTCGAACTCGATTGCCTCCACAGCCTCGGCCTTGAGCGGTGCTACACACACGACCTTACCTTTTCTGATATACTGAAGAATTGCTCTAATCGCTGAGAGTCGCGGGCTCACCACCGTGTCGATACCGATCGTAAAGACGAGCGGGATATAGCTCAATTTTGCTATCTTGGTGACCGTTTTCTTGGCCCCGAGCGCCTTGCCGAGCAGGGAGATAAGCACATTATTTTCCTCATCTCCGGTGAGTACCATCATGATATCCACCTCGTCCACGTTCTCCTCGATGAGAAAGTCCCGATCCGTTCCATCGCCGTTCAGCACCACCACCTTTTCGAGCTTCTCAGACAGCTCAAGGCATCTCTGGCCGTCCAGTTCAATGATCTTGGTATTGATCGTGGTGGTATCGAGGGATTCGGCAAGGGCAAGGCCGGTTTCACCGCCGCCGACGATCATCACCCGACTCAACCCCTCTCTCCTGATTTGCATGATCTGATAGATGTTCTGGATATCCTCTCTTCGAGTGACCATATATACCAGGTCGTTTGCCTGAATCACATCCTCGCCCTTTGGTACGACAACCTTCTCGCCCCGTATAATGATGCCCACAAGGATCGATTGTTCATACTCATGAAAGGAAGAGAGCCTTCGTCCCACGAGCGGGGAATCCTCCTTTATGGTGATTCCAATAAGTTTTACCCTCCCATCGACGAAGTCGATAACCTCTGAGGCTATGGGAACCTCGGTGAGCTTGAGCATCGAGGCAACCATCTCGGACTGAGAGTTGATGATGAGATCGATGTTGAGGAAATCCTGTTTGAAGATCTCGGTGTGCTTCATGTAGTCGGGGTTTTTCACGCGGGCTATCTTGGTGATGAAATCGGTAAGATACTGGGCGTAGAAACAGACGATCAGGTTCGCCTCATCGTTATCCGTAGCTGCTACGATGATGTCGCTCTCCTTGATGCCGGCCTCCAGTAACATCGATGGATTGGTGCCGGAGCCCTCAAGCGCTTGCACATCGAGGGCATTCTGAATGGAGCGGATTTTCACCGGATCCTTTTCGATGACAACCACATCATGATTTTCCTCAGAGAGCCTCTGGGCAATATTAAATCCTACGTCTCCGGCGCCGATGATGATAATCTTCATCTCTGCTCTACCCTTTTTATAACACCCTGACATGCCCGCCCGATTGTACCCTGGAAGGCTATGGTGATTTGTAGAAGAGCTATGGGGAAAAGTCAATATATAATAGGGTTGGGTGTCCCGGGAAGATGCGCTCGGATGCTCTGGCTCTGGCAATGAGAAAGGCAGGTTCCTGTTCCTTTCGGGCCTGCTCATAGGGGGGCAGTGAGAGCGGTGAAGGATT
>CAYMFC010000192.1:0-3117 GCA_964389665.1 uncultured Desulfobacteraceae bacterium | reverse complement strand
TTCTCTCGGCTTTTTCCACTTCCTGTTTTATGCTCATCGTGTGTCGCGTGTTTCAAGGGATCGGGAGCGCCATGATCTTTGCTACGGGAATCGCGATCCTCACCTCGGTGTTCCCTCCTCATGAGAGGGGCAAGGCATTAGGGATCAATGTCGCCGCGGTATACGTGGGTCTCTCCTTAGGTCCATTTCTGGGAGGATTGTTGACGCAGCACTTTACCTGGAGAAGCATATTTCTGGTCACCGTACCTCTTGGGTTGCTCATTATTGCAGTGGTGCGGTGGAGGCTGCGGGGGGAGTGGGCAGAGGCAGAGGGTGAGACCTTTGATATAGTGGGTACCATCTTTTACGGCCTCTCGCTCATTGCAATCATGGGTGGTCTCTCCACGCTTCCTGCGATGAGGAGTGTCGTGCTGATCCTTTTTGGCGTCATAAGTCTATTGGTATTTGTTTTCTGGGAAATACGAGCAGCACACCCTGTGTTAAATCTTACGCTGTTCATGTCCAACAGGGTATTCGCCTTTTCGAACCTCGCTGCCCTCATCAACTACAGCGCCACCTTCGCCGTGACCTTTCTGCTGAGCCTCTACCTTCAGCACATCAAGGGGCTGAACCCCCAAAGCGCAGGCCTTATTATGGTTGCACAGCCCCTGGTGCAGGCTGCCTTCTCGCCACTGGCCGGAAGCCTCTCGGACAGGATCGAGCCACGGATTGTTGCATCAGCGGGAATGTTGATCACTTTCATTGGGCTAGGGTGTTTCGCGGTCCTGGATGAAGCTACCAGCATTACGTTTGTTGTGTGCTGTTTGGTGGTGCTCGGCTTTGGCTTCGCACTCTTTTCCTCACCGAATACCAATGCCATAATGGGATCGGTTGAGAGGAGGTACTATGGGTTGGCATCGGGGTCAGTGGGTACCATGCGCCTGGTGGGCATGATGATCAGCATGGGGATCGCCACCCTTATATTCGCCCTTCTCATCGGAAGGGTTCCGATCAGTATTGAGACATATCCATTTCTCATAAAAGGCGTGAGAATGGCATTCAGTGTCTTCGCCATCCTCTGCCTCGGAGGCATCGCTGCATCGTTGGTAAGGGGGAGAGTGCGCGCCGATAACAATTCGATGTCGACTTCCCTATGAACGCATACCTCTTCAGGGGTCAGCTCCTTTGAAGAAGAATGTGTAGGATAAATAGACAATCTTGACCAGGTCTAAGATGGAGACACTGAAAAAGGGCATTCGCATCTTGCTCGTGCGCCATGGAGAAACCGATTGGAATAAGGCTCATCGGTTCCAGGGAAGGAGCGATGTGCCCCTTAACCAAACAGGAAGGGATCAGGCCCATACCCTGGCTGAGGCACTGAAAGGGGAGCCCATTACAGCCATCTATTCCAGCCCTCTGGTTCGAGCCCTGGAGACGGCACGAATACTCAAGGTCTATCATTCATCGGCTCCCCTCCTCCAGGCCGAGGGCTTGGTTGAGATGGATCTGGGGGACTATGAGGGAATGCAGGCTCAGCAATGGGCTGAGAAATACCCGAATTTTCGAAAGGCATGGCTTGAGGCCCCTCTATCCGCAAGGATGCCGGGAGGGGAAAGCATCCAAGAGGTACAGAGAAGGGCCATAGATACCTTGGAGCGAATTACCATGTGCTACCAGCCCGAAAGCACCCTTCTCGTCTGTAGCCACAATTTCGTGAACCGCGCCATACTGTGCCATGCCCTTCATCTATCCCTCGATAGATTTCGAGAGCTTCAACAGGAGACCGCAGCCCTCAACATCCTTTACAAATGCGGTGATCGGTGGCATGCGAAAGCGGTACATGAGCGGCTCCATCTCAAAGACGAGCACACCTAGAGGAAAAGCCCTGAGAAGCTTACGGCCTTTTGCCTCCATTTTCGATCAGCGCCTTTACCGGATCAAGACCATAGGGCGTTCCCTCCTCGATGGCCTTGAGCACGGTGCCGCCGCCGGTGAAGAAGTAATATTTCGAGTTGTCAAGTGTTGACAGATAGAGACCCGGGCAGAGGTTCTTGAATTCCTGGAGCGTGTCGCCACCCCCATAGAGCTTTATTGCTTCTGTATTGTGATCGATCTTGCTGTCCAGAGCTGCTGAACCCTCTGTAAAGTGCGGCGTGTAGCCCATCACGGCATTGACGAAGATAGTCTTTGCTGAATACAAGGCGTCGGAAATGGAAGGATCGGAAAACGATTCCTGTGCGATATCCAGGATGTAGTTGAATTTCTCCCCCTTGTTGAACTCCTCAAGGGATCGTACTCGATATCGCCCTTCAATCTTGCCCTCTATAGTATCGGACTCATAGAGATAGGGGAGTTCCATGATCTTATGGTGACCCTTGTCCATCTCGACCAGATTTTTAGCAGCCTCCACATCCTCCGGTGAAATGCCCTTGATTTCTACACCGTATCGAGCACAGAGGTAGGTATTGTAAATGATGCCGCCCAGTATGAGTTTGTCAACCTTCTTGTAGATTTCATTGAGCGGCCCGATCTTGGTATTGTATTTCGCCCCTGCCACCACTGCGATAAACGGCCTCTGGGGTGCAAGGACCTGATTAAGGTTCTTGATCTCCTTTTGCATGAGATACCCTGCAAAGGACGGCAGATACCTCGTGATGTCGTAGGTGGAGACATTAGGCTGCCAGGAACCGAATGCATCGTTCACATATACATCGGCGAGCCCGGCCAGCTGAAGGGCAAACGCTTCCCTCTGGTCTGTTTCCGACTCCTCTCCCTGGAACCACCTCGTATTCGGTAAATATATGGCACCGAGCCTTTTTTCTCTCAGATCTCGAATGGCAAGGTTTATCGAGGTATCGATGCTCTTGATTCCCCTATCTCCCTCTGGCCTGAATTGAGGACAGAAGATCTTTGTGTGGAGTTTTCGCTCAAGGTATTCTGCGATCGGCTCGACCGAGGTTGATTTATCGACGGTGATCCTTCCGTTTTTATCTCTAGGCCTTCCGATATGCGTCATGAAGATTGGTCTGCCTCCCCGTTCGACAATGTTAAAAATGGTGCCGATAGTCTGGTCTATCCGGTACGGGTCTTGAATAGCGCCCTTCTTGACCACATTATGGTCGACACGAAGAAGCACTA
>CAYMFC010000191.1:0-3181 GCA_964389665.1 uncultured Desulfobacteraceae bacterium | reverse complement strand
GTCTCATACATACTGATCTGCCATATCGTTGATGAATCGTTCAATCTCGTCCGGTCCCCGTGCGGACAGTTCTGGTATCATGTTCTTTATTTTTTCATAGGTGGTCCTGTTGCGATAAAGATCATCAGTGGATGAGTAAGCGCCGGCCCGCCTGCCGATCCGGTAGATAAGCCTATCAAGGTCCGGCAGAGCCTGGTAGTTGTTGATCACCTCCAACATACGGTCTTTATCCTCGGGAAGCGTACCGTGCACCTCTTCCAAGAGATTCATGATGTGATCGCTGGTGAGGGTGCTGGTGACGGAACCGTCCAAGCACTCGAGAAAGAGCTTTATCTCCTCGACCACCTGGTCATCGGTAAGCGGCTTAAATTCCCCGGTTTCGAGCTTTTGATACAGGGGAGCGCGGTTGATAACCCGTAGGCTCCTCAATCGAATGAAGTGCGGATTGATCTGGTTGAGGACCTTGGCGGTTTCCTGGGCATGTTCCCTCCACAGAGCCTCACCGCCAAGCCCGGGCATGATGTACTCTGACAAGGAGAGGCCGGCTTCTATCGACTTCCTGCCGGCATCGATGTGCCGCTTTGCGTCGACGCCCTTCTTGATAAACTTCAAGACCCGGTCCGATCCGCTCTCAAGGCCGATGTGAATCCTGTCAAGGCCTGCCTGCCTTATTTCCTTCAGCTCGGAGACGGATTTTCCGCTCACGGTTCTGGACCGTGAATAGGTGGTTACCCTGGTGAGCTCCGGAAACGTCTCCCGTAAAAAGGCCAAGATCTCAACGAGGTCTTTGGTCTTCACGATCAGGTTGTCGGCATCCTGAAGGAAGCATTCGCCGGTGCCGTAGTAAAGCCACATGGCCACGCTCTGAAAGCTATAGGGGTGATTGTTGTTGAGTATATAGGTGATAACGGCATCTGTCACCTTGCCGCTTTCCCCTAACTTCCACGAGACTTCCTTGATTTCATCAGCCATATCTCTGGCGGTCCGGATATCCTCTTTGACCTCTTCGACTGTCCTCAAAGAGAACTGTTGCCCCTTATACACAGGACAAAAGAGGCACTGGTTCCAGGGGCAGTTCCGGGTTACCCTCAAAAGGAGGCTTCTGGCCTCGTTCGGCGGCCTTATAGGGCCTTGCTCGAAATACAAAGGCGATTGAGCTGTCATGTGTTATCCCTTTTTGTCCAGGCACTGCCGTCTATTTTCACAGGCGAACAGGAATCTTTGCCCTGCGCACCACAGAGATTTCCGAATAACGTGATATGCGAGGCATGTTTCATTTATGATTTATACTATATTATAATCACACATTGAAGCTTTTCAAATCTTTCTCACCTCCCACCTATTTTTTTGCCGCATCCTCGATCGATGTGCCTGATGAGGTCCTTGGGCACGCTTGCTGTGGGGTGGAAGGATTTAGTTAGCGTTTGCGAAGTGAAGGTGTGCGCGTGGCTTGATCCATGCGCTTCTATGCCAAGGGGTTAATGCCTGAAGGGGACCGGTTCCCCAAAGGCAAGCGTCTAGCCGTGAGACCCTTCTTGTGCCTTTACGAGCTTAGTCAACTGAAAGATCTGATCCGTGTACCCAAGGGCAACGAGGGTATCTTCGGGTTCAACCCGCGCGGAAGCAGGGGGATTATAGGTATAGAATCGATCATCATGTTTTTTTATGGCGATTATCAGAAGCCCGCATTTTTCAGGCAGGCCGGCTTGCTTCAAGGTAAGCCCGCAGAGGATCGATTTTCCTTGGACCTCTACTTCCGCGATCCTGAGCCGGGTGTTTTTATCGCGGAGCATCTCATCGAGAAAATCGGCCACATGGGGCCGGGCAATCTCTGAGACGAGGCGGAGCCCCCCGATGGAGTTCGGTGAGATAACCGAGTTTGCACCGCCTTTAAACAATTTTTTGCCTATGTTAACGACATCGGCTGTTCTGGCGACAATCCTTATGCGCGGATTGAGTTGGCGGGCGGCCATGGTAATGTAGAGGTTATCCTTCTCGCTGTGAAGGACCGGGAAGATGCCGTAAGCATCTTTAATGTATGCGCGTTCAAGGATGTCATCATCCGTTGCATCGCCCACGATGTAGAATAGGTCCGGCCATTTAGCTACCGTCTTGTCAATGACCTCCTGTGAGCTATCGATGACGAGATACTCACGGAGCATCACCTCGCCGATTAACGTATCCTTTCCCACGGATTTTTTTCGGTGGGACTCCAGCTCCTCGATAATCTGCATGGCCGTTGCCCCAAGTCCGCATATAATGATATGATTTCGAAGTTCTCCTTCCATGCTTCTCCCCTACCTCCCCCTCGCGAGCTTCCGTAAGGCCACAATATTATCCATGGCACCGATGGCAATAAGGACATCACCTTCCTCGATTGCCTGATCTGCAGTGGGGTTGTGGATAAACTCGCCCTTTCCGCCCTTTCTTACCGCGGTGATCAAGAGGCCGACCCTCGTGCTGATACGCGTTTCCCTTAGGCTTTTTCCCGCAAGAGATGAATCAGGTGAGACGGTGACCTCCTCGACTCTCATGACGGCGCGATCATCCTTGAGCATGCGGTCAAGGAAGGTGGTTACCGATGGCCTGAACATCTCCGATATCATTCTTCTGCCGCTTATGTACTCAGGGGAGATAACGCAGTCTGCCCCTGCGCTCTGTATCTTTGGGGCCATTTTTTCAAAATTCGTACACTTTGCTGCGATCCTGAATGTAAAACCGCGTTCTCTCTTCTTCTGGCTCAATGACATGACGACAAAGAGGTTGTCCTTTTCGTCGGGCAGGGAGGTGATAACCCCTGCGGCATGTTCGAGTCCTGCCTGGTCAAGGATTTCGTCATGTGTGGCGTCGCCCTGGATATAGAGAAGCTCATCGAATTGGTTCTGGATTTGCCGAATACGCTCTCCTGATTTTTCGATGACCACGAAGGGCCTTTCGGTCTTCTCCAACTCCTGCATCATATAAAGGCTCGTCTCTCCAACTCCGCAGATAATGTAGTGGTTGCGCAGGGAGGCGATGAGTTTCTGCATGCTCTTTCTGCGTCGCTCATCCAGCAGTTCACCGGAGACGATATATTCAGTCATAACGCCGATACCATAGAGCAGGGCGCTCATGCCGAAAAGAATGATAAAAATGGCGAAGAACTTGATCAGGTAAGGATTTCCATCAGGCGGCATATTCA
>CAYMFC010000190.1:0-3237 GCA_964389665.1 uncultured Desulfobacteraceae bacterium | reverse complement strand
GGAGGCCGGGGTTTTAAAGGTGATAAAGGAGAGACCTCCCTTTACGGCTTCCTATGACATTCCTTATAGGGGCGGGGATGGAGGGCTGATGCCCTATGTCATGCCGGAAGCGTTTCTGCAATCCGGAGATGAGGAGATAATCTCGATTGCCGAGGAGATTGTGGGGCAAACTACCGAGCCTTATGAGGCTGCGAAGATGCTTACGGAATGGGTCTTTGAGAGCCTGGAGAAGACTCCGCTCGTATCTATTCCGGATGCGCGGCAGATCTTACAGCATAGAAAAGGAGACTGCAACGAACACGCAACGCTTCTTACAGCGTTATTACGGGCCGTTGGGATACCGGCGAGAATGGCTGCGGGCCTGATTTACAAAGATGGTAAATTTTATTATCATGCCTGGAATGAGGCATATTTCGACAGATGGATTTCCATGGATGCGACCCTTAACCAGATGCCGGCTGATGCGACCCATATCAAGCTCGTTGATGGCGGCATAGAGAAACAGATACAGATCGTAGGAATGATCGGAAACCTTTCCCTCACCATTTTGGACTATCGATGATTACCTTAGAGAACCTTACCAAGGTTTACAGCGGAATAACGGCTGTCGATGACCTGAACCTCCAGATCTCTCAGGGAACGATCTTTGGTTTCATAGGACCCAACGGTGCGGGAAAGACAACGACCATAAAGATGATGGCAGGCATCTTGAAGCCTACCAAAGGGCGAATCCTGATCAATGGCCTGGACATCGCCAGGGAACCATCCAGGGTAAAGATGATGATCGGCTTTATTCCTGATCGCCCCTTTCTCTATGAGAAGCTCAGCGGCAAGGAGTTTCTCAAGTTTAAGGCAGGCCTGTATGGAATAAGCGGGGATGCCTTAGATGAGAGGATTGACGGCCTGCTCACCACCTTCGAGTTAACGCAGTGGGCGGATGAGCTTATTGAGGCCTATTCACATGGCATGAAACAGAGGCTCGTGATCGCCGCTGCCATGATACACGAACCCAAGGTGATCATCGTGGATGAGCCGATGGTCGGGCTGGACCCAAAGGGGGCAAAGCTCGTGAAGGATATATTTATAGAGTGGGCAAGGGAAGGGTCCACGGTATTTATGTCGACCCACACATTAACATTGGCCCAGGAGGTGTGCGGGGAGGTAGCGATTGTTCATAGGGGCCGGGTTGTGGCAGCAGGCACCTCGGAGGAGCTGGGGCGACAGGCTGGCGTAACGGGTAATCTGGAGCAAATTTTCCTGAAGATAACCGCAGGGATGGAATAACGGTGAGGCTGTTTGCGCTTCTCATTTCGCCGAGGCTTATGGGGTTCCGGAATAGCCTGAGGAGGGCGAAGGGTAAAAGGAGGATAAAGATCTTCGCACTCGCGGCAGGAGGGGTCTTGTTCTGGTTTACCCTCTATTTCTTTGTCCACAGGATACTCGTATATTTTTCCTCCCAGGAGCTCATCGGGGATATCCTTGCGCGACATCTCCTGTCCATGGTCCTTCTGATCTTTTTTTCCATGTTGATCTTCAGCCATATCATAACCTCTTTCTCGAACCTCTACCTATCTCAGGATCTGGAACTATGTCACGCTTCTCCAGCGGCATTGCCCGAGTTATTTCTGAGTCGCGCCTTTTATACGATACTCGATAGCTCATGGATGCCGCTGGTATTCGGCCTCCCGGTAGTTATGGCATACGGGATCGTGTACCGTGCCGGGTTGGAGTATTATCTGAGCCTGATCTATGTGTCTTTCCCATTGATTCTTATCGCTGCCGGCCTGGGCATCATGGTGATCATGATGTTGGTGAGGTTCTTCCCCGCCCAGAGGGCGCGGGATATTACCATGTTTCTTACGGTTATCCTGATCGTCATGCTCTATCTGCTGTTCCGGTTCCTGAGGCCCGAGAGGCTGGTCAACCCTGACACGTTCATGAGCGTTGCCCAATACCTAGGAGCACTAAAGGGGCCCGATTCACCGTATCTGCCGAGCCGCTGGGCAGCGGAACTTCTATGGGCTAAGGTAACCGGTTCCCCGATGTCTCAGATGTTCAACGGCCTCCTGCTCTGGACCACGGCCGGGGCTCTGGTGGTCATCGATCTCTGGATGGCAGAGCTGATATATTTCAGCGGTTTCTCAAAGGCCCAGGAGGCAAAGAGAAGAAGCCGTGCCGGCAGAAAGATCCTTGAGAAGATGGTTTCGGCAATCACAAGACCGTTGGGCTCTGAAGCCACCTCCTTGATAGCTAAGGATGTGAAGGTTTTTTTCCGGGATAACAGCCAGTGGTCCCAGTTGCTCCTGTTGGGCGCACTGGTGGTGGTGTACCTCTATAACTTCAGCGTGCTGCCCCTGGAGCGAAGCCCGATTCAATCCATCTATCTTCAAAATGCCCTATCCTTCTTGAATATCGGCTTGGCCGGGTTTGTTATCTCAGCCCTCTCTGCCCGATTTATCTTTCCGGCAGTAAGCCTCGAAGGCAACGCGTTCTGGATTATCCTCTCCTCCCCTATTACGGCAAAGCGTTTCCTCTGGTCCAAATACGTCGCCTATCTTATCCCCATGCTTATCCTGGCCGAGCTGCTCATCATCGCTACCAACTACCTCTTGAAGGTGACTGCCTTTATGATGGCGTTATCCACTGGGACCATTTTCTTTTTGGTTTTCGGGATCGTATCCCTGGGTATCGGCTTCGGCGCCATGTATCCCAACTTCAAACATGAAAATATCGCCACGGTGGCTACGGGCTTCGGGGGGGTCATGTACATGATAACCAGTTCGGTGTTCATTGCCCTGGTTGTCGTGTTGGAGGCAGGGCCTGTCTACACCATACTATCCGCACACTTCAAAGGGGAGGCGATCACCTATCTTCAGTGGTTCTGGATAGTGAGCTCCTTTTTTCTGGCTCTGGTGCTCATAATCATAGCGGTTCAGCGGCCTCTGGCTGCCGGGTTAAAGGCCCTTGCCGAATATGAGGGGTAATCGGTATCAATTCAAAATAATTAACCGCAGACCCACGCAGACAGATTTTTTCTGTTGGGCCGACTTGGCCCAACAGAATATGCAATCGCTTCGCGATCATGGATAGTAACAAATATGGGTGGGAATCTTGGTAGATTTTAAGCATCCAAAGGCTGAAATAGGAAGCCTGCCCGCCATCACTCTCGTTCAGGCGAGGCGGGCGGGGACGGTCCTTGATTTGCCCGCAGGGCATCAGGGTTAATGCCTTGCCGTG
>CAYMFC010000189.1:0-3264 GCA_964389665.1 uncultured Desulfobacteraceae bacterium | reverse complement strand
TAACAAAAGGAGGAACAACTATGGGAAGAGTCGGCATAATTGGTGTTGGACAGAGTAAGTTTGTGAGAGGGTATCCAGGCTCCATACGGGAGCTTGCCTTTGAGGGATTTAAGGAGGCCATAGAGGATGCCAAGATAGGGACAAAGGATATAGACGCGTCGATAATCGCCTCTGCCCCGGAGTACGACAAGCAGAGGTCTCCGGCCGGTGTGATCGCCGAGTATCTGGGCCTCATCCCACAGCCCACCTTCTACATTGAGTCGGTCTGCTCCTCGAGCAGCTCTGCCTTAAAGGTTGCCTATTCCATGGTGAAGGCGGGATTGCACGACGTGGTGGCAATCGTAGGCTTTCAGAAGATGTCTGAGATCTCATCCAGTGAGTCCCAGGAGAGGATGGGGAGAGGGGCTGATATTCAGTGGGAATCACCCTTTGGTACCATGATGCCCGCATACTATGCCATGTATGCGCAGGCACACATGGCCACGTACGGGACAACCCTCGAGGATCTCGCCAGGATACGAGTGAAGGCTGCTACCTATGGTCAGATCAATGAGAAGGCCGTATACAGAAAAGAGGTGACCATGGAGATGTTCACCGATCCCGAGAGCAATATTTCCGCTCCTGTGGCGAGGCCCTTAAGGGTAGGTGATTGCTGCGCTAATGCAGACGGAAGTTCCTGCATCATAGTGGCATCCGAGGAAAAGGCCAAGGCCATGTGCGAGAAGCCGGTATGGATCCTGGGCATCGGCGCCGCCTCCGAGGCGGTAAACATGGCCGGCAGGGCCCTATTGACTGGGTTGTCAGTAGGTATTGAAGCAGGGAAACAGGCATACAAGATGGCTGGCCTGGGGCCGAAGGATATCGATGTAGCCGAGGTCCACGACTGCTTTACCATTGCGGAGATGATGGCCTATGAGAACCTCGGATTCGCGAAGCCCGGCGAAGGCAAGGACCTGATCGCGTCAAAAGAGACATACAAAGAGGGGAGCATTCCCGTGAACATCGATGGAGGCCTGCTCTCCAAAGGACATCCCATTGGGGCAACAGGTGGCTCTCAGGTCAGGACCATCGTGCTCCAGCTCCGTGGAGATGCAGGAGAGATGCAGGTGAAAGATCCGGAGATTGGGCTTGTCCATAATATCGGCGGTGTCGGCCTTTATGGGAATGTAACCATCCTGGGGAGGTGAGAAAATGGCCAAGAAGGAAGTGGATGATAGATTTAAGAAATTCGGTACCGTGAGCTTCACAGCTATCAGCAAGACGAATGACTTCATTACCTACCTCGAGCAGGGAAAGGTAATGGGTACCAGATGCAAGGATTGCGGAGCTACGTTCTTTCCTCCGCGTTCGGACTGCTCCAAGTGCTTGCAGAGCAACATGGAGTGGTTTGAGGTTTCCGGGGCCGGAAAGCTCGTGAGCTTTAGCGAGCTTACCTATGGGCCCGTGGGATTTGAGGATGATCTTCCCTATACTATTGCCCTCGTGGATTACGGCGATTACAAGGTGTTCGGAAGGATAGCAAAGGACATGCCCTATAAGGATCTCAAGGTGGGAATGGGGGTGAAAGCCGTGAGCAACACACTGCCGAATGGCCAGCTCAACTACGTATTCACCGCCCCATGAGGCGTTCAGCCAGGATGTATCAATGGCTATGCCCTGTGCCTCAACAGAGCGCGCTTTTCCTCTCCGGCATCGTAATAATCCCTTAGCTCGGAAGGAAAAGCGCGTGTTTCTAGCTCACCAAGACGACCGCTAGTTGGTCTCTTATCGCCGGCTTTCCCCCTGGTGTTCAACTCCCCGAGGGAGGAAAGAGGTAAAGGAGGTCGAAGATCCTATGAAAGGCATTGTCTCGTATGGCGGGTATCTCCCCCTGTACCGAATAGGCAGGGAGATCATCGGTAAAAGTATGGGATGGCTCAATCGGGCTTCCTTCATGAAGGGGCAGAAGTGTGTGGCCAACTGGGATGAAGACAGCCTTACCATGGGCGTGGCTTCAGCGATGAACTGCCTGGAGATCCATGACAGGAGTAACGTTAAAGGCCTCTATTTCGCCACAACCACCTCGCCGTTTAGGGAGAGAGGGTGTGCCGATATCATACGAACGGCCTTAGATCTCGACAGCGCTATCCGAACAGCCGATTTTTCCGGTTCAACCGGTTCCGGCACCGCCGCATTGATTGCCGCGCTCAACGGTATCGATGAAGACTCCTCAGCAGATATCCTGGTGTGTGCATCGGATGCGCGGCTCGGGAAACCCGGCAGCTCTCAAGAGCTGAGCTTCAGCGACGGTGCTGCGTCCATAGTGGTGGGGAGCGGCAGAATAATCGCAGAATATAAGGGCTCATACAGCGTCTCCTATGATTTTCCCGATCATTGGAGAGCGGAGCATGACAGGACCGATAGGGCCTGGGAGGATCGGTTTGGACGGGAGGAGGGCTACCGGAAGTTTATCCTTGAGGCCGTTGCAGGACTTGTGAAAAGATACAACATCAATGTGAAGGATATCTCGAAGGTGATCTTTCCCGGTATGTACCCCAGGGATCATGCCGCAATCTGCACAAAAATGGGGCTGGACCAATCTCAGGTTCAGGACCACCTGATGACGGTCATGGGAAATACCGGCACCCCCTATCCCTTGAACCTGCTGATCTCTGCCTTGGAAGAATCAAGGCCGGGCGATGTGCTGGTAGTAGCCGGCTTCGGCAACGGGAGTGATGCGCTCCTGTTTCGCGTAACCGAGGAGATCGAGAGGCTCAGGGGTCGAACAAGGGGAATGAAGCGGTACCTGGAGGTAACGAGGGATCTTGTCAGCTACGAAAAATACCTGGCCTTTAAGAACCTGATCACGCCCGAAGGGGGGATCAGGGCAGAGGCGGTTCCCTTTACGGCGTTGTCCCTGGTCTGGAGAGACCGGCGGGAGATCATAGGGCTGTGCGGAACACGGTGCACCCGGTGTGGAACACCCCAATATCCAGCGCAGCGGGTATGCGTGAATCCCGACTGCGGGGCAATCGATGAGATGGAGCCATACCGGTTTTCTGGCAGGAAGGCCAGGGTATTCAGCTTCACCGGCGATCTTCTGTCCTTCACGCCGCACCCGCCTGCAATCTACGCCCTTGTCGATTTCGATGGAGGCGGCAGGTTCTGGTTTGATGTCACGGATTGTGATCTCGACTCGATGACCATCGATATGCCCGTCGAGTTCTCATTCCGAAAGAGGTATGTCGATGAGAAGAGCGGGGTTATCGGCTATTTTTGGAAGGC
>CAYMFC010000188.1:0-3324 GCA_964389665.1 uncultured Desulfobacteraceae bacterium | reverse complement strand
TGACGACTAACCACTGTAGTTAAATATTCATCATGCAATGAGCCTAAGGGTATACCTGCCCGAATCTCATACAAATGTCAAATGCTTCCGATTCTCGTCAAGGTCATGGAAAAGAAAGGTACAATGCGGAATAGCCGAGATGGATGGCCTGGCGCGCGGAGCCCGGAACCAAATGAACCGAACCGACATAGTACTTGATATTGCATCCGTTATCCGCTATTTTCACAGGTGATTATGGGCACCACTCCTATGGTGATACTGATTTCCCTTTTCTGCAGGACACATGGCCGAGGGCAAGGGCTTTCATCGTGGAGGTGGCCCTTCACACCTCTTCCGATAGGAAATGAGGGAGAATCACCGGATGAAGAAGAAAATAGCCGCAATCCTTACGGATACCGTGGATCTCTGTTTCAGGGAGGGCTGCCTGCATGAGATGCAGATGCCTGGATTTGCGATCGAGATCCCCAACAATCCGGACCACGGGGATTTCGCCACGAATCTGGCCATGACCATGGCCGGCGGACAGAGGATGAACCCCAGGAATATCGCGGAAACGATTATCGCTCACCTGGTAGATGGCGACCTCCTGATTGCGAGGGCGGAGATAGGCGGCGCCGGGTTTATCAATTTCTTCGTGGCAACCGAGCAATGGCATAACCAGCTCGCACAGATACTGGAACTCGCCCATGATTACGGCCGAAACCGGCTTGGACGGAATGAGAAGATCATGGTGGAGTTCGTGAGCGCCAATCCCACCGGCCCCATCCACCTCGGCCACGGCCGTGGCGCTGCATTGGGGGACTCATTGTGCCGCCTCTTGGAGTTCAGCGGCTATCGGGTAAGCAGCGAATTCTACATAAACGATGGGGGCCAACAGATTGCCCTGCTTGGGGAATCCATCTACAGCAAGTGGAGACAGCACTCAGATCCATCCTATCCTTTCCCCCCTGATGGATACCAGGGTGAGTATATCCAGGATTTGGCACTGGATCTGGCCAAGGAGCAGGGCCTGAATGGGCTCGACACACGTGAGGCAGTGGCATTGTTATCTGAGCTCGGCAATGAACGGATGCTGAAAGAGATTCAGGAATGCCTGGCGAACTTCAGGGTCTCCTTTGATCTCTGGTTCAAGGAGAGCAGCCTCTACTCGTCGGGCAAGATCGATCAGATGCTTCAATTGCTCGAGAACAAGGGCATGCTCTATGAAGCCGATGGGGCAGTGTGGGTACGGACCTCTTTGTTCGGTGACGACAAGGATAGGGTGCTCCGAAAGAAGAACGGGGAATTCACCTATTTCGCCACCGATATCGCCTACCACCTCGATAAGTGGGAAAGGGGCTTCAACAAGGTGATCAATATCTGGGGAGCGGATCATCATGGCTATGTAAACAGGGTAAAGGCCGCGCTCATGGCAGAGGGAATACCGGACGGCTGGCTCGAGGTGCTTTTGATACAGTTGGTGAAGCTCTGGGAGGGCGGAGCCGAGGTAAAGATGTCGAAGAGGTCCGGCAGATACGTGACCCTTCAAGAGCTCGTCGATGAGGTGGGAGTTGATGCGGTACGGTTCGTATTTTTGACGAAAGACCATACCTCACCCCTCGATTTCGACATAGACTTGGTAAAGAGAAAGGACAGCGAGAACCCTGTGTACTACGTCCAATATGCCCATGCCAGGATCTGTAGCGTTTTTCGAAAGGCGGCGGAGCGGGACCTTCGTCTTCCCGAGGGTCCCGGCCCGTTTATTGAAAGGCTTGTGCTCGATGAGGAGATAGCGCTCATCCGGAAGATAGCCGAGTTCCCCTCCCTCGTCGAAGAGGCAGTTACTGCCTTGGAGCCCCACCGGCTGACCTATTACCTCACGGAGGTTGCAAGCGCCTTTCACCGATACTACAACCGTCATAGGATTATCACCAAGAATAAGGATATGAGCAAGGCGAGGCTTGCCCTAGCCAGCGCTGTGAAGATCGTATTAAAAAATGGCCTCGGCCTCCTCGGGGTGAGTGCCCCTGAAGCGATGTAGACTGGAGACGATGGCGAACAAGAAATCGGTCCCGGAAAAGCCAAAAAAGAGATACCTCCTTCAATTCTCTTTGACCTCTCTGCTCTTCTCCGGTATGGGATGTATCTTTATCCTTGCCTGGGTGTTCGCTCTGGGCATCATGGTTGGCAGGGGGTTTTTACCCGATAGGATGGAGGGGCTCTGGGGTTTCAAGGGGAAGGCAGCCAGCGATAAACAGGGCAACAAGGCCGATCATGCGCCGCGCATAAAGGAGGAAGAGCTTACATTTTATAACCAACTCACCGATGCTAAACCCAAGCCACGGAGCGAGCCCCCTCCTCAAGAACCTCGTGAGGAAATGCCCAATCCTCCGAAGAAGATGAAGACGGCGCAAGAGGTCCAGGACAAGGACGGCAACTATAGCGTGCAAGTTGCATCACTCAAGGACAGGGGAAGAACAGAACAGATGGTTGAGAGATTAATCAAAGCCGGGTATCCTGCGTACTCCTATAAAACCTTTATCAAGGGTGAGGAATATTACAGGGTCCGCTGTGGCCCCTTGAGCAGCGCTGATCAGGCAAAAAGCCTTGCTGCACGTTTGAGCGAAAAGGAGGGGTTCAAACCCTTTATCGTGTATCCCCACAGCGAGTAACAAAACGGCAGTGATCGATCTCAAAGGAGCAACGAAACATGAATAACCAACAGCCAGGTATGCCCACTATCAGGAAGGCAAGAATAAAGGATGTGAAATCCATCCATAAGATCCTTTCCCATTATGCGAACCAGGCCCTCCTGTTGCCCCGTTCTCTGTACGAGCTTTACGATCACCTTCGTGATTTCTATGTGGCGGAAGAAGGCGAGGATGGGATGCTGATGGGGACATGCACCTTATGCATATCATGGGAGGATTTAGGGGAGATGCGCTCCCTGGCTGTTGTTGAGGAGGCGCAGGGAAGGGGCCTCGGTTCCAAGCTCGTCGAGGCTTGCCTGGCAGAGGCGGTCCAACTCGGTCTCTCAAGGGTATTCGTGCTAACCATGACAAGGGAATTCTTCGCCCGTTTTGGCTTTAGGGAGATAGAGAAATCACAACTGCCCCATAAGATCTGGGCCGATTGCATTTATTGCCCGAAATTCCCTGACTGTGATGAAATCGCCATGATCCTGGAGCTATAAACGATCACCACAGATTACTCTCAAGAAATGAACCATGGAGAAAAACAAGATAATAAAAGCTATTTCCGATCGCCTGAGCAGGACTGAGGGCATTGATTTCGAGATATTCCTGTCTCGAAAAAAGGTAGTATCCATCGGCATAAAGGACGGCA
>CAYMFC010000187.1:0-3355 GCA_964389665.1 uncultured Desulfobacteraceae bacterium | reverse complement strand
TACAAGGTGAACAGGATCAGCCGGTACAGCATTGATATCTGGGGGAGAAACATCCTGGGATACAAGAAAAATCCATGGGACCGCATGAAGATGGATGATTGCGCCGATTGCCACAAGGAAAGGGGCAAGGAACGTCACAACGCCTGCTTTGTGTGCCATAAATAGGGGTTGAGGACATGGAGTTAGATAGAAGGAATTTCATCAAATTCGTTGCAGGAGGACTGGGGGGAACGCTGCTTTCGCCTCTTCCCTGGAAGCTTATCGATGATATTGCCATATGGACCCAAAACTGGTCATGGGTGCCGATACCGGCCAGGGGAAAGATCTCCCATGTAGACACCGTATGCACGCTCTGCCCAGGCGCATGCGGCATTACGGTGAGAAAGGTCGGCGACAGGGTGGTCAAGATCGAGGGAAGACAGGACTACCCGGTCAATCGAGGGGGAATATGCCCGCTCGGTATGGCAGGCCAGCAGATCCTCTATAACGAAGGCATTCGGTGGAAGTCCCCCATGAAGAGGGTCGGGCCTCGGGGGTCCGATACGTGGAAGGAGATTTCCTGGACAGAGGCCATCGATACACTGAGCGCGAGGATCAGGGGATTGCGGCAAAGCGGCAACCCTGAGAGATTGGCGGCGATAGATGGAAACCAGTCCCGATCAACTATGGCCTTGCTTATAAGAAGGCTGCTCGATGCTATAGGAAGCCCGAACTACATAGCTCTTACGGGGCAAGAAGATACCTCTGCCATGGCTCAGCTCCTCATGCAGGGCAGCGACGGCCCCGTGGCGCTCGATCTGGAGAATTCCGATTTCGTCCTGAGCTTCGGCTGTGGGCTGCTCGACGGCTGGGGAGCCCCCGGGAGGGTGCTCCATGCCTGGGGAGAGTGGGTTTCACGGGGACCCAAGGAGAGGACCTTTGTGGTCCAGATCGATCCTAATGCCTCTGATACCGCCATGAAGGCCGATCTCTGGGTCGCCCCATTTCCGGGAACAGAGGCGGCCCTCGCCCTAGGCATCGCCCATGTGCTGGTCAAAGAAAGGCTCTACCATAAGGAATTCATAGAGGATCACAGCCTCGGTTTCAAGGATTGGGTTGGGGAAAAAGGGATTACGCACAAGGGGTTCTCGCAGCTGCTGTTGGAGCAATACGCTCCCCAGGATGTGGAGAGGATTACCGGGGTCGAGAAGGGGCTCATCATTCATGTTGCCAGGCGATTTGCGGCGGCAAAGGCCCCCATTGCCATAGCCGGAAGAGGAAAGGGCCAGTTGCCCGGAGGCCTCTACGAGCACATGGCCGTGCATGCCCTCAACGCGTTACACGGGAGGATTAACGAGAGGGGAGGGGTGCTGGTATCCGATACGCTTCCTTTTTCAGAGTGGCCTGAAGTGGAACGTGATTCAGCGGCAACGGATGGGCTCAAAAAACCGAGAATAGATTACGCGGGAAGCCCGCGATATCCCTTTGCCGCAAGCCTCATTCACCATTTTTCAGAGTCGGTAAGCTCCGGCTCGCAGATCGACACCCTTCTGGTATGCTCTGCAAACCCGATCCATACCGTCCCGGATAGCCGAGACTTCTCTGAGGCCCTGAAGGCGGTACCCTTTATCGTGAGCCTCTCTCCGTTTAAGGATGAGACCTCGCTTATGGCAGACATGATACTGCCCGATCATACCCATCTCGAGAAGATGACCGACATCGTCTGGCCGACCGGGATTCAATATCCCCTGTATGCGCTTTCGCGTCCGGTGGCGGGACCGCTCTATATGACGAGACACAGCGGGGACGTGATCATTGCTGCGGCCAAAGGGATAGGGGGCTCCGTGGCACGCTCCTTTCAGTGGGCCAACTTCGAAGAGGCGGTAAAGCAGAGGGTCAAGGGGCTTTTTGATTCAGGAGCCGGCCAGAGCTCTCCGGGAGGATCAGCGCCGGTTTGGAAGCAATTGGACAAGGGCCGGGCCCAGGGCACAGGTCCTTCGTCCTTCCCATCCATGTGGGAGGATCTCAAGGCGGGCGGATGCTGGTACATGCCATCGCATTCGTACGGTCGTTGGGAGCAGATCTTTCGAACACCCAGCGGGAGATTCGAGTTTTACTCCTCCTCTATCGAGGCGGCGATCAAGGACAGCTCGAAAGGCGGATCCCTTGGCGATACCTTAGAAGGGATGGGGGTAGCCGCGCGTGGGGATGAGGTATACATGCCCCACTACGAGAAGACGCAATCAGGGGCGGATAAGGAGGGATATCCCCTGCTTCTTTTCCCCACTGAATTAATCAACCTGGCGAGCGGGTGGATAGGAAACACGCCGTTTTTAAATAAAACCCTGTTCGACTATCAGCTCACGGGAGACGATCTCTTCGTGGAGGTGAACCCAAAGACCGCGGCTGAATACGGCCTTTTGGAAGGCTCGAGGGTCATGCTCCGTTCCCGGCGGGGAGAACTAAAGGCGAGGATCCACCTCTTTGAGGGTGCGATGCCGGGCATTGTCTTTATGCCCGTGGGCCTTGGGCACACTGCCTATGACAGGTATCTCAAAGGAAAGGGCGCCAATCCCTATGAGATAATCGAGAGGGTTGAGGATCCCTTGAGCGGGCAGCCAATCTGGTGGAATACGAGGGTGAAGGTGATCAAGGTATAACGTCGGCTCGCGGTTGCGTACCGTGTCTCGTTGACAAGGAGGAGCTTCACCGGACAAAGGATCGATTATGAAACGCAAAGACAATTCCAAGGGCACTCGATATGGGATGGTCATTGACCTGGATAGATGTATCGGCTGCGGGGCATGCGTGGTTGCCTGCTCGTCTGAGAATAACGTCTCCGTGCTCCATGATGAATCGGATAAGACGAGGAATATAAACTGGCTCAAGATCTACCAGATAACCAATGGGAAAGGGTTTCCGGATACCGAGGTCGTGTACCTCCCGCGGCCGTGCATGCAGTGCGACAATCCGCCGTGTGTGCCCGTGTGCCCGGCAACGGCAACCAGAAGGGATCCGAATACCGGCATCGTGAGCCAGATATACACGAGGTGTGTAGGATGCAGGTACTGTATGGCCGCATGTCCATACCACGCACGGGACTTTAACTGGTATGACCCTTCCTTCCCAAACGGTATGGATCGGTACCTCTCGCCGGAGGTTAGTCCGAGAATGAGAGGGGTGGTGGAGAAGTGTACCTTTTGCCACCACAGGCTCATGAGGGCCAAGGCCAGGGCATATGCAGAGGGCAGCAGGGATCTCAAGGAAGATGAATACATTCCCGCCTGTGCCGAGGCCTGCCCCACGAAGGCCATTACCTTTGGCGATCTCAATAACCCGGAGCACAAGGTTTCGGCGCTCATCAAGAGCCCCCATG
>CAYMFC010000186.1:0-3386 GCA_964389665.1 uncultured Desulfobacteraceae bacterium | reverse complement strand
ACTCCGCCCAACAGGCCAAGGCCATGAGGGAATTCGCCGCACGCCATGGTATCGTACATTACTATGAGATGGGGCAGGGTGGGATCGAGCATGTGATACTGCCGGAAAAGGGTCTGGTTATGCCCGGTGATCTGGTTATCGGTGCTGACAGCCATACCTGCACCTACGGGGCACTGGGAGCATTCTCATCCGGCGTTGGAAGCACCGATCTCGGGGTAATCATGGCGACCGGTAAAACCTGGCTTAAGGTGCCGCCGACCATCAAGATTCATTACGAGGGTGGCCTCTCTCCATGGGTACGGGGCAAGGATCTCATCCTTTACACCCTGGGTATGTTGGGGGTGGATGGAGCCAACTACCGAGCCTTGGAATTTTCAGGAACGGTCATCACAGGGCTTTCTATGGACCAGAGGTTCACCATGACCAATATGGCTGTAGAGGCCGGCGCGAAGAATGGCATAATCGAGCCGGACGGTATTACCCTGAGCTTTGTGGCTCATCGATCCCACAGAGCGCCCTCAGTCTGCGCCAGTGATCCTGGTGCAGACTATGAAAGGGTAATCCGGATAGAGGTGGATACAATCGAACCCCAGGTCGCCTTCCCTCATTCCCCGGCCAATGTTCGCCCCTTATCGCAGGTTGGAAATATCGAGCTGGATCAGGTCTTTATAGGCTCATGCACCAACGGTAGGCTGGAAGACCTAAGGGATGCCGCCACGGTCCTTAGGGGCCACAGTGTAAAAAAGGGGGTTAGGCTTATCGTCATACCGGGCTCCCAGTTGCTCTACGCAGAGGCGATCAAGGAGGGCATCATAGGGGCATTGCTTGAAGCAGGTGCGGTGATCGGCCCACCCTCTTGTGGGCCGTGTCTTGGTGGCCACTTGGGTGTTTTGGCAGAGGGAGAACGTGCCCTCTCAACGACCAACAGAAACTTCATAGGCAGAATGGGGCATCCCAGGAGCGAGGTATACCTCGCAAGCCCGATAGTGGCTGCCTCATCGGCTATACGGGGATGTATTGCCGGGCCGGAGGATAGGTAAATGAGATTTCAGGGAACGGTATGGAAGTTCGGCGACGATATAGACACCGACCTTATTATCCCGGCCCGGTTTCTGAATGTATCAGACGTTGAAGAACTTGCCAAAAACTGTTTTGCCGACATACGGAAGGGTTTTATGGACATGGTCGCCCCTGGCGATGTCTTGGTGGCAGGAAAAAACTTTGGTGCCGGGTCCTCCAGGGAGCACGCACCTCTCGCCATAAAGGCCGCTGGAATAAGCGTTATTATCGCGGAAAGCTTCGCTCGAATATTTTACAGGAACGCTTTTAACGTGGGTCTCCCTCTGGTTGAATCCCTCGAGGCCTCTCGATCCCTCAACGAGGGGGCTATGGTGTCGGTAAATCTCTCAACAGGCGAGATAGAGGATATAGATACGGGGAGAAGATTTTTTGCAAAACCCCTTCCTGATCTCATGAGGCACATAATAGAGGCAGGCGGGCTGGTGGAATACGTAAAGATAAAGAGGGCGAATAACGAACTGTCAAAAGCGCGGTAAGGGGATACACTATGTCAAAAGAACATAACATCGCGGTTATCCCAGGAGATGGGACAGGCCCAGAGGTAGTGGCTGAAGGCATAAAGGTATTGGGCGCCCTCTCTCATAAGTACGGTATACGGTTCAAATTTTCTCCCTATCCCTTGGGAGGGGACTATTACTTGAAAACCGGGAACCTCCTGCCGGATAACGTAATCCAAGAGTTCAAGGAGATGGATGCTATCTACCTTGGCGCTATAGGGCATCCCGGTGTAAGGCCGGGCATCTTAGAGCGCGAAATCCTCTTGAGGCTCCGCTTCGAACTGGACCTGTACATCAACCTCCGCCCCGTGACCCTTCTTCCCGGCGTTTTTACCCCCCTTAAGGATAAGGAACCCCAGGACATCGACTTTGTTGTTGTTCGGGAAAACACGGAAGGTCTCTACATCGGCATAGGCGGCGTCTTTAAGAAGGGCACACCCGATGAGGTGGCCATCCAGGAATCTATCAGTACCAGGAAAGGCGTAGAGCGCTGTGTTCGGTACAGCTTTGAGTGCTGCCGGAAGCGCGATAAGGGCAAGCACCTGACATTGTGCGGCAAGTCCAATGTCTTGACCTACGAATTCGATCTCTGGGAAAGGGTCTTTCAGGAGATAGGCAAACACTATAGGGATATCGCCACCGACTATCACCATGTAGATGCCATCTGCATGTGGATGGTCAAGAATCCTGAGCAGTTTGATGTCATCGTTACCAATAACATCTTTGGCGACATCATCACCGACCTCGGTGCTGTCATCCAGGGCGGCCTCGGTATTGCTGCTGGGGGAAACATCAATCCCGAGGGAACTGCCATGTTTGAGCCCATCGGCGGCTCTGCCCCAAAATATGCGGGGTCAAACAAGATAAATCCCCTGGCTGCCATATCGGCAGCCCAGATGATGCTGGAATATCTGGGCGAGAATGAGGTGGCCGGAGCCCTACAAAACGCCATCAAAAAGGTGGTGAGAGATGATCTCAAGAGCCTGGAAGCTGGAAAGATGGGCTATAGCACCGAAGAAGTGGGTGATCTCGTAGTTCATGAGTTGTGATCATTTACCACAAGAGATCTAATCCAGCGAGCCAAATGGAACAATTGCCCTCCTCTATAAGGTAACGCAGGTTTTCTTGAGGCGATGCCTTCAATTGATGGTGTGATATTTTGCTTGACATTACCACAGGGATCGAGACAATGATAAATTACAGGTGGGGGATCGTTCAGGGGTAGGACGGCAGGTTCTGGCCCTGCAGACAGGGGTTCGAATCCCTTTCCCCCAGCCAAGATGGTCCCATCGTCTAGCGGTCTAGGACGCCGGCCTCTCACGCCGGTAACACGGGTTCGATTCCCGTTGGGACTACCAGACACTACCTAATCCCTTGATTTTGCTCAAAGGAGTCAAGGGATTTTTTTAAGGCTGAGAAAGGAGTCTCCGCTATGACGCCACCCGATACAACCCGCACACCGAACTTCATTCGCACCATCATCGAGGAGGACCTGAAGACGAATAAGCATGGCGGCCGCGTACACACGAGATTTCCTCCGGAACCCAACGGCTACCTGCACATCGGACACGCAAAATCGATCTGCCTCAACTTTGGTCTCGCCCGGGATTACGGAGGCCTCTGCAACCTGAGGTTCGACGACACCAACCCGAGCAAGGAGGAAAGGGAATATGTGGAGTCGATCAAGAAAGATGTAAGGTGGCTCGGTTTCGACTGGGAAGATCGGGAGTTCTACGCATCTGACTATTTCGGCCAGCTCTATGAGTACGCCCTTCTGCTTATCAGAAAGGGAAAGGCATATGTCGATGA
>CAYMFC010000185.1:0-3386 GCA_964389665.1 uncultured Desulfobacteraceae bacterium | reverse complement strand
CCCAGCAGCGGTATCAAAAGGGTTCCGATCGCGAGGGTTCCCGTACCTGCACCGACAAGGTCAGCGGCGAGCAGGCCTGCTGCGGGGCTCCTCTCCTCCCCTATCATCTCTGCGGCAATGGGAAACTGAACCCCGCACAGCAGGGAGAAGAAAAAGCCGTACAGGAAAAAGGCAAGCTCCGGCATCACAGCTCGATAAAACGCCACCCAAACCAGATAGATCGTAAGCAAGAGGATCATCCCTGCCTCCGCCTTGATGAGCCTATTCCTGCCCCTGCTCTTCCACCTGTTCCCCAGGATGGCGCCCGGCAGGAGACCGAACAGGAAGGAGGTGATTACCACACCTACCTTGAGATAGACAGAGCCGTAGAGCACCTGGAAGGAGAACAGGATCAACATCTCCACACCCATGACGGCAAACCCGGTTGAAAAGAGAACAAACTCCTCCTTTCGTATCATGGACACATACACCGCAATCACTGCGATGAGCACCGCTACGAACCAATTGGGGGAGGTCCCGTACTTCCTAAACCACTCCTGGAACATGATATGGATAACCCTGGGTCGAAGGTCCGTGTTCACGGGCTCATCCGGATCGATGGATTGGTTGATGAACCGGATTCTCTCCGTTGTCACGTTTCCGTGGTAAAAGCCCTCGATATACGACGTGGCAATCGATCTCTTTCTCAAGTTCAGCGGGATATCCGCGGAAAGCGCCTCATCGCTCGCGAGAAAGTAGATCTCCTCGCCGGGGATGAGGAGCACATGACGGAAGTGCGCCCGTATCGTATTGTAGATGGACGATAATTTCTTGACCTGCTCCTGTGAGAGATAATTGGGGTTTGCCAGGAGCGAGAATGAAAGAATGCCGTCCCTTGTCAGGATCTTTTTGCAGCAGGAGAAAAACTCGCTCGTATAAAAACGGTTTATCTGGAAGGTATCCGGCTCCGGCAGATCCAGGATAATTGCAGAATAGCGATGATGAGATGTGGCGATATATCTCCTTCCATCGGCAAAAACGGTGGTGACCTTCCCCTTGGGATCGAGCAGGCCGTAGGTGCGTGCCGTAGTGATCAACGCAGGATCGAGTTCCACATAGTCAATGCTGCGGGGGGAGTATTTCAAGATCTCATCCAAGGTCTCGCCTATGCCGCCGCCCACCAGCAGGACGTTCTCTAGATGATCGACCTGGGAGAGGGGATAGTGCACCTTTTCCTCTGCTGCGGTAATACTAAAAGTAGAGTAGATCGGCGACCCGGACTCCCAGATGGTGTACTGCCCCTCTTCCCTGGTGAGTACGATTCTTCCATAGGGTGATTCCCGGTAGCTGACAATATTCTGGCCATACTGGTCTTGAAGGGTTTTGAGCTCAAAGTCCTTTTCAAGGGCGACGTAAAGGAAGACAGCAACCGATGCAAGGCTTACGGCGAACAGGAGATATCCCCTTGCATAGATAAGAAGGACAAGGCAGATAAGGATCAGCAGCGATGATGTGATGACGATGATCTGAAAAGGGCTCAGGAGATATACCAGGATGAAACTGAACAGAACCCCGCCTGCTATGTCGCCGATATTGTCGGTTATATACAGCTGCCCCGAGCTAAATGCTCCCCCCTGCCGTCTGATAACGGAAAGTGAGTAGGGGAGCAGAAACCCTATCAGAAATGCATACGGGGCGCTGAATGCGAGTATGAAGAAAAAGATGGGGTAAAAGCCGGGCGCTTCACCGTGGATGAAGATGGTATCCCTGAACACCCGTATCGCGCTTATCTGAATAAGTGGGAAAAGCGCCGTTGCCAGGGCGATTACCGAGTAGATAGCCACCGACTTTTTGGTGAATGATTTCGAGACAAGGGAGCCGAACCCACCCACGAGCAGCCAACAAAAGAGGACGAGGGAGATCGTAATCTCATTGCCCGCGAACTGGGAGAGAAACTCTCGCACGGTAATGATCTGAATCGCGATAGAGGATATCCCCGTACCGATGACGGATATGACGATGAGGCTGGTCAGATTCATGGAACCGACGGAGGCTAGGGGCCCCGTGTCACGGTTTCAACACCTCACTGCAACACCGAGACCCGCGTTATTTCGCCTTCCCTTCTTCAAATGCCTGAACCTGGTAGGTAGAGACCTGGAGTTTCTCCTTCCTCCAGCTATCGTGAGAAAGGCCTGCCTTCATGCAGAGATGCGTTAAGAACTCCTCCTTATCGGATAGCTGGTCCCACACTTGAGGGAGAAAGGTGGCCTCATGGTACCCCTTCTTTATAATTACCCCATCCTTTCCGGGCCTCAGCTTGTTCAAAAGGTCCTCTGCATCGCTATAGGTAAGTTCCTGAGGGGCGGTGAGTATGCTGATCTCGATCTCTATCTTGTCGAACTCCTCCCTCGTTAACGGAGGAAATCGAGGGTCCTTGAAAGCGGCATTAATGGCGTTTTCCCGTATCCCCTCGATCACCGTCTCCCGGGGTATGATATGCCCGATGCAGCCCCTCAGGTTGCCGTCAATGGTAATGGTTACAAAGGTGCCCAGTTGTTCCTGAAATTTCTCCGGCAGGCCTTTCCCATCGATTGGCGGCTGCTCCACCTTGTTCAACCTATTTTTAATGGTGCTTCTGGCTACCATCACAAGGTAGTTCCCCTCATCTTCAGACAGCCAATCTGCCGTTTCCATCGTTCTCTCCCCCTTCTTATCAGACAAATAGGTTCTGCGCTCCCCCTTTCCCTTTGACCGGTCATCACCCAAACATAAGGCCCCGAAACAAACGGCATTGAAAACCATGAACGCAAGGGCAAGGAGGAGGAGTTGTATACAAGGTCTTTTTTTAGTCACGGATGTATTTTTTGATGTGCGATGTTTACGATACTATCCCAACCTTTGAACCCTGAACCCATGAACAATGACAACCGTTTGAATAGCATCTTGTATCATTTTGCGAAATCTGTCAAAATCATTTTTAGTATGACGCACATCACCTACCTATCAGGTCAAACCGTTGAGGCAAGAAACAGGCTTCTTGAGCAAGAGCTTCGCCTGAACCATGTCGATCCCATGAATTGCCTCTATATAACCCCATCGCGCGCCATGGCCATGGAGCTGGAAGGCCGGGGCCCAGGCTCGATGAACAGGCGAATAGACGCCCTCTCATCTCTCATAGAAAGGGTATTTTATGACGATATCTTCTATCAATCGTTTCAGGGCTCCTCTTTTATGGATGACGCCATACAGGAGTTGGCGGTACACCTGATCCTTGAGAGAAGAAATGCTACACCCGAGGGTCTACGATACTTTTTCCCCTTATTTTTCTCCTCCGCCAGGGCTGAGATCCTCGCCGGTGTCTATCGCCATATCCTGGGGTTCTTCTCGCTCTTGGTGAACAACAACTT
>CAYMFC010000184.1:0-3401 GCA_964389665.1 uncultured Desulfobacteraceae bacterium | reverse complement strand
ACCGGAAGGCCCAGCCCCACCATCTTCCGGGCAGGCGCGTAGTTCTTACGAAGGCTGTAGGCGGTTGCCGGAAGGAGCACCCCTATGACCTCCTTCTCCGCCATGGCACGGAGATTCTCCTCGTTTGCAGCCAGAAGATGCTCTGCCGATGCAACGCCCAGTTTCGCAGCAAGGCCTGCTCCCCCGAGATCATGCACCTCATCGGCGTGGATCTTGAGCCCCATCCCCGCCTCCCTTGCGCAGCTCAAGATTCGGCGGCTCTGCTCCACGCTGAAAGCGCCTTTCTCACAGAACACATCGCAGAACCGGGCTATGCCCTGCTGTGAGACGGCCGGTATCATCTTTTCAATGAGGATATCTACATAGGTATCAGGGGCCTTTGCATATTCCCCGGGTATGGCGTGGGCTCCCAGAAAGGTGGGTATTACATCCAGCGGCGTTTCGCGTCCGATACGTTCGATGACACGGAGCATCTTGAGCTCGGTCTCGGTCTCCAGCCCGTAACCGCTCTTTATCTCGAGGGTTGTTGTGCCGAATTTCAGGGCAGAAAGGGCATTTTGCCGGGTTGTCGAGAAGAGTTCTTCTTCAGAGGCTGCCCGTGCCGCCCGAACCGATGACAGGATTCCCCCTCCTCGGCGCAGTATCTCGAGGTACTCCATTCCCTCAATCCGTTGGGAAAATTCCTCCTCCCTTTTCGCAGCAAAGCACATGTGGGTGTGGGGGTCCACAAATCCGGGAATAAGGCAGCGCCCGCCACAGTCAACCTCCACATCCAGGTCATGGCCGGGATTATGGGCGGCAACCTCTTTCCCATCACCAATCGCCTCGATAATCCCATCATGGCAAAGGAGGGCTCCTCTTTCGATCCGGGTTACCTTCCCCTGGTCCTCCCCTGCCAGGGGTCTCCCGGGATCAAGCGGGGTAACGATGCGAGCATTTTTGAAGAGTTTCCGTATCATGCCGGGTTATCCCGCAGGATATCGAGGAGGCGAAGTTCTATCACCTGCTGGGGATCGAATTCCGCGATCTGCATATAGTAGGATGAGCTCTCTAGGAGCGCCTCTGCAGGGATCATCCCATAGATTTCAGTTTCTTTCACCTGAACGCCCCACCTTTCTGCCTCCATACGGATGAGCTCCAGGATACGGTAGAGGGCATTTTTCTTATAATCAGTGACGTTCACGCTTACCTGGACGAGCCCTCGTTCCTTGAGCGCAAGGCCGATACACTTCACATGGCCCAGCCCGCCGCCGGAAGAGCGAACCGCCTTGGCGATCTCTCTGGCAACACGGACATCATCTGTCCCCAGGTTCACGTTAAAGGCGATAAGAAATCCACGGGCTCCGATAACCGTTGCCCCGGCAGATGGATGCAATCGGGGTTCCCCGATATCAGGATGCCGGTCCGGGTTCTTTATCTCTTTTTTCAGGGCCTCGTACTGCCCCTTTCGGATGGCTTCAAGATTCTTTCTCTCCGGCCTTATCGCGGCCTCTTCATAGAAGTAAACGGGAACCCCTGTCTCCCGGTGAAATCTTGCGCCGAATGCATGGGCAAGCTCCACGCAGGCCTCCATGGTGATATCCTGGAGCGGCACAAAGGGGACGACATCCACCGCCCCGATCCTGGGATGGCTGCCCTGATGGTGCTCCAGGTCGATACGGGAGATCGCTGCCTTAGCCGCCTCAAGGAGCGCCTCCTGAACGGCCTCTGGTCCGCCCGCAAGGCTCACCACCAGCCGGTTGTGGTCTTTGTCCGCACGGTACTCCAGGAGGACGCAATCCTTTCTGTCACGGAAAGGGGATACGATTTCCTCGATAACATCCTCTCTTCGCCCCTCGCTGAAGTTGGGGACGCACTCAATGAGTTGTCTTGTCATAGCATTGTTGATATAGTTAAATTCTTCAGGTTAATAGGCTGAAGGCTGAAGAAGTTTAATTTCACTCACTGCCCTGAGCTTATCGAAGGGCCTTGTCCCTTCAGTCTATCTATCTGAGCAATTACGATCTATTCAGCAATTATTTTCCATTGGGTTCAAAGCAAATCCTTCCATCAAAATGGGAACCGGCACAAGAGCAGAAGGGATTTCTCGGTGGGGCTTCCCAGGGAGATGTCCACCCTCGTTTTTTCCCTGATCTCATCCAGGAACCTCCCTTTCGCATCCCGGTTATACTTATGGGCGCTGCTTACGGCGCTATAGATATTGCCCCCGTAGAAGCCTAGCTCAAAGATGGTGATAATCGCGCCGATCGCGACGAGATCGTTATCAAATGCCTCATACGCGGCATATATCATGGCGCCGTTCAGAAAAAATGATATCAACGCATCCCTCTTCCTTCCGCAGTACAGATGTCCTGTGCCCGGCACCACGGCAAGCAGGCCGGCAATGGTGGGGTTCTTCGTCCTGACCGGCACCCCTTCCGTTAGCTCCGCCAGGGTCTCCTTGATCTTGTATTCATCCCTGCTTTGGGAAGAGACCTTCCCGAAGCTCTCTATTGCCTTGCTCCACAACCCCATTTCCAGATAGACCCAGGCCCTGTGATAAAGGGCTTCGTCCCTGAGGGCTTGATCGGTGGCTAGGGTAATGAGGTTGTTTAAGGCGGTGAGGGCCATGGCATACCGATTGAGCCCGAGGTACGCCTTGCTGATTTCCAGATAAGATCTGAGTGCATACTTGGTGCCTTGATACTCCTCAATGAGGGCGTAAAAGGCTTGAATGGCCCGTTCGTACTGCTCTCCATTCAAATATGAAAGGCCGATCCGGTATCTGGCAAGCTCAACCTTATCGGCGTGGGGGAAGAGGTAAATGAACCGCTCATATTCTCCGATTGCCCGGTAGTACTCACCCCTTTGAAAGTACTGCTCCGCGAATTGAAATTGCCCTTCCGGATCGAGCACTACCCCGGAGGCGGCACAGCAGTTGAGAGGGAGAAGGAAGGTCAACAAGAAGCATCCTATGATCGCTCCTGAAAAGCGTGCCGGCCAGCTGCTCAATTCACTGTTTATTCCACCACCAGAAGTCATTATTCTCCAACGGATCGTAGCATAACAGCTCGTCGTTCACCACTATCTCCGGCGACAATCGCAGCTCATCCCTGCCGCACCTCAACAGACGATCAAAGGTCATCACCCAGCCGATGAAGAGCCCGTGCTTTTCAAGGCACTGGAGGCTGTAGCTCGAGCAGGAGGGATACATGGGACAATTCTTGCCGTCGATCGGCGAGATATACTTCCTGTGCAGCTCAACCATGGATCGCAGGGGGTCAGAGCTTTGACCAGCCTGTGCTTGGAATGCCTGCCGGGGCGTATTCCAGTCCCATGGACCGTTCAGGGAAGAGGCATGCCCCACGGTGGCAAAGCATCCAAAGATTATCAAGAAGATGATTGAAACCTTGATTTGAAGG
>CAYMFC010000183.1:0-3402 GCA_964389665.1 uncultured Desulfobacteraceae bacterium | reverse complement strand
ACCGGACGAGATTGAACGATTCATCAACGATATGGCAGATCAGTATGTATGAGACTGGTTTCTCGTTGCTGGTTGCTCGTCTGTCATATAGTATTGAACCATGTTCCGTGACTGAGCGCATCCTTTAACGAGGAATGAGTAATATGCCCTACTATCCTATATTTGTCGATCTTCAGGATCAAAACGTGTTAGTTGTGGGGGGAGGAGAGGTTGCAGAACGAAAGATCAAAAACCTCCTCACCCACGGCTGCCGCATATCTGTCGCCTCACCCCACCTTTCCCCCTATCTGAAGGAGCTCGTTGACCGCAGCGAGCTTCGCCTTATAGATGCTGATTCCTTGGATGAGTCACTCGGTAGTGTCTTTATGGTTATCGCAGCTACCGATGATCCCGCGCTCAACAGCCGAATAGCATCCAAGGCAAAGGCACGCGGCATATTGGTCAATTCCGTTGATCAGCCTCGAGATTGCACCTTTATCATGCCCTCGGTGGTAAGGGCAGGAGCACTTCAGATAGCCATATCCACGGGAGGGAAAAGCCCGGCCCTGGCAAAGAAGATCAGAGGTGAGCTGGAGGGTACATTCGGGCCTGAATACGCCTCGTTCCTAGAGCTTCTGGGCCTGCTTCGCAGAGAGCTCCTCTCAAAAGGAAAGCCATCACCTGATAATAAGGTCATCTTTCAACGATTGGTTGACTCCCCCCTCGTGGATTTGATCAAAGAGAGGGACATCGAGGGCGTGAAGCGCACCCTCTCATCCTTATTAGGGGAAGAGCTTCTCGCAGAAGGTATCGTGAATCGGGTCTTTTCAGGGATGTAAGATGGATATCGTGTTCTTCAGGCTGACACTGAGCCTTTACCTTGCAGCCACCGCTGGATTTCTCTACTTTATCCTCAAGAGGAATAAGAAGGCCGGCCTCTGGTCCCACAGGATTCTTCTCCTGGGCTTTGCCCTCCACACTGTTTCCCTGCTTATCGAGTATTACCATCTTGGAGCGGTACCAGGCCTGAGCTTTAAATCATCGCTGGCCTTTTTTTCATGGGCAATAGTGGCCGCATACATCATCTTCCAGTGGAAATTCGGGATTCTGGTATTAGGCTCATTCGTGGGCCCCCTTTCCGTAATCCTGATGATCTTTTCCTCGACAATCCCCATCTCAGCGGTAACGGTGCGCCCTATCTTTAAAGGACTCTTGCTTCCTGTTCATGTGACGGCTTCGCTTTTGGGAGACGGGATCTTCGTAATCGCCTGTATCGCCGGGATCATGTATCTCATACAGGAACGCCAGATAAAGACCAAGAGGTTTGGGGCCTTTTACGCCAGGCTCCCTTCCCTCAATATCCTGGACTCTATAAACTACCACGCGATCAGCTATGGATTCCTTCTTCTCAGCATAGGGATGATTATCGGATCGATCGTGGCCCAAGGCGCCCACGGTACCTACTGGCGCTGGGACCCGAAGGAAGTCTGGTCCCTCTTAACCTGGCTCTGCTATGCGGTCCTCTTGCACCAAAGAATGGCGGTAGGATGGCGCGGTAGGCGATCCGCCCTCATGGCCATAGGGTGCTTTTTCATCCTGATCTTCACCTTCCTGGGGGTGAACCTTCTCATGGAGGGATATCACAGCTTTGAGAGCCTGGAGGGAAAACCGTTGCCATGATACGGATAGTCGATATCGGCATGAATCACGAAACAGCGCCGGTGGAGGTGAGGGAATTGCTTTCATTCGGCAAACAAGACCGTGACATGGCCTTCCACGACATACAAGCGATCAAAAACATCAAGGAATCCCTCCTTCTTTCCACCTGTAACCGCGTGGAGATACTGTTCACAACCGAACGGGAAAAAGAGGCCAAGGAATCCGTGATAACATTCCTCTCGCATGTCAGCGGCATTGCACCAGGCGAACTGAGGCCGTTGCTCTATATCTATAACGATCAGGAGGCCATACGACACATATTCAGGGTGGGTGCTAGCCTCGACTCAATGATGGTCGGCGAACCTCAGATACTGGGCCAGGTGAAGGACGCCTACCGGATTGCCGTGGATAACAAGAGCTCATCAGTGATCCTCAACAGGCTGATGCATAGGACCTTCTCGCTCGCGAAAAGGATTCGGACGGAGACCGGTATCGCAGGTTCTGCCGTCTCCATTAGCTTCGCTGCGGTGGAGCTGGCTAAAAAGATCTTCGGTGACCTTACGGGCAAAGGTGTTCTCTTGATCGGGGCCGGTGAGATGGCAGAGCTCGCAGCCACCTATCTGCTGAACAATAACGTCGCCCAGATGCTGGTAACCAACAGAACCTTCAGCCGTGCGGTGGAGCTGGCAGAACAGTTTCAAGGAAGCGCTATCTCATTCGATGAAACAGAAAGTCAACTCCTGAGGGTAGATATCATCATTACCTCTACTGCATCCCCGGAGCCGATCATCTCCTTTGATCAGGTCAGGAGAATCATGAAGGGCAGAAAGAATAGACCCTTGTTTTTTATCGATATTGCCGTGCCGAGAAATGTTGAATCCCGGGTAAACGAGATAGGCAATGTCTTTGTTTATGACATCGACGACCTAAAGGGGATTATCGATGACAACGTCGGCAAGCGACAAGCCGAGGCAATGAAGGCGGAAAGGATGGTTGATGAAGAGGTCCTTAAGTTTAGTGCATGGCTCAGGACACTCAAAGTTGTTCCAACGATCAGAGAGCTTCAAGAGAAATGTGAGAGGATATACCAGGGCGAGTTGCAAAAAACCCTTTCCGGTTTCAAGGACCTCACTCCAGAACAGAGGAACGGCGTTGAAATGATGGCGAAATCGATCACCAAAAAGCTCCTCAATGATCCTATTGTCTTTCTCAAGGGCAAAGGTGAGAAAGGTTCCCAGGACCTTTATCTGGATATCGCCCGAAAGCTCTTTAATCTTGACGGCGATACAAGAGAGGGGGATGAATAAAGATGCACATGAACTGGTGGGAAATAGTATGAAAGACCTCCGGCTCATGGGAATTATTATGTTCTGAACTGAAACCCCGCATCTTTATAGTGCATGCGCAACAACGATGTTGACACATCAGGCACCTAAAGCGAGTGAATACCATGGACATCAATAACATGATAGAGGGCATCAAGCTTCATCCGGAGTATCGAAATGTGGGTATGATCGCCGGCCATTGCGGCATAGTCAGGTCATTCTCCAGGGATGGAAGCACGGTGACAGGGATGGATGTGCACTTTGATGATGAAAAGATCCGGGAGATCCTTGACGATATCAAATCAAGGCCCGGAATAGTGGAGGCCCTCATTGATACGAAGAGAGGCTACCTCACGGCAGGAGAAGAATTTGTAGCCGTTCTCGTCGCCGGTGATATCAGAGACCATGTATTCCCTGCCCTTTTCGATGCGGTGAACCG
>CAYMFC010000182.1:0-3451 GCA_964389665.1 uncultured Desulfobacteraceae bacterium | reverse complement strand
TTGCAAAGCAATTTTATAACTTGACGGCCCTCTTGCGCCGTAAGTAGTATGACCCGAATTTATTGGAGCTATTGCGCATGAAGAGATACGGATTGGTTTCCATAGCCGGGACAGAGGAGGCGCAACGGGTAATCAATGTTACCCTGGGAAAGGAAAAGGCGGATCTGGCGCTTCTCGATGCAACCATCCTCAATGTGTATACCGGAGAGTGGCTGGAGGGGCATTCGGTGTGCGTAAAAGGCGAGTGGATCGCCTATGTAGGTCCCGATCCGGGGGATACGATCGGCCGGGATACCCAGGTTCTTGATGCGAGGGGTAAAACCATCATTCCCGGATTCATAGACGGGCATGCCCACCTGATGGACCAGCTTTACACCGTTGCCGAGTTTCTCCGCTATGCCATGGTCGGCGGCACCACGACCATTATCACCGAGAGCATGGAAGTCTTCCCGGTAATGGGCTACGAGGGAGTCGCTGATTTCCTGGAATCCCTGAAAGATCAGCCGATAAAGCTCTTTGCCACGGCGCCTGCCATGGTTTCCACGAGCAAACGGGCGCAGGGTATCCCAAAGCGTACGCTCAAGAGGATTCTTTCCAGGGATGATGTGGTCGGCCTGGGCGAATCCTACTGGCAGAAGGTGATAGGGGAGCCGGAAGAGTACTTCCCGCTTTTTCAGGAAACCCTCAAGCTCGGAAAGAGATTGGAGGGACACTCTGCCGGGGCAAAGGGCAGAAGGCTGATGGCATATTCGGCCTCAGGCATATCATCGTGTCATGAGCCTATTAAGGCAGATGAGGTGCTGGAACGACTGAGACTGGGGATGCACGTCATGATACGGGAGGGGAGTGTACGGGCTGATCTGGCCTCCATAGCGACAATACGGGATGCGGGCGTTGAGCTCCGAAGGCTCATGCTGGTAACCGACGGCGTAAGCCCCAGGGATTTGCTCGAGAAGGGCTACATGGAAGGGGTCGTGCAGAAGGCCATTGAGTGCGGGTTTGATCCGATCCATGCCGTGCAGATGGCAACCATCAATACCGCAGAGTACTTCTCCTTGGATGGGATCGTTGGGGGGATTTCGCCCGGCAAGCATGCTGATATGGTGGTGATCCCCAACCCCAGGGAGATTATCGCGGAGTACGTGATCAGCAAGGGTCAGGTTATCGCACGGGAAGGTGAGCTTCTCAAATCCCCGAGAAGGCACGCCTTCAGGGAGAAGAGCAGGAACAGCATTCACCTGAAGCGCAGCCTTCGGGCATCCGATTTCGCCATACGGGTTAAGGATGCCGCCAAGGATGTGAAGGTGAGGGTCATCGACCAGGTGACGGGCCTGGTCACCAAGGAGCTCATAGTCCCTATGCCGGTTGTTGACGGCGAGATCAGGCAGGATGTGGCGAGGGACATCATAAAGGTTGCAGCTATCGACAGGAGGTTTTCCCCGGGAAAGACATTCGTGGGGCTCATCAGGGGATTCGGATTGAGGAGGGGTGCGTTTGCAAGCACCAAGTCCTGGGATACCTCTGATATCATCGTGGTAGGTGAAAACGACGAGGATATGGCCCTCGCGGTAAACAGGATCTTCGAGCTCAAGGGAGGGGCCGTTGCCTGTGCCGCCGGCCGGATCCTGGCGGAGATCCCCTTGCCTTTTTTTGGGCTCATATCCGATCTGCCGGTGGAGGAGATTGCGGGCAAGATAGGGGAGATTAAAAAGGCCGTGAAGGAACTCGGCTTTCCCTTTGACGATCCCCTCCTGAGCATCAATACCCTTACCGGCGCTGCCATACCCTTTTTAAGGATCTGCGAGGAAGGCCTGGTGGATCTCAAGCACGGAAAAACAGTGGGCCTTATCATTCATTAAGGTCCGGGTGTGCTCTCAGGTGCAATCAAATTGACTGAAGGGAAATAGGTCTTGTATCGTGATACATTGAATCATTCCTCTCTAACAAAGAAACCTATAACAACCACGGTGGCAACAGCCATTGCTCCGCCGAAGAGGAAGGGTGCGCTGGGGAGCACGGAGAAGAGAATCCCTGCTATGATACTGGCCGGGAGCAACCCCGCTCCCACAATGGTGTGGTAAAAACCCAGGGCGGTAGCCCGTGAACCCTTTGGCGCGACACCGGAGACGAATGCCTTCTCCACCCCCTCCGTCATCGCGTAATAGACGCCATAGGCGGGCCAGAAGAACCACAAGAGGAAGTTCGTCTCACGGCCGATAAAACCGAACGCGACGTATACCGCCGCATAGAGGCTGTATCCCGCCATAAGCACCCTTTTTCTTCCGATCCTGTCCGAGAGGGAACCGAAGAAGGTTGCAAGGAGCGATGTGGAGAGATTGAAGGTGAGGTACATGAGCACAACGGTAGAGAGCGCATGCCCCAGGTTCATGCTGCGAAGGAGCAGGAACTGGTTCGAGGAGTTCCCGAGGGTAAAGATCAGTTGGGCGAGGAAAAAGACTCTCAGGTTTTTATCGTATCGACGGAGGTTCAGATTCGGTACGGGCTTTTGCCTGTTTTCTCCCGGAGCAAGGTGTGCCTTTTCCTCTCTGACAAAAGAGAGAAACACGACCCCTATCAGGGCCGGGACAACGGAGATGAGAAACAGAAGGTAGAATTCCTCCAGATCCGTGATCGTCTTGGTCACGGGGTCCATAAACCGCAGGACCAGGAAAAAGCAGATAAGCGCGCCCAGGGCTGCACCGGCAAAATCCATTCCCCTGTGAAAGCCGAAGGCCTTTCCCTGCGTCTCCTGAGCGGTGGATTCAGAGATGAGGGCATCCCGGGGCGCGGTCCTGATGCCCTTTCCGACCCGGTCGAGGAAACGGGCGAGGAGCAGGAAGTGCCAGCCGAAAGAGGCCAGAATCAGCATCGGCTTTGCAAAGGCCGACATACTGTAGCCGGCAAGAGCTGGAAGTTTCCTTTTTTGAATCCTGTCTGAATAGTAGCCGAAGAAGACCTTGAGGAAGCTCGCGGTAGATTCCGCGACCCCTTCGATAATTCCCAGGATTGGTCCCAACAAGGCCTTCTGAGAGGTCATAATCATGCTCACGAATGCCTGGATGAGCGGGTAGATCATCTCTGAGGAGATGTCCGTAAAAAAGGAGGTAAACCCGGCGAGGACGACATTTCGGGAAATTCCCATCTTCTTCCCTGTGCCTTGCGTACCACTATCATTGTGCTGAGGAGCGCTCATCGATGTCATAGTACCTTCTCTCCCTCATCTTAATTCTTGCTGTGGGAAAAGCATTATTCGTATACCATCTCTTGTGGTATAGTAACTAGCGAATCTTCGCTCCAAACGGATGAAAATCGAACGGAACGTATTTCACCGCAGAGACGCAGAGAACACAGAGATGAGGTATCTTTTTTCTTTGCCGCTGAGCGGGCGGCAAAGAAAAATGCTCATGCCCTTCGGGCAGGGCTTGACAGAAAAACGTTTTCCTCTGCGATC
>CAYMFC010000181.1:0-3471 GCA_964389665.1 uncultured Desulfobacteraceae bacterium | reverse complement strand
CATCCATGCCGAGGGGTTTTGACTGACAGTCTTCCTCGATCCCATCAAGATCCGGGATTGTTTTGATATTGATAAGGGCTCTATGAAAGATTTATTTTCTGTGCATTTGTTATCCTATTTATTGGGACTATGACGTTACCTTGTTGACAGTACTAATATTTTGCCTTACAAGTAAGGCAATTTTGACCATGCGCGGAAATAAAAAAGGAGGCGCCCATGAAGGCCCTTGAAAAGCTTACTGCACATCTAAAGACCCGGCTCACCGATGTAAGAAAGGCAAAGGAGCAGGGACAGAAGGTCATAGGGTATCCTGCAGGGGGCTTTTTCCCTGAAGAGCTTGCCCTGGCCTGTGACGCCCTACCCATATCTTTTATCCAGGCAGGAGACAATAAGGCGTTAAAGGATGCCGGGGCGTATCTGTGCAGGTGGTTCGACCCCTTCTGGCGCAGCCAGATAGGATACCTCACCTCTGGAAAAGATCCATACTATATGATCGCCGATCTTATCGTCGTACCCATCACCGACAATCACATCCGGGCCTTTTCAAATACCGTGGGCTACTATACCCCTGAGAGAGCATCGTTTGTCTTTGGGGTCCCCCATGTCAAGGACAACCTGGGTCTTGAGTATTATCTGCAAGGAATAAAACGATTGAAGACAAAGATCGAGGAGTTTACCGGGGTGGAGATCACCGAAACCAGGCTCAAGCAAGCAATCGAGTTGTGCAACCGGGAGAGGGAGCTTTTCAGAGAGATAAGCCTCATGCGGAAATCCGATCATGTCGTTGTTGACAGCAAGGACTTTGTTGCCCTGCATCACGGCTCCTTTCTCGCTGATAAAACAGTCATGGTCGAGATCCTTGAATCCTTTCTCAAAGAGCTCAAAGAGACTCCTCCCCTGCCTAAAGACGGCCCTAGGATCCTTCTTACCGGCTCCACCCTAGCCCGGGGAGACTCGAAGGTACCAGACATCATAGATTCTGCCGGAGGGGTGATCGTCATGGAGGAGTTTGCCGAGGGTATCCGCCCGTACTGGAACAAGGTAACAGTTAACGGCGATCTTATGGCCGAGCTGGCTCAATCCTATTTTATGGATCGGGTGTGCCCCGGCTGGTTCAGGCCCGGCACCGGGCGACTTGATTTCCTGATACAACTGGCCAAGGACTATAAGGCGGCAGCAGTAGTCTGGTACCAGCTGATGTACCGGGAATCCTACAAGGTTGAGTCCTATTTCTTCCCTGATAGACTAAAGAAGGAGACCGGGCTTCCTCTGCTTATTGTAGAGTCCGAATACGATGCCATGGAGACCGGCCCTCTCACAACACGCATCGAGACCTTTATCGAGACCATAAGGAGGTGAGAGCCATGGCTGAGTACTATGATAAGCTTCTTAGACTGTGCGGGTTTGAAGACAACGAGATCAACGAGGAGAGGCCCAGGATCGAGAAGGCCTTTGAGAGACTGGGCATCGGTCCTGAGGATATGGAGAGTTCCGAGGAGTGGGTCAGGCACAACCATGATGTCACCCTGCAAGGGGTGAGGAAGCTCTTGGGGGCATGGCTCAAAGAGCTGATCGATGTGGTGCTGGCCAAGGATGAGGGAAAAAAGGTCGTCTACTTCGGGTTTCCCGCTATACTCGGCCCAGGCCTGATACTCAGTGCCTCTTCCGAGGATGTCCTGGTCACTGCCCCTGATATGGTCCTCGATCATACCATGGGGCAGATCTTCAACAAGCTTACCCCCATACTTGAGGCGGGCGAGGCCAATGGTCTTCCCCCGGGGCATGCCCTGTGCTCCTTATGGCAGGCTAAAATCGGCGGTATCGCTAAGGGGATGATTCCTGTCCCGGATTTTGCTTTAGCCTCCAGTTACTATTGCGACATGGGCTCCAAGGCCGATGACCTGGTTACCGCCCTCTATGGGGTCCCTGTGGCCTATATTGACGGGGTTATGGATTCCCATTGGGGGGAATACCCTAACTATCTGCCGGAACGGGTTCACTACCTGGGGGCCCAGATAAACCAAGCCCTGAAGATGGCCGAAGAAGTTCTGGATATTGAAATAGTTCCCGATGCCTGGGAAAAGGCCCAGAAAGATAGCCGTCCGTTTCGAGATAAATTGGTAAGGCTGGTAGAACTTATGAAAGCTGATCCGGTCCCGGTGAGCATAACTGAACTTGAGCCAATGGAAACGTTTTCTTCCTCTTCGACAGGCCGGGGCATCCAGGAGGGAATCAAGGCTATGGACATCCTGATTCGTGAGATGGAAATACGAGTAAGAGAGGGTATAGGAGTGTCGGAAAAAGGCGCCCCGAGGGTTATGCTACGAGCAGGGCACACCTCTGATCCCAGGATAACACGTTTGGCGGAAGAAGCGGGGCTTGCTGTCCCGCTGACATTTATATTGGGCAGTTGGGGGGGTGTCAGGGTTAAACCCAAGGGGAACTATAATACGCCTGGAGAGATAATGGCCGACTATGAGATGTCAGGGGGATATTATCACGGCACTGAAGCACAAATAAAGTTTTACGAAAAGGCTGCCGAATTGATGAAGCTGGATGGCTTTATTGCCACTTATATTTATAACTGCCGTCCAGTTGCAACAATATCCCATCCTCAAAAAAAGTATCTCGAGGAAAAAACCGGCCTTCCCGTCCTTTCTCTCGAAATAGATAACTTCGACAGCAGGGCATACAGCGCTTCCTCCCTGAGAACCAAAGTGGAAACATTCGCTGAGATGCTTAAGGCAAAGAAAGCAGCGAAGGCATGAAAAGGCTATCCAAGGAACAAGACCCTGCCAATCGCTGTTTGGATAGAATGATTATGACGGCAATGGTTATGCTGCTCAGCAGGTTTGAACTCGAATAGAGAATCCCGTCGTTTTACTGAAGCTGGGGAACGCAACCAGGGTGAGAGAGAAGAGGGACAGGCATGTTCGTTGCTGGAATTGACGTAGGGGCCGCTACCGCCAAGGCCGTCATTGTGGGAAATGATGGAATCGTAGGGTACGCCGTAAGACCAACAGGGTATGATGTCAAGCTGGCCACCGATAGAGTCATCAAAGAAGCCTTGGAGAAAGCCGGACTCTCAATCTCTGTAGACGATCTCAGTTATGTTGTCTCAACCGGGTATGCGAGAGGCTCTATCGACTTTGCCGATAAAACAGTTACCGAGATCATCTGCCATGCCAAGGGGGCTCACTTTGTGATACCCTCCACCAGGTTTATCATCGATATGGGGGGCCAGGACTCAAAAGCCATCGAGGTAGACCCGGAAGGCAATGTCACTAATTTTGCCATGAATGACAAGTGTGCCGCCGGAACAGGAAGGTTCTTAGAGGTGATGGCCCAGGTCCTTGAAGTAGGATCTGTTGCTGAGATGGGGCCACTGGCTCTCCAGAGCAAAGAACCTTGCACTATCAGCAGCACCTGCACCGTATTTGCTGAAACAGAGGTAGTGGTGCTTCGGGCCGA
>CAYMFC010000180.1:0-3486 GCA_964389665.1 uncultured Desulfobacteraceae bacterium | reverse complement strand
AGGTGGGATGTCCCCATACCGATCATGATGGCTATCATCCATCAGGAGTCACGGTTCACGGCCGATGCCAAGCCACCGCGGCAGAAATGTTTATGGATCTTCCCGGGAACACGACCGTCTTCCGCCTATGGCTATGCACAGGCCGGCAAGGAGGCATGGGCACAATACCAGGAGAGCACAGGAAACAGCGGCGCCGATAGGGATAATTTCAGGGATGCCATTGACTTTGTGGGGTGGTATTGCCATATGAGCCACCTGAAGTGTGGGATATCGAAACACGATGCTTACAGTCTCTACCTGGCCTATCATGAGGGTCATGGAGGGTTTGCCAGGAAGACATACAGCAAAAAGGGCTGGCTTATCGCTGTTGCACAAAAGGTCAATTCCAGGGCAAACACCTACAAGAGCCAGCTTGCCTCCTGCGAAAAGGAGTTCAAGAAAAGGCCCTGCTGTTGCTTGTTCTGGCCCTTCTAGACGTCTTCCCCGCAGTTTTGTAAGGGATATCTCTGCCTGAAAATCATATTCTCGCCACACTTGAATCGGCCTTTGAAATGAAGCAAATCCGGGGGAATAGGGGAAGGCATGAACATTTTCCTTTACATTTGATATAAAAAGTGTTATAATACTTTGAAATAACAGTAAATAAAGAGAAGGGAGTTGGGGATATGAAAAAATTGGTTGCGGGCATTATCATAATTCTTGGTGTGGTTTGGTTCGGTTTGAGCGGGTGTGTCACCCAGAGTTCTCTTCAAAAGCAGATAGATGAAGCCATGGATACAAGGGTTGGAGAGGTTGAAAAGCATGTAGAGGCTAACACACAGGAGATCGCCAGCCTGAAGAATGATCATCTCCAGTCTCTTGAGCAAAAACAGCAAGAAACGATGACCCTGACCTCTGATGCCATGAGGTTGGGCGAAGAGGCGCTCGCACGGGCCGAGGAGGTCGGCAAGGTGGCCGAGGGAAAACTCCTGTATCAGGTGACATTCACGGATGAGGCGGTCCACTTCGGCTTTGACAAGAGCGCTCTCTCCGAAGAGGCAAAAGCGGCCCTGGATACATTTTGCGAAAGCATCAAGGCGGAAAACAAGGGCATCTACATAGAGATACAGGGGCACACGGACGGCACCGGCACCAGTGAGTATAACATGATTCTGGGTCAGGACCGTGCGGCAATGGTCATGAGGTATATGCATACGGAGCACGACATACCGCTTCACCGTTTAAGCACCTTTTCCTATGGAGAGTCACGCCCAATTGCGGATAACAATATACTAGCCGATCGGGCGAAAAACCGCCGCGTCACCCTCGTGGTGATTCAGTAGCGTACCTGCGCAGGGTGTATCAGTATCGGTTCATGTAATACTCTCCCGTGAAGAGCGCTTCAGGAAGGAGCAAAAGGGAACATCCATCAGATCCTGGGATGTTCCCCTTTTTGTCAGTATATTTCGTTATGCCGTTGAGTGATGGGGTGGATTAACGAATCATGAACTTTAAGAAGTCATCGATCCTGCCCTTTTCGGTAGCAACCTTGATCCCCATATCGGAGGCGGTTCTGGGAGGTTCGGTGGCCTGCACGCGGGGTACCATGCGAATGGCCGCTGCATCACAGGTAGTCGTGCAAAGACCGCAGCCTATACAGCGGTCGATGTCAACGCTCGCCACTCCCTCAACGACTTTCACCGCGCTCATGGGGCATCGATTATCTTCACAGATTCCGCAGCCAGTACAAAGATCGGCGTCTACCTCAGCCTTCCATCGGCTTTTCGCAAAGGCGTTCGGGTTATTGAGGTGGGTGAGGCCTCTGAGAATGGTACAACAGCACGTACAGCAATTACAGAGGAAGTTGAGTCGATCCTGGCTGTTGTTGGTGGTGTGGACTAGCCCTGCCTCTTCCGCGCGGTCTAGGGCATCCTCCGCCTCCCGGCTGCTAATCTCGCGGGCGAGTTTACGCTCAATAAGAAATTGCGCAAACCTGTCGAATGTAAGACAGACATCTCGAGGTTTCTGGCATGCACCCACGCTCACCCGACACGCGCACTGTGAGAGCCCAAAGACCTTCGCCCTGCTCATCATTGTGGAGATCACCTCATAAGGGAATACCTCTACACGGGCGTCGAGCGATCTCTCAACCGGGATCACCCGAGCCAGAGGTGTCTCGCTCGCGGCAAACTCATTACCCAAGGCCTCATTGTGGTATTCCATCCAAAGCCTTGCCAAACGCTCGTGCATGGGCGTACCTCCGCCGGTCATGAAAGGGAACTCGAAGAGGCCAGGTATAGTGGGAAGAAGTGCATAGCCCATCTCTCCATCCTTTTGCCGGCTAAATATGATGCCCTTATTTGCCATGGATTCACAGCGCTCTATGACCGCATTCTCTGAAACTCCCGCAGCGCGTGCAATCTCATGTACATTCCTGGGAACAAACACCAAGCCCAGCGCCACCTCAGCATCTTCCGGGGTAAAGAGGATTCTCAAGATCTCCCCAAAGTGCTTTGATTTCGGTGCACCGGCAGGATGCGTGTGAAGGATCTCGCGCAATTTTTCATACCTATCCATATCTCTCACCTCATGTCAATGGACCAGAGCGGTTTTACCAAGGGAACAATATCATAGGGACATCCTGATTTCAATCACAGGTGCCTCAAATACTGAGAAGCCCTGTGCTGGAAATCTCAAGAAAGAAGGTATGACGGCCTTACATTCCCGAAAAAGCCAAAGATATTCTCGCTTGACCCACAGTCCTCCCGCCTCTATACTCCTGGAAAACCACGCTTCTTTCATGTCACCTCAAGTGGCCATGATAGCCCGGAGCGTGGCGAGGTCTTCTTTCTTGCAATGGCACGATGGTCGCTGTGCCCTGAGCTCCATCTCCCTTTATGCCGGGCCGAGCGTGAAGACGTATACCACCTTCCCATGGAGAGCGAATGAACATCCTCTTTGTCTGTAATGGAAACGTGAGCAGGAGTTACCTGGCAGAGATGCTGCTCAGGCATGAGGTTCAGATGGCCGCTCTATCGAATATTTCCGTCTCATCAGCGGGCCTTTTTGCATATCCGGGTAACCGTCCTGATTCTCATATGGTTGAGTATCTGCAAAAGAGAGGTATAGACCCGGGTGATCACGAAGCACGTCAGATGAGCAAGGAAGATATCGATTGGGCTGATCTTATTCTCGTAATGGATAAAGAGCAAAAAAAAATACTCGAGGATAGGTGGCCTGAGGCCGAGGGAAAAGTGGATCTCCTCGGTAGATTTAGCACGGGTGGGCCGATAGCGGATGATATCGCGGATCCGTTCGGCATGTCATTATACCATTACCGGCTTTCCCAGGCCCAGATTTCCTTTGCCGTAGAATCGCTCGTTAAAGGTGTGCTCTCCGGATAGATGTTTCCATAGGTTCCTGCTGGGGGAAACGGTCCTCAGTTAGACCCGTTATTGTCCCACTCGGGGATTGGGAGAAAAACCCTCGCCTTTAGGCGAAGACTTT
>CAYMFC010000179.1:1635-3516 GCA_964389665.1 uncultured Desulfobacteraceae bacterium | reverse complement strand
ATCAAGTTAGCTCTTTGAAGCTACCTGGTGATATGCTTTCTTCGTGCCTTTGTGCCTTGGTGGCCGGAGTGTTACCATAATTCTAAAATCCCGCAGGGACAGCGAACCGTATGACTGAGGAAATGATCTCCCCGCTCAGGATACCCAACGACAGAATCCCCGCTCCTGCAATGAGAATGGGCAAGAGCAGGCTAAGAGGCGCCTCCTCAATGGCCACAGCTACCTCAACTCCCTCGTGGACCTCTTCCTCCCTTGGCTCGAGGTAGGCATTCTCTATGACCCTGAAGAAAAGGATCACGTTTAAAAGGCTGCTTATCAGCAACACCGCCACAAAGACCCACTTATTGGCGTCAATCGCGCCGAGCACCAGATACCATTTGCTGAAGAACCCACAGGTCGGCGGTATCCCGATCACCGAGAGACCTGCTATGACGAGCACTGCCATGGTAAAGGGCATCCTCCGGTGCATGTATCGAAGGCCGGGAATCTCCCTGTCGCCTGACCTATACATAATGGCAGCCACAATCAGAAAAAGGGCAAGCATCATAATGGAATCGTTGAGGATATGCAGGATTGCTCCTGTGAGCCCATTCCGGTTGGCAAGCCCCACTCCCAGGGCTATATAGCCCACTTCGCCCACCAGGATATAGGCGAGCATCCTCTTTACGTCGCTCTGCGCCAAGGCCAAGAGCGCACCGAAAAGTATGGCTCCAGCAGCCATCCAGCCGAGAATGGTGGTTGCAGGGATCAACTCTATTGAGAAGTGGGGCTCGAATACCGTAAACAAAATCCGTATCATCACATAGGCCCCTACCTTGGTCATCAAGGGGGCAAGCAGGGCGCTCACTGCTGATGGGGCATACGTATAGGCATCGGGAAGCCACACGTGTAAGGGGAAGAGCGCCATCTTCAGGCTCACTCCAACCAGGAAAAAGGCGAAGGCCACCATCAATACCTTTGACTGGTACAGGGCGGGCAATATCTCCTTTAGGTCAGCCATGTTGAGCGAGCCCGTCTTGATATAAAGGTAGCCCACACCGAGTAAGTAGAAGCAGGCCCCAATCGTCCCGAAGATCAGATAATTAAAGCTGGCAAAGGGCGCACCGTCCTCCCCGACGGCTATGAGGGCATATCCTGCAAGGGAAGCAATCTCCAGGAATACATAGAGATTAAACATATCACCGGTTATCACGATCCCCAGGAATCCCGTCACCTGTAAGAGAAAAAGGGTATAGAAATACACGACCTTCTCTGGCAGCTCCTTTTCCACGACCCTCCTGGAGGATATGGCCGCCATCAGGCCTACAAACGAAACGATGACCAGGATAAACCCATTCAGGTGATCGACCACGTATTCAATGCCCCATGGAGGCTCCCATTTTCCGAGATAGTAGTGGATAGTTCCGGTGGTAAGAACCGTGTAGAGGCAGTAAATGGATGCCAGGAAAGACAGTGAAAGGGCTATAAGGGTAATCGGGTAACTGAGGCCTTTCCTCCACCAGCCGAACAGCAGCGAGAGAAATGCGAATATCAGGGGAACGACAACCACTAACGCAGGAGATTGTGGGACCATTTCCGTTGCTCTAAGATCTCGTCTTCTTCGAGGGTGTTATATCTACGGTAAATTTGTATCGCGATAGCCAAAGCCACTCCAAGCGTACTGACCATTACCACGATGGCGGTAAGCATGAGTACATGGGGTAAGGGGTTGATATAGGAGGCAACCTCAACGGCATGTGAGCCATGTCCATGGGCATGCTCAATAATAGGCAGGGTCCCCCCCTTCTTCACAGCAGTCGAGATAAAGAAAACGATGATCGCCGTTTGAAAGATATTGATCCCGATAATCTTCTTCACGAGGTTTTTTTTGCCGATCATGGC
>CAYMFC010000179.1:0-1535 GCA_964389665.1 uncultured Desulfobacteraceae bacterium | reverse complement strand
GTGAAGATTACGGTTGTCTCTCCCAGGGTATCATAGCCCCTGTAATCGGCGAGCACGGAGGTCACCGCATTCGGCGTAGCCGTCTCCTCTATCGTCTTCTCGAGATACCGTGGCGAGACGTGGAGGCTAGCCGGTGAATGGGGATCCCCCCAGTCAGGCATATCCTGGGTAGCGTAGAGAAGGATGATCCCGGTAATTACCACGCTGATGAACGCCAAAACCTTCAATCCTTGCTTCTCCTCTTGGTTTTATTCACCGCGGCAATGAACAGCACCGTGCCGATGCCGGCGCTCACAGAGGCCTCGGTAAAGGCCACGTCCACCGCCCCCATCTCCGCCCACAAAAGACACATGAAAAAGCTATAGGCTCCGAGTATGATCACCGCGCTTAAGAGATCCTTCACGGTAATAGCCGCAATGGCGCATATCAACACGAAGATCAGGAGTACTATATCAAAGGCTGCTATCATCTTCTCTCCTTGCTTTCCTTGGTCCAGGGCTCGAGCCCGCATCTCAGGGCCGCCCTGGAGATGGCGTGTGTGGAGGTGGGTTGGGCAAGAAACATGAACACCGCGATAAACAGTATCTTCAGCGTATTGAACGAGAAACCCTCATATACACTGAGGCCTATCAGGGACAGGAGCACGGCCAGGGTGTCGCCCTTACCCGTTGCGTGGAGGCGGCAGAAGAAATCGGGGAAGCGCAAAAGCCCCACCGTGGCAGCCAGGAAAAAAAAGAAGCCCCCCAGGAGAAAGGGGATGGATGCCATGACCTGAATGTCCATCATACCTCCCCCTTTATCTCCAGATATTTCGCTGCGGTGATGGTTCCGATGAAATTGAGCAGGGCATAGACCATGCTGATATCGATAAACATATCAATCCTCTGGTAGATAAAGCCCATCAGGAGCAAGATGACTAACGTCTTGGTGCCGATCGCAGAGATAGCCGCAATCCTGTTGAGCACGCCAGGGCCAAAAATGCCCCGGTAGAGACAGAGCAACACAAGGCTAAATAAACCCAATCCGAGATAGAGAAAAAAGCTGCTCATCTTCCCTCCCGTTCCCCTTCATCATCCTCCGGGAGAACCCCTCCCGTTGATATATCAAAGAAGATCGAAAACATGACCGCCATGACGGAAATCCCCACACCGATCTCCACCCCGAGGATACCGAGGGACCTGGCCTGAGCCGGTATGACCTTGAGGATGGTGGAAAGCTCGCCATAGTCCAGGTAATTACTCCCCAATATGAGGCACAGCAATCCAATTCCCGAGTATATTAACAGCCCAAAGGAGCTGAAAAGCCCTGCCTTCACCTCGGACATCCTGAGCTTGGCCTCCTCTAACCCATGGGTGATGAGGTAGAGAATAAAGCTCGCTCCCAGGATCACTCCCCCCTGGAACCCGCCACCAGGGCTGTGGTGGCCGTGCATGATCACATAGAGGGCATAGAGTTGTATGAACGGCATGAGTATCCTCGCCACCGTCCTGATAATGATGTCATCGGTAACCTGGGTCATGTTCTCGTTGCTCGTT
>CAYMFC010000178.1:0-3551 GCA_964389665.1 uncultured Desulfobacteraceae bacterium | reverse complement strand
AAACTCGAGCGAGTTTCTTTCATGCATAACCCTGAAGCGCCATTCGGCCTCGAGCTCAAGGCCGAGGGGCTCATGGCCGAGAGGAAGCACCGGGGTCATGTGCTGAGTAGTTACAAACAGATTATCCCAAGATCTTCTCAATCTCTTCCCGGTCTGACTCCATAACATAGGGAACCCCGGATACATCTGCCGCGTCCTTGGTCAACGCAACCAAGTCATTGCGATCGATATACTGAAGGGCGAATTTCCTGGCACCGGCCATGAATTGTTGCAAACCCTGCCGTAGGCGATCAAGGTATGAGAACATACCAATGGCTCCCGGTGGAAGCTTGGCAAAATCCTTTCCGAATCGCTCTCTGAGCTGTGCGCCAACTGCAAAAAGCCTCACGTACCCTTCTTCGAGGCTTTCCCCTTTTAAGCGCGCCCTTTCTATCATTAATCTGCCATGGGTCTTTCCCACCATGGCAGCGGTCATTATGGCCCGGCCCATGCAAACGGCCTTGACATAGGGTGCGGCAAGGGCTAAGGCCTTAAAGACATGATCTTCCAATGACAGACCGCCGGCAATGGCAATCGGAGGAATGTAGGCACCCTTTTCCCTAAGGCGTTCACACATCCGGTAGGTGAGGCTCTCCAGCTCGACCGTTGGTATACCCCATTCATTCATCATTCTCCATGGGCTCATACCCGTTCCGCCGCCCGCACCGTCGATAGTCAATAAGTCTATCTTTGCATCGGAAGAGTATTTTACAGCACGGGCCAGATCAACAGGCCGATAAGCACCGGTCTTTAGGGTTACATACTTCGAGCCCCTATTACGAAGATGTTCTACGGCCTGATGAAAAGAATCCTCATCCACCATGCCCAGCCTTGAGTGTCTTTCAAATTCAGAGATCCCCCCTGCTCTGAAGGCATGTTGGACAGCCGGATTTGTGGGATCAGGAAGCACAATGTAGCCCCGCTCTTTAAGCTGCAGGGCCCGTTCTAGGCTAGGCAATTTTACCTCACCACCGATATCTTTTGCTCCTTGTCCCCACTTGATCTCGCATATCTCCACGCCCAGCTTCTCGATCACGTACTCTGGCACCCCAAGCTTGGTGTCTTCAACATTGGCCTGGACTATGAGCCCGCCTTTCCCGTCGTACCATCTCTTAAAGGCCTCTATCCGGCGTTCCATTTCCGGTGATTTAGAGATCCTTCCATTCTTGAATTCGGCCTGTGAATCCATACCACAGATGTTCTCTCCTGCAACGACGATCACCCCTGAGATTGCCGCGCCCACTGCGATGTCTTCCCAGTTGAGACGCCCGATCTCAGTGGAGCCTAAAGCGCCTGTGAACACAGGGAAATCCATCCTAATACTATTATCAGCCCCTACTGCCGTGGCACAGTCTACTGTTGGAAACGTGGCAATATCGGGGTTGGCCTCACTACCCATTGCTCCTACGCACGTTCCCTGAATATTAAAGTGGGAGAAATCCACGGGGTAGTCCTTATCGGCCCCAGCCGTGACCTTGCCGAAGGGTTGAGGATAGATCATCTCGCGTCCTTTCAGCGCAGAGCGCCCTATCTCACAGGGTCCCTCACACCCATCCAGGCAGGTCACACAGATGCCCGAACTGGGCACTGGCTCTACACGAGTCGTGGTCACGGTTGCAGCGCTACGATTTGGTTTGCTGAATGACATACGTAAATCCTCCTTCTAGTAATTGGGGCTGCTCACAATGGCATAAAATAAAAAATCCACAACCTGCAGCCTCACAGATTGTGGACTTCTTCGTCGCCTTCAGCAATACGTCGTTGTATTCCTGTTATATGATAGCTAAGTATAGATTTATAATAGTCACTACATACTTTGTCAAGCTTTTTCTATAAACCTCCATGTTTTTCCACCGTGGTCATATGTCCTGGGATATGATGAGCGCCTCGGCAATCTCCCGCATAGACTTCCTCGTATCCATACTCTTTTTTTGCAGCCATCGAAAGGCCTTATCAGCAGGCAAGCCCCTTTTGGCCATCAGTATCTCTTTGGCTCGCTCAATCTTTTTTCTGGTCTCTAACTCCTCTTGAATGACCCTCGTCTTGACCAAAAGTCTGGCATTCTCAATCGCGATGGCTGCCTGATTGGCGACCGTTTTTATGAGATTTATTTCTGCTTCTGAAAATCGATACGGCTCAACCGTAAAACAATCCACCACGCCAACGACACGGCCGTCCTTCGAGCGCAGGGGTACTCCGATCATGGATACCAGGCCGAGTTTTTTGGCCATTTCCTTTTCCTTAAACCTGGGCTCCTTCAATACATCATCCACAATCAGTGTTTGACCGGTGGTTGCGATATATCCCACTACACCTTCGGTCATCTTCAGGGATCGGTCCTTGAAGTAATCGGGATCCATGGACTGAGTAGCCTTGAGCAGCATTTGTTTCCCCTCTTTATTTTCATCTATGAGCCAAAGAGAGCAAATTTCAAGGCCGATCACCTTTGCGGTGACCATCACGATCAGCTTGAGAATGTCCTCCAGGTACATCTCAGAGGTGATGGCCTGGCTGATATCCATAAGGCCCTTTATGTACTTATCGTATGTTTCCGGTTCGATCTTCTCCATAGACAATCCTGACACACCCCATCATGAAAAGGTCTTTTTAGCCGAGATGCTTCCTTCCCTGATAAAAGCCTCCCACGTTTTGTTGAAGCTCCGTGTCACATTCAACGCAGCTCTTGAAATCTCTCTTCCTGATGAAATCCAACCCGTTGAGACCCCTGAAGGTATCCTATTCACGGCTAGTTTCTCCTAGGAAGTCCTTGCTTGTGATACATTGTTTGTGACTACTCACGTAGTCAGTCCCGCCTTCGGCGGGATTTAGACTGAAGGCTTACAGCGGTCATAAAAGCACTCGTGGAGCACTTTGTTGAAGAAACAGCAGCTTCTCTCACCAAACATGGCTTCAAAATGCGCCGTATCCCCGTTTTTCCTAACAGTCTTCAGCCTATAACCTCTCTGAGTAGTTGCCCCTATTTTAATGTATTCTATGATATTTACACCAATCATGCCACATCTTTTTACCGGAAGAGCCCTTCCCCAATAGGAATAGTGCTCTTTCTAAGGATTTCTGAACAGAGGCCGTAAACAATACATGGTGGCCTTTCATAGAAGAAAACTACTTGATAAATTTTTATCTCCATACTATTTTTCAGGGCATCACATCATTACCAGAGTTGAGTTCTTGTTTACACGTAAGGAAACGGACCATGCCAAAACGCACTGATATTCATAAGGTCATGATTATTGGATCAGGCCCTATTATCATTGGCCAGGCCTGTGAGTTCGACTACTCCGGCACCCAGGCCTGCAAGGCCTTGAAGTCCCTCGGCTACGAGATCGTGCTCGTTAACTCAAACCCGGCAACCATTATGACCGATCCGGGAATGGCTGATGCCACCTACATAGAGCCGCTCAACGCGGATACCATGGAGAAGATCATCGAAAAGGAGCGGCCCGATGCGATCCTCCCCAACCTTGGGGGTCAATCAGGGCTGAATCTCTCCT
>CAYMFC010000177.1:0-3556 GCA_964389665.1 uncultured Desulfobacteraceae bacterium | reverse complement strand
ACCGTACACACACTGCTTATGTGAGCCTCCGCTTTCGCGTGTAAGGATAACTCGCCCATCTCCTCAAGGGAGACACGAAGCTTTGAGGCCATTACCTCCAGGAACCGTCCTGTACCCGCCGCGCACTTATCGTTCATGGTAAAGTCCAGCACCTTTCCGGAATCGCCGACACGGATCACCTTTGAGTCCTGACCGCCTATATCAATGACCGTGCCCGTGTTCGGAAAAAGGTACTTCGCCCCGAGGGCGTGGCATGAGATCTCGGTAACGGTTTTGTTGGCCAGGGGCACGGATACCCTTCCATATCCGGTTGCCGCAATATAGGTGACAGCGTCGCGATGTATGCCCGCAGCCAGCAATGCCTTGCCAAAGGCCTCGTCTGCCGCATCAGTACTGTTCGCGCCGGTTTCTACGATACTGTAGCCCGAAATCCCGTCTCCTTCATCAATAATCACCGCCTCTGTGCTGATAGCACCCACATCGATACCGCCGAAGTAGTTCATCCCCCTACCCCTCTAAGGTCTCGAAGAAGGCCTCAAGCCTTACCATTGCCTGTTCTTCTGAGTAGGCCCTCGAGTCCGTGATATCCGCTTCGATGACGACCGTTGGTATCTGCAACCTTTCAGTTATCAGCCGTTTGAGATCATACTGTCCCACAGAATAAGGCTTGCAGCTCCTCGCAGAGTGAATCACCAGGCCATCCACCTGAAACTCCTGTATCAGGCGCTCCATGAGTTGCAGCCGGTGATCGAGGTTGTTGTTGAGGATGACCAGGCTGTAAGCCTTTGCCATGGACTCGAAAGGTTTGGTTTCGTCCAGATAGCCGATTGTCTCGGTCCATGCATTGGTATAGGTTGCGGTTACGAAATTCATGCCGCGCTCTGCGAATAGGTTTGCGAAATCACGCATCTTATACCATATGGCGATGTTATCCCACATCAGCCGCCACCGTTCATTCTTGATGGCGCCTACGCCCTGGGCTACCCGCTTCTCAAGCTCAGCAAGCAGCGCTCGATAGTGTTCCAGGGCCGCCGGTAACCCTCTCAGGGACACGATGGGCGCCAGGTGGGTAAAGGCGTCGAAGATGGTCATGGGAGATGGCCGGGCCTTCATGGTGGATAAGACCTCACCCCAGGTCAGCGATGCCTCCTTGGCGATCCCCACGATCTCCCGAAATCTTTTATAGCGAAAGCGCCTCTTTGAGATCTGCTCGAGCAGAGGTATCATCTCCTCTAATTGACGGACCATGTAGCTGATATCCACCTTGCTGATCTCCCTGAAATTGTAGGGTGTATCAAAGAGGATAAGCGGGATCTTCCAGTATTCGGCCAAGGCCTTATACCAGTACACCACCGTCTGGCAGATATTGTTTGAGGCAAAGAGCAAATCGGGTTTCGGCAATCTTCCCACCGGTGTCTTTCCGGAGAAGTAGTGCCCCAGGTCTATCCGGGCGTAGGAACAGAGATCTTGATGATATCCGTGCTCCTCTGCCTCGGCGCAGAGCTCAGGTCCCATCTTTTGGGCTCCGCACAGGGCCCCGTGGTTCTCGGGATAGAAGGTATAGAAACCAAAGGGCCTCAGGATCTCCACCGGTGCCCCGCTGGTTACCCATGCAACAGGCTTGGCGCCTTGGGCATACCTCGATAATAAGTAGTGCGTTGCCATGAGCTCCCTGAGACGGCTGTTGCACACGAGCGGTGGACCGAGAGAGGCGTTCTTCTTCCTCGGACGCCTCTTCTTGCCCATACGTGAGAACCGCATGATTCCCGGCACTCCCAGATCCTTCATGAAATGATATTGTATCCTTTTATGTAACGACATTACGCTTCTCTAGGCTAGCATCTCCACAAAGGCCTCTATACGCGTGGTGAGTTGGCCCGTTAATTCCTGATTAGGCTCTACGTCAATAACCAGGGTCGGTAAGCCCCTTTTTTTCAATCCCTCGATGAGATGGGGCATATCGAATAGTTCCGGCTCGCAGAACTTGACTATCCAAAAGATCACTCCCTTGGCATTGCTGCCCTCGACCTTGCTGATGAGATTCTCCAGACGTTCCCTGATCGGTGAATTTATCGTGGTACACGGGGGCATGTGGAAGTAGCGCTCCGCCAATGCCTCAAAGGGATCTTTGGCCTGGCTCGGGGGCACGAGATACCGTCTGCCGCAGGCAAGCAGGTCATCATCGCCAACCCGGATCTTGAGCTCATCCAGGAGGGCAAGAATCTCAGGGGGATTGGGTAGAACACCGGTCAGGATCACCGGGGTTTCGCTCGCCTGGCTGCCCCGTGAGTTCTCCAGAAAAGTCTCAAGCAGGGGAATAAGATCATCGGGGTGGAGGAACTCAGCCTGCCGTATGGTCCGATAGAACTCCACATTCGAGGCACATAGCTCTCCGCTCGCCCGCAAGGAGTAGAGCTCCCTCATAACAGAGGCCACCTCCTCGCCCTTCTCGGCGTACTGTTGGAATTGGGTATAATCAAGGTCTCCAACCTGATCCCCCAACTGTGCGGCAAGGTCCCTGAGCTGTTCGATGTAAAAGCGATGAGAGGACTCACGGTACGGCCACTTGGGATGATAGAAGAAGTAGCACGGTTTTCCAGGTTTCAGGTAGTCGTTGACGATGGATGATAGGTTTTGGATAGAGTCGCAGGTATGGGGAAAGAGAAATCCATCCAGGATGTCTGCCTTGTCCTGAACAATGAACTCGAGCCCAAGCCTCACAATGGAGCAGATATAGGACTGAAGATGGGCACTTGCGTAGCTTAAATCGAGTGGCGGATCCCAGATCTCAACAGGCAGGATGTTCATGGCCCAGAGAAGCTCGCGGGGATACTGCGCTGGGAACACGCCGAAGATATGGCGTCCGTACATCTCCCGCTGTTTTAGGAGATAGTCTTTACGGGATGGGGAATGAAATTCGGTCATGGATACCTCAGCTCCTCACAGGCCTCCATAGACCCTCATAATACCAGATCCTGGAAAAGGGCTCTCCCGGTGGGAGCACTGCCTCCTCCAGGTTACCTTCATTGACCTCTCCGTGCTCCATGTACAGCGGATCCCACGGCTCGAGTATCATAGCCCCACGGCTCAATTTGATCATACGGGGCAAGAGGGCATCCCCCCATGAACGGGTTTCAACTTCCCTTCGGAGGGAATCCAGATCCTCATAACCCATGAGTTGGTGCAGGGTAACCAGGGTTGGAGGACTAAGGGGGATCTCTCCTTTGAGATTTTCTGAGAGGGCCTTCTCAGGGGTTGCCCAGATCCCATCGGTTGTCTCTGTGAAATCCGGCAGACATTCTTGACCCTGGGGCATGAAGGCCACAAGGAACCGCGCTTCATATCTCCTGGGCATGGCCTCAGGGGTTATCCAGTGGGCCCATCTACCGAGCCGAGAGAATTCCAATTGCCAGCCCCCGGATACCACTAAATCCGCGAGCCACCCCTTGGGAAGGCCTTGCTCAATGCGCCGGGTGCGGATCTCTTCAAACACTTCCCCGCCGTGATCACTGGGCCGGCAGAGCAGCACCCCTGCCTCTTCAAAGGTCTCCCGAAC
>CAYMFC010000176.1:0-3558 GCA_964389665.1 uncultured Desulfobacteraceae bacterium | reverse complement strand
TTTCGGTGAGAAGAGATGCGGGATGATCTGACATTCGAGCAATGCTGTGCCCTTGATTGCAACAGGAACATGGTTGTTACCGCCGGGCCTGGAGCGGGCAAGACCAGGGTTCTAACCGAGCGGTTCTGCCATATCCTGCTCACCGATGATGCGGTGGGCATCGGAGAGATCGTGGCCATAACCTTCACCGAAAAGGCGGCTGAGGAGATGAAGGCTCGAATCTACGTGGAGCTCACCCGTCTGTACCACGAGCTGAGGAGAGAGGAAGGGGAGGGCAGCACCCTTGTGAGAAGACTCAAAGAGAGCTTGGATGGCTTTTCCAAAAACAGGATCGGCACCATACACTCCTTCTGTTCACACCTGCTGCGCCAGTACCCGGTAGAAGCGGGTATTGACCCGGGATTTATCATTATCCAGGGATTAACCCAGCGGGAGATGATGCTCTCGGCCATTCAGGCCGCGATCTCGTCCCTCGCCAAGGAATCCGGTGATGCCCTGATCGAGCTTATAAGGATCTTCGGAAACAGGAGCTCCCTTCTCGAGGGCGTCAGGCAAGCCATAGAGCACCCTGTGACATTCAAGAGAATCCTTGAAACACGGGATTACCTCTTTAGGAAACCGAACTGGCAAGCGCAGGTATTTACCGAATACTGCGCTTATATACGCGATGAACTTATGCTTCCTTACTACCATGGGCTCAAGGATATAAAGGATCAAAGGGGGCAATACGGGCAGGTGATGGCCAGCCTTGATGAGTGGCACCGCAGCCAGGATAAAAGCCCTGATGACTTTGGCATACCATCTCTTTTCGCCGAATTGCGGAGGCTCTCAGGGGAAAGGCCATCGGGGTCTTCGCGGTTGATCGTGAAGCAGGGCAGCAAAGAGATCTCATATCTTGATCTTCTCGATGACCATGTTCCGGATCTTTTTGCAATCCTCAATCCCGACCGTCTCTATGCGCAAGGACTCGATATCTTCCTCAAGCTGGCAGAGAAATCCTTTGAGAACTACCAAAGAGACAAGGGGAGGGTGAATGCCCTTGATTTTGCAGACCTGGAGGCACGCACCCTGGAGTTCTTGGCAAACCTCTCCTTATCCGAGAACCCGTCCCTCATTACCAGGATTCAGGAGGGGTTTCGATATATCATGGTTGATGAGTTTCAGGATACCAATCGAAGCCAGTGGGAGATAGTGGGGTTGCTCGTCACCCAAAAAGACAGCAGAGGGCATCCCATGTTACGGGAGGATAAATTGTTCGTGGTGGGTGATAAACGTCAGGCCATCTACCGGTTTCGGGGGGCCGATGTGACTGTTTTTGAGGCGGTCACTGATGAGATACGGAGATCGAATGTATCGAATAGAAGCTCCTTTTTCTGGCACGATGAGCAGGTCGTTGCAAGGCTGATCAAAGCAGACCATGCCCTGGAGAGAAAGCTCGCCGAGCAGGCGGCCATGTGCGGCTCTATGGCTTTCGAGGATCTGGATAGGATACAGAAGGGGGATATCTATCTGGGCCTCAACTTTAGGTCCAATCCAGAGATCATCGCATTCTTCAATGAGACCTTCGGTCCTATCTTCAGCAACAAGGGCGCACCGGATTTACGTGACTACGAGTGTGAGTATCCGTTGATCACGATGGCGGAATCCGCTGAAGATGAGGGAGAAAAGGGGATGGTGGCCTTTTACCTCATCCCTCAGACGAAGGGCGGATCCTCTTCCGCGGAAGGATTTAGTAAACCCGAGAGGGAGGCCACGCTCATCGCGGAGGTGATCCAGAGGATTATGGGAAGAAGGGGAGAACAGGCGCCCGAGTATGAGCTCTACGGATCGGTACGTGAGAGGATAGAGCAGGGAGAGCCTGCGATCGGCATCCTCTTTTTTGCCTACACGCACATAAAAACGTTCGAGACACTCTTCAGGGAAGCAGGCCTGCCCTTTATGGTGCATAAGGGCAGAGGGTTTTATCGAAGTGAAGAGGTTATGGAGATGATCCAGTTGCTTCAAGTCCTCGTGGACCAAGGGCAAAGGATTTCCCTTCTCGCAGCGCTCCGAGGCCCCCTGTTCGGGCTCACCGATCCCGAGGTATTTGATTTCTTCACCGATGAAAGGCCGTTTTCGGAGCAATTTCTCGGCTCATCAAACGCATACGTGAAGAGCGTGGGAGACCAGCTCAAAAGGTGGAGGAGATTGGCAGCCCATGTAACGATACCCGAGCTGATACGGACCGTGATGCGTGACAGGGGCATGATGGCTAGCTTATCCGCTCACCCCAACAGGGTTCAGAGGATGGCAAACCTGGAGAAGTTGATAGAGATCGCACGGCAGTTTGAGGCTGAGGGAAGCGGGACCCTGCCGGATTTCGTCCCCTACTGCATACGGATGGCAGAGGAAGCCGATGAGGAGGGGGAGGCCCTGGTAGAGGTGCCTCAGGGGATTCCCATACACCTGATGACGATCCATTCGGCAAAGGGCCTTGAGTTTCCCATGGTGATCATTCCCGAACTGGACAGGTCCCTGCCCATAGGGCAAAAGCCAGGCAAACCTCTAAGACTCTACGCAAAAAAAGGCTCGGGCACGGAGAACTGGAATGACCGTGAGGGCGTGCTCCCGCTTTTCGGTGTGGAGTACCCCCTCACTGGGTTCAGAAAGCAGTTCAGTCCGCTTGCGATCCTCTTAAAGAGAAGAGATATGTTGGAGGAGGTGGCCGAGAACAGGAGGGTCTTCTATGTCGGGTGCACAAGGGCAATGCATCATCTGATCCTCACGGGGCACCTAGAGGTGGGAAAGGGCAGGGGAGGCTCTTTGAGTTCCCGTGACTACAGGGAGGGGGCTCCTGTTCTCGATCTCCTGGACGATATCTGGGGAATAAGGGCTTTGTTCAGGGAGGATAGCGTAGGCCGGTATCCGCAGGGGGAAGGCAGCCCCCGTATCATATGGGAGGATCCGAAACCTCTCACATTCGCCGGCGTAAGCTGCACCGAGGAAAAGCTTACCCAAACAGATTTCATGGAGATGGACGAGAGGATAAGGAAGCTCGACCTTACTGCTCCCTTAACGATTCCTGCCCATTACCAACTCAGCCCTACGGCGCTTGCCCTGTACAAACGATGCCCTCTGAGGTTCTACTACCGGTATGAATTGAATATCCCTGAGGATCCTTCCTTTTCCATCGGAGAGACCGGGCCGGAGGAGACCTGGGAGGACAAGATCGAGGGCGAATCGATCGAGCCCAGGATTATCGGGACCATAGTGCATGCCTATCTTGAGCGACATGTGTTTGGATCAGACCTCGATCATGGCTTGCTCGATGCCGTCTTCTCCGCCTTTTTGGGTCAGAGGAGGGAAACTATGCTGCTCGAGGAGGCAGTTCTTGACAGGATAAGGGCTAGGACGCTGGAGTTGGTACATATTGCGATCACAGATCAGGTTCTGCTGCGGCTTCTTTCCGGGGTTGACCAGTATTCGGAGCTCCCCTTCGTGTTCAATGGGGGCACGTATACCTTGAGGGGAAGGATCGATAAGCTCTTCAAACACAAGGGGCGCGATGGGTGGGCTATC
>CAYMFC010000175.1:0-3563 GCA_964389665.1 uncultured Desulfobacteraceae bacterium | reverse complement strand
GGATATCTAGTGAAACGGCCGGCAAAAGTCAACAAAAAATTTTTTCTCGCATCATTATGAACTCGGTTTCATCCCGTTCCATGAATGATTCACAGGACTGAGGGGGTATGCCACCTCTTGGCTTCCCCAAGAAACCCTTAAAAATGTATTTGACTTCTGTATGGTGTAAGTTCAAAATAAACATCATATAGGACATTAACCATTGTCTAATACTATATATTGTGGAATATCAGAAGTTTTTACGGAAGGGATGAGGCCATGTTTACGGAGATAGAAAAGAGAGACGGAACCATCGTGCCCTTTGAGGCGGGCAAGATCACCAATGCGATCGCCAAGGCAGGCAAGGCAACGGGAGAATTTGACGAAAAGGTGGCCAAACGACTCACTATACGGGCCTTAAACCTCGCCCAGCAGGCGCTTGGCGACAAGGCCCCTTCGGTGGAGGAGATTCAGGATATTGTGGAGGAGATATTGCTTGCCTCCACCTATCGCAAGACGGCCAAGGCCTATATTCTTTACAGGGAGCAGCATGCGAGGATCAGGGATATCGCCAATAAGGCAACCGTTGACCTAGTAGACCAATACCTCAACAAGACCGACTGGCGCGTGAACGAGAACAGCAATATGGCGTTTTCCCTCCAGGGATTGAATAACTATGTTTCCTCGGAGGTGAGCAAGGTCTATTGGCTCAGCGAGATCTATACCCCTGAGATCAGGGAGGCCCACATTCAGGGAGATTTCCACATTCATGATCTCAATATCCTCTCCGTGTATTGCGTGGGATGGGATTTGCATGACTTGTTGACAGAGGGATTCAGGGGTGTGAGGGGGAAGGTGGAAAGCGGGCCTGCCAGACACCTGCGGAGCGCACTCGGGCAGATCGTGAATTTCTTCTACACGCTCCAGGGGGAGGCCGCAGGCGCACAGGCATTCTCCAATTTCGACACCCTGCTCGCCCCCTTTATACGGTTCGACGGATTGGACTATAGGGGCGTGAAGCAGGCCTTGCAGGAATTTATCTTCAATATCAACGTGCCGACACGGGTGGGCTTTCAGACGCCCTTTACCAACATCACCATCGACCTCACCGTGCCAGGGTACTACGCGGATCAACCCGGCATTATCGGTGGTGAGCCACAGGATGCTCCCTATTCGGAGTTCCAGAAGGAGATGGATTTGTTTAACAAGGCCTTCTTGGAGGTGATGGCAGAGGGCGATGCAGGCGGGAGGGTATTTACCTTTCCTATTCCCACGTACAACATCACCAGGGAGTTTGAGTGGAAAAACCCACTACTAACAGACCTCTGGGCGATGACAGCCAAGTACGGGGTCCCTTACTTTTCCAACTTCGTCAACTCGGATATGAAGCCTGAGGATGCGAGGAGCATGTGCTGCCGGTTACGGATAGACAATAGGGAGCTGGAAAAGAGAGGAGGAGGGCTGTTTGGCTCGAACCCCTTAACCGGCTCGATCGGGGTGGTCACGATTAATATGCCGAGGATTGGGCACCTCAGCAACAATGAGGAGGAATTTCTGGCAAGGCTGATGGATCTGATGTCCCTGGCAAAGGAGAGCCTGGAGATAAAAAGGAAGATCCTGGAGAGGTTTACCGATGGGGGCCTCTATCCCTATACGAAGTACTACTTGAGGGATGTGAAGGAGCGGTTCGGTGAGTATTGGAAGAACCATTTTTCCACTATAGGGCTTGTTGGAATGAATGAGGCCTGCAGGAATTTCCTTGGCAGCACGATCGGAGAGAGAGATGGGAGGGAGTTCGCCCTGAGGGTCTTGGATTGCATGAGAGAGCGACTCCTGGAGTTTCAGGCAGAGACAGGGAATAACTACAACCTAGAGGCCACTCCTGCGGAGGGCACCTCGTATAGTTTGGCCAGGATTGATAAGGAAAAGTTCCCTGATATTATCACAGCGGGAAACGGAAACATGGACGAGTCTTACTATACCAATTCCACCCATCTTCCCGTTAACTTTACGGATGACGTTTTCGAGGCCCTTGATCTGCAGGACAGCATCCAGCAGAAATACACAGGAGGAACGGTTTTTCATATCTATGCGGGCGAGAAAGTCACCAACCCAGATGCCATAAAGTCCTTGGTGAAGAGGATATGTGAAAACTATCATATCCCTTACTTCACCTTTTCGCCCACCTTTAGCGTCTGTCCCACCCATGGGTATCTAAACGGAGAACATGAGTTCTGTCCGAAATGTGGTGCGGAGTGTGAGGTATACTCACGGGTCGTTGGGTACCTCAGGCCGTTGAAGCAGTGGAACAAGGGCAAGCAAGAGGAATTCAGGATGAGGAAGACGTTCAAGGTATGATTATAGGGGGGTTCCAGAAGTTTTCTCTCATCGATTACCCGGGAAGGATATGCGCTATTGTCTTTACCCAAGGGTGCAACTTTCGGTGCCCTTACTGCCACAATCCAGAGCTCGTTGATACGAACCCCTCAGGGCGCCAGGAAGTAGCGCAGGATGAGATATTGTCGTTTCTGGAGGCGAGGAAGGGTAAGCTCGAGGCGGTCACGATAACAGGCGGCGAGCCCCTTCTGCAATCCGATATAGGGGATTTCCTGTCCTCGGTGAAGTCGCTTGGCTATCTGGTCAAATTGGATACCAACGGGAGTTTTCCCTCACGGCTTGAGGACGTACTAAAAACCAATGCCGTGGATTACATCGCCATGGACATAAAAGCGCCTATCGACAAGTACGAACAGGTGGTGAGGAGCAGGATTGATCAGGACCGGATTCTCAGGAGCGTCAAGCTGATCATGAATTACGGGTCTGACTATGAGTTCAGGACCACGGTGGTGAAGCCCCTGTTGGAGAGGGATGATTTCATTGAGATTGGCAAGATGATACAGGGCTCTCGTTTATATGTTCTTCAGAGGTTTGTCCCATCAAAAGTGCTCGACGATAGCTTGCTGGATGCCGATTCGTACTCCGATGATGAATTATGCTCCATTCAGGATCAGATGGATGGGTATGTCGGACAATGTATCATAAGGTGAATCGGGGTTTTGATTCCTGTCATCGATTGCCTTGTCTGTATAAGTAGCGTATCGCATTTTGTAGGCAAATATCTATTCGGAGATCGCCGTTTCGATCTCATCCAACACCTTTTGTGCCGCCTCAATCGGGTCCTTGGAAGCCCTGATAGGCCTGCCTACCACTATGTAATCAGCGCCACGCTTGATCGCCTGATACGGTGTAATAATCCTCTTTTGATCGTCCTTGCTCAGGACAGACCAGGAGGGCCGTATGCCAGGGGTAACGGCGATGAAATCCTTCCCCAATGCAGCCTTCACTGCTTCCACCTCCAGTCCCGAGCACACGACACCCGCACATCCGGCCTCTTTAGCTATGTGTGCCCTCAGCAGGACCAGCTCGGTAATATGAGAGACGTATTTCTCCTGATAGCCTAATTCCTTGAGGGCTTTGCTGTCGAGGCTTGTGAGCACCGTGACTGCCAGTATCTTGGCGCCCGAGGGATTATTCTCTACAACGGTGCGGAGCAGGCCCCCTCCCTCATCGCAATGGACGGTGGT
>CAYMFC010000174.1:0-3572 GCA_964389665.1 uncultured Desulfobacteraceae bacterium | reverse complement strand
GGTACTCCCGCGCTCATCGGCAACCAAGATAGTGGGTTTCGATGGGGACACCTTGAAGGTGAAGGTAACATCGGCACCTGTTGATGGTTTGGCGAACAGGGATCTGATTGATGTATTGTCCAAACACCTAAAGGTGCCCAAGAGGAGGATAGAGATTATTGCAGGACATACCTCCCGGACAAAGGTAATCAAATTTCGCGATATATCAAGCGATGAGCTCTGCCGTTACCTAAGCTCCTAGACTCTTCACCTTGCGCATTTCAGCGAACAAGCCATTCAGCCATCCCTGTGGCCTCGCCTATGCCTTTACGTGCTTTGACGGCCGCTGCAGGGTGAGATTTTTGTTGCCAAAACAGCTATTTTGTCCTTAAATACTATGATGAGAGTGAATCATCCCATCGCGGGGATCTACACAAGGGCATTATGGCATGACGGATCTTAAGGGTAAAAGGGTAGTAGTCGGCATAACGGGGAGCATTGCAGCGTACAAGTCCGTGGAGCTGGTACGGCTCTTGATAAAGATGGGCGCGGATGTCAGGGTGGTTATGACCAAACATGCTACCCATTTCGTCCATCCGCTTACCTTTGAGACGCTTTCAGGCAATAGGGTGATAACGGATATGTTTTCCCAACCCGGCATAACGCTCGATCATGTATTGCTCGGCCAGAAGAGCGATCTCATAGCCATAGCCCCGGCAACGGCAAACATAGTAGCCAAGATCGCCCATGGGATTGGTGATGAGTTCCTTTCAACCATGGTTCTTGCTGCCACCTGCAAGGTCCTCCTGTGTCCGGCCATGGACAAGGAGATGTTTTGCAATCCTATCGTCCAGGCCAATCTGAGGAGCTTGCTGGACAGGGGACTCATCATCTTGGAACCCGAGGAGGGAGCATTGGCCAGCGGGGCGAAGGGCATGGGTCGCCTTCCCGATCCATCAACTATCGCGGACGAGATCACCTGCGTCCTCTCGGATCGGGATCTGGAAGGATTACAGGTGCTTGTTACCGCAGGCCCTACGATTGAATACATCGATCCGGTAAGGATACTGACCAACAGGTCTACAGGTAAGATGGGCTACGCGCTGGCACGAGCAGCACGAAGGAGAGGGGCGGAGGTCACGCTCGTAAGCGGGCCTACGTATCTCACGCAGCCGAAGGGGATCACAACCATACAGGTGGAAACGGCCGAGGAGATGAGGAGGGCCGTCTTAGCGAACGTCAACGGTAAGGACGTGGTTATTAAGGCAGCCGCGGTGAGCGACTACCGGCCTTTGAAAAAGGCGCCTCACAAGGAAAAGAAGAAAAAAGGCACCATATCCATGGAGATGGAGCCCACTGTTGATATCCTCGAAGAGCTCGGAAAGGCAAAGGGAGCTGCGTTGCTCGTTGGTTTCGCAGCGGAGACAACCGAGCATGTAGCCAGGGCGCGCGAAAAGATACGGAAGAAGAACCTGGATCTGATCGTACTTAACGACGTTTCCAAAGGAGACAGGGGATTTATGGCTGACACCAATGAGGTCAGGATACTGGACAGGGAGGGCAATGAGCAGGATATCCCGCTGATGTCAAAGGAGGAGGTAGCGGATAAAATCCTTGATAGGATAAAGGAACTACGGGCAGGATGAACGCGAGAGAGGAGCTATCGGATATCGTGGCGCAGGCGAGAAGGCAGTTGACCTACAGCCAGGAGATTGGGCTGGAAACGCCGTATCTGTCCGAGAGAAGCCTCACATACCTTGACAGAGGCCTTCAACAACAGCCGACACCCTCAGGCGAAAGGCTTCCGTACCATAGCCTTCCGGAGCTGGAGCACTTCATAGGCGATTGCCGTCGGTGCAAACTGAGCAAAGGCAGGAAGCATATCGTCTTTGGCGAGGGAAACCAGCGCGCCAGGCTCGTATTTGTAGGTGAGGCCCCTGGGATGGAGGAGGATCTCACGGGAAAGCCCTTTGTGGGACAGGCGGGCAAGCTTTTGACCGATATTATAACAGCCATGGGCCTCACGAGGGATGAGGTCTATATCTGCAACATCGTGAAGTGCCATCCTCCCGGCAACAGGGATCCGGAGGCAGATGAGACAGAAACATGTCTGCCCTTTCTCAGGGCGCAGATCACCCTTATTCAACCTGAGGTTATCTGTACCCTGGGAAGGATATCCCTGCAGAGCCTGGTGGATAAGGGCTTGAAGATTACCAGAGATAGGGGACAATGGCGCTCATACATGGACATTCCTCTGATGCCCACCTATCACCCTGCGTACCTGTTGCGGTATCCCCAGGCAAAGAGGCAGGTGTGGGAGGATGTCCAGACCATCATGAAGAAACTAGGTCTTAAAAACCCAAGAAAGGGATAGGGGCAGGCACGATGATGAAAAGGTTCCTTTTTACCCTTGTTGGTATTGCATGTACCTTGGTCCTCGTTTCCCAGAATGCTCAAGCAGGGCAGGGGGCTGCCATGGTGATTGAGCTTGAGGGCACTATCAACCCCGGCACAGCCCAATTTGTGGAAAAGGGCCTGGAACGTGCTCAAAGCGAGGGGTATGGGGTAGCGATTATCAGACTGGATACGCCCGGCGGGCTCGATACCTCCATGAGGACTATCGTAAAGTCCATATTGAACTCCTCTATACCCGTTGTGGTATACGTGGCGCCTCGAGGTGCAAGGGCGGCCTCAGCCGGGGTGATGATTACCGTCGCAGCACATGTCGCAGCCATGGCCCCGCAGACGAACATCGGTGCAGCACATCCCGTGAGCGCCGACGGCAAGGATATCAACAAGACCATGTCGGAAAAGGTGGTCAATGATATGGTTGCTTACGTGAGGAGCATTGCCAAGGATAGGGGAAGAAATCAGGATTGGGTGGAGAAGGCTATCAGGGAGAGTGTCAGCATCACCGCGGATGTGGCGGTCAAGGAAAACGTCGTGGATCTGGTGGCCAGGGATGTCGATGACCTCTTGGAGCTGTTGGATGGGAGGCAAGTCGTAATCGGTACAGAGAAGGTGACCCTTGCGACCAAGGGCTCGAGATTGGTCTATGTCAAGCCGGGATGGAGAGACAGGGTACTGAATACCATAAGCAACCCAAATATCGCCTATATCCTTATGATGATCGGCATGGCAGGCCTCTATTTTGAGCTTGCCCATCCAGGGGCCATCTTCCCGGGGGTTATCGGCGCCATATCGCTCATATTGGCATTCTTCGCGTTTCAGACCCTCCCGGTGAACTATGCCGGGCTGCTGCTCATCGGCCTGGCCATTATATTTTTCATCGCGGAAATCAAAGTGGCCAGTTACGGGCTTCTGTCCTTGGCAGGCCTCATTTCTCTCACCCTCGGTTCCATCATGCTGTTTGAGGATGTAGCGGTGTCCCTGAAGCTGATGATGCCCACGATTATCCTGATAGGCGGTTTTTTCGTGGGCATCGCTTATCTGGCCTTCAGGGCATACAGGCGGGCACCGAAGGGAGGCATGGAAGGGCTTATCGGTGAGACGGGGGTTGTGGAGGAGAGGATTGATCCTGTTGGGCTGGTCTTTGCTCATGGTGAATACTGGAAGGCGAGCAGCGATGAGGT
>CAYMFC010000173.1:0-3574 GCA_964389665.1 uncultured Desulfobacteraceae bacterium | reverse complement strand
CCCCAACCACCGCAACCGAGCGCGGTGTAAAAAATCGCTCTAAAAAATGATCATCTACACTCAAGATCCGTTCCTCCCCTAACTTCACATCCACTCTCTGGGCTCATTCGCTCTGCAAAAATCGAATATGAATTGCCACTTCTTATCCGAGTTCTCCTGTATCATGTATCATAATCCTCTCCTTTGCTCAAGGAGGCTTTGCAGTTATGAAAGGGTTCTGTGATTCTGCTTGATTTGAGCTTGTATCGAATGGTAACAGTAAATGCATGCTTAGAACAACATCACTCACCCTATTGTTGCTGTGCTTTTTCTTGTTTCAGGATGCGTGCTTTAGCCAGGTGCCCCAGAAACAATCCTATGTACCTGGACAGATACTTGTCAAATTCAGAGAGGGCGTTTCACATGAGGAAACTCTGGCCCTCCACAGCCGCCTGGGCTCGACGATACTCAAGCATTTTCAAAAGCTGAACATCGACCTTATAAAGATCAGAAGCGGGCTGACCGTAGAAGAGGCTATCAGGCTCTACCAGGAAGATCCCCCTGTAGCTTACGCTGAGCCGAATTACATAAGAAGAATACAGCCGAAAAAAAGCGCTGATACGCCCTAATATCCCCATTACTGAAGAAGGAACGTTTCATTGATGTATGACATGCTAAAGAGATCATCAATCCTCCTTGCGCTCTTGCTTATTCTCTATCCCATCTCAGCCTATCCAGGGACACAGCATACAGCACAGTATGCCCCGGGTGAGATTCTGGTCAAGTTCAAAAAAGGCCTTTCAAAGGAACACACCGAACGTATCCATAGATCTCGTGGCTTCAAGGTGGCAGGCCGTTTGAAAAGAGTTCCTATCGATCGCATCAAGATCCCGGATGGCTGGAGCGTCGAGGAGGCCGTCTCCTTTTACCGGGCAGATCCGGATGTGGAGTACGCGGAGCCGAACTACATCAGGCAGGCCTTCAAGACGCCCAATGATCCCTATTTCACTGAGCTCTGGGGGCTTCATAATACCGGCCAAACGGGCGGCACCGAGGATGCGGACATCGACGCCCCGGAAGCGTGGGATATACATATCGATTGCAGCGGCGTGGTGATAGCCGTACTCGATACCGGTGCGGATCTCGATCATGAGGACCTGAAGAAAAGCGTCTGGAGAAACTTAGCGGAAGATTGGTCAAACGGAAGCCCCGGCAACGACGGCGAGGATGACGATGGCAACGGAATGATCGATGATTACTACGGATGGGACTTTGCAACTGGTGACAATGACCCGAGTGACGACAATTTGGATTACTACCACGGCACCCATGTCACCGGTATCATCGCCGCACGGGGTAATAACAGCGTAGGCATTACAGGCGTGTGTTGGTCAGGATCAATTATGATACTGAAGATACTGGATTCCGGCGGTACCGGCACGGTAGCCGATGAACTTGCGGCAATAGTGTATGCCATCGATAATGGCGCGACTATCATAAACCTCAGCTTCGGCGGCGCAGGGTCCTCGCAGGGTGAGTTCGAGGCCATAAAAAGCGCCCGTGACGCCGGGGTGCTCGTTATCGCAGCAGCGGGAAATGGAGGAGATGATCAAATAGGCGATAATAACGATGAGACACCGGAATATCCTGCCAGCTATGATCTTGATAATATCATCTCCGTAACCGCCACCGATGAGAACGATGAACTGCCATCATGGGCTAATTTCGGGCTCTCCTCGGTGGATGTAGCGGCGCCGGGAGTTGGTATCTTTAGCACAAAAGCCGACAACACCTATCAGCCCCTCAGCGGAAGCTCCATGGCAACCCCCCATGTCGCAGGGCTTGCAGCCCTTATCCGGGCGTATCATGGGGGACTCACCTATGATCAGGTAAAAAGGGGCATCCTCAATAGCGTTGACCCCACGTCATCCCTTGAGGGAAAGATGGTTACAGGCGGCAGGATCAATGCGTATAACAGCCTCATCTATTTCGCCGGCGGCGGCGATGATCACCCCTGCTTTATCACAGCAACGATCTCTGGCTCTCAGGATCATCCGTAGTGCCCCTCTCAGAAATGGCAGAAAACCCAACTCGAGACAGGAAGGAAGCTTTAGTGAAGTTCTCCGACCACCCTCTCAACCTCTTCGAGGATCTTTCCGCTCCTCATGAGACGCACGACAGACTCGATATCCTTTGAGAGAACGCGGTCCTTGTCCAGGTGGGGGACCGCATCTCGAACGGTCCTGTAAGCGGCCAGGGTTCCCTCACCGGGTTTCAGATTGGTGAAGAGATCCATGGCCTGGGCAGCGCAAAGGAACTCGACGGCGATCACCTGTTCGGTGTTCCTCAAGATTTGCCTGCATTTCCTGGCGGCAATGGAACCCATGGACACGTGATCCTCCTTATTTGCCGAGGTGGGGATCGAGTCGACTGATGCCGGATGGGAGAGGACCTTGTTCTCTGACACGAGGGCTGCTGCCGTGTATTGTGCGAGCATGAACCCCGAATTAAGCCCCCCATCGCGCACCAGGAATGCGGGAAGACCGCTCAACTGCGGATTCACCAGCCGCTCAACCCTCCGCTCCGATATGTTCCCCAGTTCGGAAAGGCCGATTGCGAGAAAATCCATGGCGAGCGCTACTGGCTGACCGTGAAAGTTTCCGCCGAGCAGGAACTCCTCCGAATCCGAGAATATGAGGGGGTTGTTTGTTGAGGAGTTCATCTCCGTCTCTATCACCTTTGTTGCATAAGCAATGGCATCCTTGCTGGCGCCGTGCACCTGGGGAGAGCACCGCAAGGTGTAGGCGTCCTGGATGCGGGAGCAGTCCTTGTGAGAGGAGATGATCTCGCTGTTCCTGGTGATCCTCTCCATGTTGGCCGCTGTCGCTATCTGCCCGGGATGGGGCCGAACCTGGTGGATCCTCGGATCGAATTCCGTTCTGGTCCCCATGAGCACCTCGAGGCTCATGGCTGCTGCGATGTCGGTCATCTTGGACAGCCTTATGGAATCGTAGACGGAAAGTCCTCCGATGGCGGTCATCATCTGGGTCCCGTTCACCAGTGCGAGCCCCTCTCCTGCCTCCAGCTCAATCGGCTCCAGCCCGCAGTCGTTCAGGGCCTTCAGTCCGGACATCCTCTTGCCCCGGTACACGGCCTCCCCCTGCCCTATCAGGACCAGGGAGAGGTGCGCCAGGGGGGCGAGATCGCCGCTCGCCCCCACGGATCCCTGCTCCGGCACAACAGGATAGATCCCGCGGTTGAGAAACTCGGTGAGCTGCCGGACCGTTTCCAGGCGGATGCCGGAGTGTCCCCGGGCAAGGTCCTTGATGCGGAGTGCCATAACGGCCCGGACGGTCTCATCATCCAGGATATTTCCCACCCCTGCCGCATGGCTCATGAGGATGTTCTTTTGGAGCTGCTTGGTTTCCTTCTTGGAGATACTCACATCGCTCAGGGCGCCGAAGCCCGTGGTGACGCCGTAAACGGTCCTTCCCTGCTCGACCCACTGCTCGACCAGCCTTCGCGTGCTTCTGAGCCTTTCCTCGGATTCCCGTGCCAGTCGGATTCGAGCCCCTCCTCGGGCTATGGCCGCCAG
>CAYMFC010000172.1:1407-3614 GCA_964389665.1 uncultured Desulfobacteraceae bacterium | reverse complement strand
ATCGCTTCGAACCGGCCGTCCACTGAAGAGGCTCGCCATAGCCATGAGCATCGACACACCCGCTGACGGGCCATCCTTCGGTATGGCGCCGGCCGGCACATGGATGTGGACATCGGTCTTGTCGAAGAGGTCAGGATCAACACCTAATTCGCTTGCTTTAGAGCGCAGGTAGCTATGGGCGATCTGCGCGCTCTCGCGCATTACATCCCCCAACTGGCCGGTAAGGGTCAGCTTCCCGGTGCCCTTCATACACGTTGCCTCGATAAAGAGGATATCACCGCCAACAGGGGTTACCGATAGGCCCGTGGCAATCCCTGGGATCTTGATGGGTTCTGAGAGATCTGATTCGAACCTCTCCTTCTTGAGGTACTGCCGAACTATCTCCGGGGTGATTTCGGGAGACGGCAGCTCTCCTGCCGCTATTCTCACCGCGCTCTTGCGGCAGATGGTTCCAATCTCTCGTTCGAGGTTCCGAACGCCTGCTTCTCGAGTGTAGTCCTGTATGATCTTGCCCAGGGTCTCCGGGGAAAAAGTTATCTCATCTTCACGAAGCCCATTGGCCTTACGTTGACGCGGGACGAGGTACTTCTGTGCTATGTGGATCTTCTCATACTCCGTATACCCTTCAAGGTGAATGATCTCCATACGATCGCGCAATGGAGAAGGAATGGTCTCCAACTGATTTGCGGTGGTGATAAAGATGACATCGCTCAGGTCGAAATCCACATCCAGGTAGTAATCCCTGAATGCATGGTTCTGCGCTGGATCAAGCACCTCCAGGAGGGCACTGCTTGGATCTCCTCTCCAGTCATTGCCGACCTTATCAACCTCATCGAGCATAAATACCGGGTTACGGGTACCCACGCGCTTGATCGCCTGGATAATTCTACCGGGCATAGCACCTATGTAAGTACGCCTGTGACCGCGAATCTCAGCCTCATCACGCATCCCGCCGAGGCTCATACGCGTAAATCTTCTACCTAATGCACGTGCGATGCTTTGCCCGAGGCTTGTCTTGCCTACGCCCGGTGGTCCCACAAAACAGAGGATGGCGCCCATTGCTGCGCTTGCATTCGCCTCCTCGCCAGGTTTAAGCTCAATGCCCCGTTCCCTAACGAGCTTTCGTACCCCTAAGTACTCGATGATACGATCCTTGACATCCTGGAGGTCATAGTGATCCTCATCTAATACCTCGCGGGCATGGTTGATATCCAGCTGGTCTTCGCTCAAGGCATTCCAGGGCAGATCCAGCAACCAGTCAAGATAGGTTTTGATAACAGTATACTCGGCTGCTTGGGGAGACATGCCTTTCAGTCGCTTAAGCTCTCGCTGAGCCTCTTTGTGAGCCTCTTCAGGCAAACTGGCCTTATCTATCTTCTCCACATACTCAGGAAAGGTCGACTCTGTTTCGTCTGGTTCACCAAGTTCCTTTTGAATCGCCTTGAGTTGCTGATGGAGATAATAATCGCGTTGGGCCTTATCCATTTCCTCCTTGGCCTCGGACTGGATCTTTTGCCCCAAGCTCAGCACCTCCTTCTCATGTGCCAGATGTGAGATCAAGGGGCGTAATTTCTCCTTCAGGGTACCCATCTCAAGGATCTGTTGGGCCCTCGACATCTCAAGGCGTGAATTTGCGGCAACGAGATAGGTAAGGTAACGCGGGTTTTCTATCTGGTTGAGGAATTTCCCCACCTCATCGGGAAGATTCGGAGAAAGGGCAATCACATCCTGGGCAAGGTCACGGAGAGTTCGTTTAAGGGCATCCAGCTCAACACCCGCCTCCACTACGTCCGGCGACAGGGAAATCCGGGCCCGGAGAAAGGGATCGGTTTCAATCCAGTGATCAATCCGGATGCGCTCCAGGCCCTGTACGATAACCTGAAGGGTGCTATCCTGTGATTCCACCACATGGTAAATCTTGGCTACAGTTCCGATTTCATACATGTGCCCCGGTTGTGGCTGCTCGATAGAGCTATCCCTCATGGCAACAAGGCCAACCAGGTGATCCCCCAGCATGGCCTCCTTGATCAATTTCACCGACCGGGGAATGCCAACCGACAGGGGAAGTACCGAGAATGGGAATGCCACGGTGTTTCGTAAGGGCAGTATCAGGAGCTCGGACGGGATATTGTCCGCCTGCTCATCGTATTCCTCAGGTTTTATAAACTTAGTCATCTCCTGCTCACTCCTTTTTAAGGTCGCCTCAC
>CAYMFC010000172.1:0-1307 GCA_964389665.1 uncultured Desulfobacteraceae bacterium | reverse complement strand
CGGAGATACGATTCAAGCGCCGTTTTCCCGTTGCCTTGAGGTCATAACCACGAGTAGCCATGCGAAAAAGGATGAGCCAATGAAACACACTGCCATTGCATAGAAAACTGCCTCGAGACCGAAGTGATCCGCCAAATAGCCGCACACTGCTGCAGAAGTGGCGCCGACACCGAATGAGAGGAAAAAGATTATTCCATAGCCAAGGCCTTGACGATGCCTCGGGAGGTATTTCGCAACGAGGTAGTTCTGGGTCGGCTGGGCCGAGAAGTAGAAGAAGGCATACGCAACCGCCGAGCATATGAGAATGATGTTGGTGAATTTTGCCATGAGAAAGACGAATATGGTGCCAATTGCAATTGAGCCCAATAAAATCCTCTCCGGATTGTAGCGGTCTATCAACCGGCCGGAGACATACTGACCGACCGCGCCCGATAAGAGGGCGATGGTGGCAACTGTCCCGCCAAGTGTAACCCTATCGAGCTTCAAGAAGCTTAACTGCACATTCTGCCCCATATAAACGGGCAGGAAGGTCATAATGCCCTTATACGTCAGTCCAAGGGTTGTTGCGCAGAGAAACAGCATCACTACACTTAGATAGGAGGCCCGGCTTGTGTGAGGGCATTGTCCCCGGGGCAGCGGGGCGCTACCCGTCTTCGATGACGGCCCCCGGAAGGAAAGGGAATAAAGCCCTATAAATAGCCCCAAAAAACCAAATGTCACATGTGGGACCTCCCACCCCATTGCTGATCCTATCCACGCAGAAAGTCCGGGAACTGCGGCCACACCAAGGCTGCCCGCAATTCCATGCATACCAAAGGCCTTGCCCTTTTCCCTTATGGAGTGCGCAATCAAGGTGTTGGCTGCTGGATGATACGTGCTGCTAAATATGCCGACAAAGGCCATGAGAACCCCGTATATTACCAAGGAATTGACTGGCCAAATGAAAACGGAAAAGAGCCCGGCACCAAAGAGGTATATGCTGACAAGGCGGAGGGGGCCTAATCTATCCGAAAGGAATCCGGCTGGGAGGGCGCCCAGCCCGAAGGCGTAAGAAAAGATAGTGGCTATCATCCCGAGATGAAAATAGTCGGTATGAAACTCAAGGATAAGGAGGGGAATAAGAGGAGGCAATACCCCTTCGTAGAGATGGACGAGGACATGGGCTGAGATAGTGAGCCCCATTACTTTTTTTTCTTCCCGGTTCATACAGTTTACTCAATACCTGTTGATGAAGAGTTGCCCAATGATAAATGTTGCAAGCCTGGCCTCTTCCTTATTGGTTAATTTCAGGGTAGATACTCTTCCCT
>CAYMFC010000171.1:0-3657 GCA_964389665.1 uncultured Desulfobacteraceae bacterium | reverse complement strand
CAGGATCATATGCCTGTGTCGTCGCGCCAGGGCAGGCTTAGCATAAAATATTAAAATTTTGAGTTATGTAGACGTGTAGAGGGGTATCATTGAAACGAAGGAAAACCAGGATCACGCCGCTTGATATCATCGTGGCTGCTGGTCTGCTGGCCGCAGGCGCGTATGTGGCATACAGGATTACAATCGGCCTCCACTACACGTGGAACTGGTCGGCTATCCCGCACTACCTCTTTCGCTACGACCAGGAGAGCGACTCATGGCTGCCGAACGTGCTCATCTACGGACTGCTCACGACCATCAAGCTCAGCATGTGGGCTACGGTGCTGGCGATCATCATAGGGGTGGTGATGGGGCTCTGCCGGGTAAGCCAGAGCCTCTTTAAACGGCTTATCGGGCGAACCTATGTCGAACTGATACGAAATCTCCCGCCCCTTGTGTTGATCTTTATCTTCTATTTTTTTCTCGGTGATCAGATCATGTCCCTTCTGGGTGTGAGCAGATTCATCGAATCATGCTCTGAGAGCACCTGTTCGGTTTTGGCGTTTCTCTTTGCACCGCCTTCACTCTTCTCACCCTTTATGGCAGCCTTGATTACCCTCGCACTCTTTGAGGGTGCCTACATCACCGAGATCGTAAGGGCGGGAATACAGTCTATTGAAAGGGGGCAGTGGGAGGCCTCATATGCCCTGGGACTATCGCGGCGGCAACTGATGCGCTACATTATCCTGCCGCAGGCACTGCCAAGGATACTTCCTCCCTTGGCCGGGCAATTCATCTCCACCATCAAGGACTCCGCCATCGTGTCGGTAATCTCGATCCAGGAGTTGACCTTCCAGGGGATGGAGCTCATGTCCGCCACCTATCTTACCTTCGAGGTTTGGATCACCATCACGGGGCTCTACCTGGTGCTGACCCTTCCCCTGTCCCTGGTTGTTGAGCGCCTTGAGATCTATATGCGAAGAAGCGAGGCATAAGCCTGGCCGGGGATGCGATTTTGATATAGCCGATGAAACGTTGAAAGCAATAGCTCTCGCCCGCTTTCTTCCGCGGGCTCTGCCAGGGATTAAAGGATCATCGGAGCGCAAAGCGCTCGTAATGGATGCGGTTCTTTGGGGCGCCCAGTTCCCTCAACGTCCGTTCAACGGCTCGCATCATGGGCGGAGGGCCGCAGATGAAGAACTGGTTGGAAGGAAAATTATCCACGTATTTCTTCAGCTTCTCGGCGTCTATGGCGCCCCTTTCGCCGGGCCAATCTTCTTGTCTTGAGAGGACATGCACGACCTTAAAGGAAGACATCTCGAATTCCATCTTTTCCAACTCTTTCCTGAAGGCAATATCTTGCTCAGTTTTGCTGCCCCATAGGAGGATCACGTTTTTCTTTAGCTTCTTATCATGGATATATCTCAGCATGCTCATAAAGGGGGTTATCCCGATGCCCCCGGCGATCAGTACCAGATCCTCGGCATTGAAATTGAGGAAGCTGAACACCCCATAGGGCATGTCGATATAGGCCATGTCTGTCGTCTTTGTCTGGCCGATGGTCGAGGTAAAATCCCCCACAGCCTTGACGCTTATGGAAAGCCTGTCTCCTGTGGGGCTGGATGACAGGGTAAAGGGATGGGGCTCGGAGGTCTTTCCATCCCTCAGGAGCTGTATAATCATGAACTGCCCTGGATTGTAAGGAGGGTGTTCACCCTCGAGGTGCACGCTCCAGGTGTCGTAGGTCTCTTGGACAACACCTGCCACGGTGAAGGGATTTCTCCGCATGAGGGAGCGCTGCCGGAGTTTATAGGCTAAGATGCCGATAAAAATCATTGCCAAGATTATCCATGCGATCCTCATCGGCCACCTCTGAAGATTGCTTCCGATGAAGAAACTGTGAATAAAGGCAAGAACGAATATCACATACGCTATTTTGTGAACGCCCTTCCACGTCTCGTACTTCAAGGGCAGCACTCCATAGAGCAGGGCGGCGCCCGCTGCCAAAAGAAGCAACAGAAGCGTAACCAGGCCGAGCACCTTCAGGACGCTCATGGGTGTCTGGTAACCCTGTAGTTTTTCGGAGATGAAAAACAATATGGGGTGAGCGATGATGAGTATCAGGGCGATAATGCCTATCTTTCTATGGACCCCGAAGAGCACATCCAGGCCTATCCCTTGTTCGATCCATTTGATCTTGGAGCTCAGCACGTACTGAAACAGCAAGAGCACGAATCCTACGAGACCCAGGAGCTTTCCCATCTCGTGGAGATAAACGGCCCTTGGAAGCCCTCCGGTCAGCGCAGCGGCCCAGAAGATGATCGGCAGCACGATAAAAAAAGCAAAAAAGAGGACTAAGGATGACTTTTTCATGTTTTCACCCAACAATAGGTATCATTCCCCTTTTCACTTACGGTTTTGATCTCGCATCACCCGGATTTGTTCCAGCTTCGAATTCCCGGTCATTGTCGTATCCATCGCCGTCCGAGTCCGTTTTTCCCAGATCCCCCGTATATTTTTCCCCGGCCTGAATGGCTATCTTTTCGTAATCGGATCCAAAGCTGTTTCTTGCTCCACCACCCCTCGGGTTGATATGGCATGTGCCGCAGCCGAAATTCTTCCCCTTGTCAGGGATCCTTCCCATCCGGAACGGCCTGCTCGAGGCAATTGAAAAAAACCCCAGGGAAAAGGTGATCACAAGACACGTTGCCAGTGCAGACAGTTTGGCCCTTTTTCGAACGGTGTTCGGCTTCATTTCGCATACCTCCTCGACTGCATTTGGTATTCCATCGTGAATAATCTTTCCATGAACACATTTTCATTCTTTTTGGACGGCTTGTAAAGAGGTAAGGCGGTTTGATGTTATGAGAATGAAGATGATGGAGAGAAATTTGTAGGATAGGGGCCGGGGATGTGCTAGAAGGTGAAGAGGGCGGCGTTCTTAAGTCTGATTGCAAGGGCGAGTATCTGATGTCTTTCAATAGAACGTCAGGTCGAGCGATGACCATTCAGTAGCAATTCTAAGGGGAAAGGAAGAAGCGGACTATGATACGGATAACATGCTTGGGCGCTGCCGGAACTGTAACCGGGTCCAATTATCTCATTGAGAATGCCCAGGGCAAAAGGCTGATGGTGGATTGCGGCCTCTTTCAAGGGGGAAAACAGGTTGAAGCACGCAACTGGCAGCGCTGGGGGTTTGATCCTGAACAGATACCCACCCTTTTTTTGACCCATGCCCACATTGACCACAGCGGAAGGATTCCGAAGTTGGTGAAAGACGGCTTCCGCGGAAAGATCATTACCACGCCACCAACGGTGGAACTATGCCGGATCATGCTCCTCGATTCGGCTCATGTTCAGGAAATGGATGCCGAATGGCAGACGCGAAAAAACAGAAGAAAAGGCAAGGTACCGGTACTGCCCCTTTATACCACGCAGGATGCTGAAGAAAGCCTTCGGTATTTTTTCCCATTAGAAAGGGATCGGATGATTACCGTTGAGCCAGGCATAAAGGCGCGACTCAGAAACGCGGGGCATATTCTCGGCTCTTCCATGGTGGAGTTGTGGGCAGAGGATGAAGGGAGGGAGATAAAGATCGTCTTTTCCGGGGATCTGGGCAAGAAGAACCAGCTGATTGTCAAGGACCCTGATACGATCACCGCTGCCGACTATCTATTT
>CAYMFC010000170.1:0-3660 GCA_964389665.1 uncultured Desulfobacteraceae bacterium | reverse complement strand
TTGCGAGGCATAGCCGAAGCAAACTCGGAGCCCCGCCTGCGGCGGGGTTCATAAACGCCAAGGTCCATGGACAAAACTCAGAGAAAAAGAGTTTCCTCGCTCCGCTCGGAACAGGCTCCGCAATCTCGTAAATTCAAGTAGTTGCATTGAAGAAGATTGCTTCGCTCCCGCCCGCCTCGCCTTGCGGACTCGCATGGCGGGCAGGTCGCTCGCAATGACACTAAGGTCGACTTTTTACGAGACCATCAGCATTGGATGAGTGGAGTATTGAAAAACCATCGTAGCGGCTTTGCTCCACAAAAGGTCCATAGGAGGCCGTGTTGGTGCAGCCTCCTTTCCTTTCCAAACTCTTCTTTCAATTCGAGACCATTACTCCACCACTCCATTACTCCCCAACGAAATCAGGTCCTTAGGGCACACATTTGGTCCCTTTCCAGGGGGCTCCAAACAAAGACACGTCATCTGAGCATGGATTCTTTATCTTACCTATAGTCCTGAACGGTAGTCCCGACTTCCCGTATTAACCCTCCTTCCCTCCCACGGGGCGTTGCCTTCTCTTCTGGTACTGGTACACGGCCCTGTTATGCTCCTTTAGCGTGGAGGAGAAGTGGTGGCTCCCGTCATTTTTCGAGACGAAGTAGAGGTAGTCCGTCTCTGCTGGATCTATGACAGCCTTAAGAGCTTCCCTCCCGGGATTGGCGATCGGCCCGGGAGGAAGCCCATGGTGCAGATAGGTATTGTAAAGACTGGAAGCACGTAGATCCTTTCTTGTAAGGTCCCCGCTAAAATCCTCAATGCCGTAGATCACCGTTGGATCGCTTTCGAGCCTCATCCTCATCCTGAGCCTATTTAAAAACACCGATGCGATGACCGGCCTTTCCTCGGCCAGGCCCGTTTCCTTTTCCACAATGGAAGCCAGGGTTACGATATCCTTCACCGGCATCGCGAGTTGTTGTCCCCTTACCAGGGAATTGAAAACCTCCCAGAAGCGGTCAACCATGAGATCAATCACGTCCCGCGGCCCCATATCCCTGGTTATCACGTAGGTATCGGGGTAGAGGTATCCCTCCAGGCTTGCGACGTCCACATCGTAAGAGGAGACAAGGTCTTTATCGTGGACCAGAGCAACGAAATCCCTCTTATTGACGAGATTTCTCCTCTCCAGGAGAACGGCAATCTGCTCTGCGGTAAGCCCTTCGGGAATGGTGAATGAGTATGTCTTCACCGCTCCGGAGGTAAGCATCTGTAATATCTTCACCGGGGCCATTGACCGATTAAAGCTGTACTCGCCCGCTTTGATATCCCGAGCGCCTCCCTTCAGATAGGCCCAGAGCATGAAAAGATGTTTTCCCTTGATAAGCCTCCGTTCCTCAAGCTGTGCAGCGATTGTTCTGAGGCCGCTGCCCTTTTTCACCATGAAGACTTCCTCAGCTCTATCACGGCCGGCTGGGCTTACTAAAAAGTAACTGAAGTAAAGCGCAGCAAAGGCGCAAAGGACAAATGCCAAGAGCCCTGTGAAAACTATGGTGAACCTTCTCGGCATAGAGATCCCCGGCAATCCGCTGCCGCTTATGCCCTGCTAAAGGTTGTAAGCGGGCACGTGGTACAGAGGGGCTTTTTCCTGCAGTAGAGCTTGCCCGTCTTTACGATCAAGGCATGAAACTCCTTAAAGAGCTCGACATCATGAGGCAGGTTATCCATAAATAAGGACTGGATTTCATCGTATCCTGCTTCCTCTTGGATAATCCCATGCCTTACTAAAATCCTATAGGTATAGGCATCGATCACGAACAGGGGCCTTCCGGCGCCATACAAGACGATGCTATCGGCTGTCTCCCTGCCTATTCCTCTGACGGACAGGAGTTCGGCCCGAAGGGCATCGGTTTCAAGGGAAAGAAATGCATTGATATCGCCGCCGTGTTCGGCCTCAATGAGGCCGATGAGGTTTTTTAGGCGCTTGGCCTTAATATTGTAATACCCTGCGGGCCTGATATATTCAGCAAGCAGCGAAATAGGTAGATCCCTTAGCCCGGCTACGGAGAGCAGATCCCTCTTGCGCAGGTTCTCGATGGCCTTCTCGACGTTGCTCCAGTTGGTGTTCTGGGTCAAAATAGCGCCAACCATCATCTCGAGTTCCGTTTCCGCGGGCCACCAGTTCTGAGCCCCGAACGCTGAGTAGAGGACCTCGAATATCTCCTTCAAGACCTGGTTGATTCGGCCGGCCGCCACGTAATCCCCATCACCTCCCTTGACACTGTGAGGAAGATACCTTAGATTGTTTCCCCATGTCAATCCAGCAACTCAAGAAAACGCGCAATATAGGGATCATCGCCCATATCGATGCGGGCAAGACCACTATCACTGAGAGGATCCTTTACTATACCGGCAGTTCTCACAAGATGGGTGAGGTTCATGATGGAGAGGCTATCATGGATTGGATGCCCGAAGAACAGGAGAGGGGGATCACTATTACCTCTGCCGCCACTACCTGCCGCTGGCTCGATCACACCATAAACATCCTGGATACCCCCGGTCACGTAGATTTTACCATTGAGGTGGAGCGGTCCTTGAGGGTTTTAGATGGAGCCATAGGGGTTTTCTGTGCTGTCGGGGGTGTGGAACCACAATCGGAAACGGTGTGGCACCAGGCTGACAGGTTCGGCGTTCCCAAGATTGCCTTTATCAACAAGCTTGACAGGCTCGGCGCTGATTTTGACCGTGCGGTACGTATGATCAGGGAGAGACTGGGCGCTATTCCCCTGATTCTTCAATTGCCCTGGGGACTCGAGGAGGATTTTCAGGGGATAATCGATATCGTGAAGATGAAGGCCGTGGTGTGGGAAGACAGCGATCTCGGGGCCTCTTACCAGGAGACAACTATCCCCGAGGGGTATCTGGAGACGGCCACCAACCACCGGAACACAATGCTCGAGCTGCTGGCCGACCATGATGATATCGTCATGGAGAAATACCTATCTGAGCAGGAAATAGACATCATCTCCATTAAAAGGGCGATCAGGGAGACTACCATAAAGCTCAGGCTTGTTCCTGTTTTTTGTGGCGCGGCCCTGAGAAACAAGGGCATACAGCCCCTTCTGGACGGCATAGTCGAGTTCCTGCCCTCACCCCTTGACGTTCCTCCCGTACAAGGCATCAATCCCAAGACAAAGCTTCAAGAATCGAGATCGCCAAGCGTAAAAGAACCGCTCTCCTCCTTGGCCTTTAAGATCGCCATGGACCAGGGAAGAAAAATGACCTATCTCAGGATTTACTCTGGAGCAATGGAGGCGGGATCAAGGGTCTTCAACAGCACCAAAAACATCCCCGAGAGGGCAGCCAGGATCCTGAGGATGCACGCAAATAAAAGAGAGAGGATCGATCAGGCCGTCTGCGGCGACATTGTAGCAGTAATGGGGTTAAAAGGGGCCACCACCGGGGATACCTTTTGCGACGAGGCGCATCCCATACTCTTAGAGTCCATGAAGTTCGATCAGCCGGTCATATCAATGGCTGTGGAGCTGAAGCAATTAAAGGATCAAGAGAAACTCATGGACAGCCTCGCAAAGCTGGCCGATGAAGACCCCACCTTTCAATTTATGATAGACGAGGATACCGGGCAGACGATCATCTCCGGCATGGGTGAGCTTCACCTGGAGGTGC
>CAYMFC010000169.1:0-3661 GCA_964389665.1 uncultured Desulfobacteraceae bacterium | reverse complement strand
CTAAGGTTGCGGGAGAACGAGGCAATTGGTCAGGTCTTCTCCGTTATGCCTTCTTTTGCTAACTGCTCTATGAAATCCTTGAAAAATTTGTCCTTTTCCTGCCAATCAGGGCCAAAGCGTTTGGTAAAATATGCTCCCATCCTGTCAAAGAGCTTCTTCCATACGGGCTTTCCGCCACCCAATACCACATCCTCAAGATAGGTCTTGAGTTCCGGGATATTCTCCTTCGGCAGAAAGGAAACTGCACCCAATTTTATGGATTTCTTCAATGATTCCGGTGAAAGGGCATGTGCAGTAAGCATCACCGTGGGAAATCCTCTGGATACGGAGTCCCTCAAGAGCTCAAAGCCGTTTACTCCCATGATATCGAGGATCACAATATCAAAGGTGTAACTTGCCAGCAGTTGCAGTGCCGTATCGTAATCCGCTGCCTTACTAACCATACACATATCCAGCTCGTCTTCCACGATCTCCAGTATATCGGGCTCGTCATCCACCACCAACACATGCTTATCCTTTAATAAGCTATCTGGGCTCATCGTGTGTATCCTCCTTTCATAACCGTATCAATAAGGGTATCATTGCTGCCGAAAAGCGTTTCATGAAGTAGATATCAAGGGAAAGCGGCTTTTCAATATGCCTTCCGTGGTTTTTGACCTTGTTTAGCAAGAGCCTAAGCCTTACTCAGGCGATCATGAGACCTTTATGAACTGAAAAAGCGCAATATTCTTCCGAATTACAGTAGATTGCGAATGCTGAATTGTCAAGATAAATTATGTAGTGCTCGGATTTGTTTCATATCGAACAACGATGGTCACCAGCCCAAGGCAATAAGCTCCATGACGAATGTCGTGTGTTCATTCGTTCAGATTGGTTCAATGAGAGTGTTATCATGGGGTTTTGAGTGGATTCGGGGCAACTATAATCGAGCCAAAGAACCACTTGACTACAAAGACTTGCATGGTACAATAAATAAAAAATAAGGAGTGGGAAATGGATCCAAAGAAAATCCTTAGAGGTAAACGGGTACTGATTGTGGATGACGAAGAGGATATATTGGATACCCTCACCGAGCTCCTCGATATGTGCAAGGTCGACAGGGCATCGAATTTTGAAGAGGCAAAGGAGCTTCTTGAGAACAACTATTACCACGTCGCGGTGTTGGATATCATGGGCGTCCAAGGGTATGATCTGTTAGAGATCGCTAACAAGAGGGATATTCCCGCGTTGATGCTCACAGCCCATGCGCTGTCCAAGGAGAACCTCAAGAAATCCTTCCAAGAGGGGGCTTCCTTTTACGTGCCCAAGGATGAGATCGGCAAGATCGATGTGTTCGTGGCTGATATCATTGAGGCCAGGGAAAAGAAGAAAAATGTGTGGGCAAAGTGGTATGAAAGGCTCAGTGGCTTTTGTGACAGGAGGTTCGGCCCGAACTGGAAAGACGATGATCCAGAATTTTGGAAATCCCTCATAAAATATTAGCGTATGAAAGACTCGGTCACGAAGTCATCAAAGTAAAGTTCCCCGCGCTTCCGCACAGGGCATCCTGGTGAAGGCGAGTAAACTGAACATGGGACTTATATAAATATGCGAGTATAAAGGCTCCCTTGAGCCTTCCTCCATCGAGGGAGAGGGATTTTTTCGACTTTTTCCGAGACCATCAATTTTTGGTCATCAGGTGGTTCGCCATCTTCTCCAGGCCGTCCAAGGTGATCTCGAACATGGGGAAGATCTCACGTATAATATTGATGCTTCTCGTGTAAGGCCACTCTATCTCTGATTTAGGGTTGAGCCAAGCGGCGTGCCGAAAGGTCGTGGCCAGTAAGTGAAGCCTCTCTAGGCTCGGCCTGCCGCTCCTTTCCTCTATGTGGATCGAGCCGTCAGTGGCCATAAGCTCATAGGGCGCCATGCTCGCATCGCCAACAATGACGAACCTCGTCTCCGGATCTATTCTAACGAATTCCTCCACCTTATGCGGCTTTGAATACCGTGGCGGATCGGCCCAGAGGTAATCATAGATGGTGTTATGGAAAAAGAAGGTCTTCAGATCCTTGAACTGGCTCCTTGAATAATCAAACAGACTCTGGACGATATCTATGTAAGGGTCCATTGACCAGCCCCCGTTATCTATGGCCAGTATCACCTTGAGCCTGTCCTTCAGGCTCCGGTCGAATATGATCTCGATCTCCCCCGCGTTTTTCATGGTCTGGTAGATAGTCTCATCGATGTTGATCTGATCCTTTGGTCCACTGGGTATCATGTTTCTCAGCCTTTTAAGGGCCTCTCCCATGTGGCGCCGGGTGAGGGGGGCCTCTTTGGAATAATCTCGGTACCTTCTATCCATGGCTACCTTGACTGCTGATTTATTCCTGGAGCTACCCCCAACCCTCATGCCGCCTGGATGATAGCCGGAATGCCCAACTGGTGAGGTGCCTCCTGTGCCGATCCATTTGCTTCCGCCGTGGTGTGCCTCGGTCTGCTCCTTAAGCCTATCGAGAAAATACTTGAGCAACTCTTCAGGGCTTAGACTGGACAAGGTTTCCTCATTGATCCCAAGGGCCTCCGCAAGGGCCTGCGGGTCTTTTAGCCACTCATCCAGGAGGGCCTTGGCGGCCTTGGTCAGCTCAAACTCGGTGGGATCGATCAGCTCAACCCCCTCGAAATGGTGGGCGAATACCTGGTCAAAGAGGTCAAAGTAGCGTTCGCTTTTTACCAGGATGGATCGGGCAGCAATATAGAAATCATCCACGGAGTTGATGAGACCCTTGCTCAAGGCCTTCTGCAGCTTCAAGAATGAGGTGGGTGTGACCGGCACCCCTACCTGCCGCAATATGTAAAAAAATTCGACAAACACCTTCTACAACCTGAATCTGGATATGGCCCTCTGAGCCAACGCATAATCGGGGCTCTTCTTGAAGAGAACCCCCAAGTAAGGGATGTCTCCCTTTATCAGATCCTTCACCCCGAAATCAGGATCGGCTTGCAGCGCCCTGATCCAGTTGATGAGCTCCCTTGTGGCGGGTTTCTTTTCCATGTCCTTGAACTCCCTGAGCCGATAGAAGGTCTTCACGGCCGCATCGAGCAGATCCTGGCTGATTTCTGGAAAATGGACCTGCACGATCTCCCGCATCATATCCGGCTCGGGAAAGGCGATGTGGTGAAAATTGCATCTTCCCAGAAAGGGATCGGAGAGGTCCTTCTTTGCATTAGAGGTTATCACGATCACCGGCCTTTGTTTGGCCCTGATCGTCTTATCGATCTCGAGGATATCGAATTCCATCTGATCGAGCACATCGAGCATATCATCCTGAAAATCGGTATCCGCCTTGTCGATCTCATCGATCAAGAGCACCAACCTCTCATCTGCGACGAAGGACTGACCGATTTTGCCCATCTTGATATAGTCCTCGATCTTGCTCACATTCCTGCTTGAATCACCAAACCTGCTGTCGTTGAGCCTCGTCAGGGTATCGTACTGATACAGGGTATCGATCAGCTTCATGCTCGATTTCACGTTCAGCACGATCAGCGGCATCTCCAGGTCCTCTGCGATTGCATGGGCCAGCATGGTTTTCCCTGTCCCGGGTTCTCCCTTTAAAAGGAGCGGCATCTCGAGTGCCATAGAGATATTCACGATCTTTGCCAGCTCCTCATCCAGCAC
>CAYMFC010000168.1:0-3683 GCA_964389665.1 uncultured Desulfobacteraceae bacterium | reverse complement strand
TCGAGGATGAACAAGCTGAGAAGGATAGGCACCGTGATGACTATGTGGCCGGTGTTGGCCTTAAGGTTTTACGCTTCACTAGCAGGGAGGTAGTAGAAGAAACTGATGCAGTGGTAGAGGTCATGTATCGCGCAATGGCTGAACAGTTTCCTAGAGAAATCCCCCTTGATCCCCCTTTACGAAAGGGGGAAGATGTTTGAGGTGCTTCTATGAGTTTTTCCCCTTTCCAAAAGGGGGATTTAAGTGAGCGCTTGTGCCCTGTGCCACATGACTAAAGCAATTTAGGTCATATTTAATTCTACCAATTTTTTATTGTTTTGAGGGGAAGCTCCGCTACTATGCCGGTTTTTGAATATACAGGCCTGAATACTGCGGGAAAGACCTTAAAGGGCATCCTTGATGCGGATAGCGCCGTGGCGGCCCGTCAGAAACTCAGGGGAATGGGGATTTTTCCGGTCGAGGTGAAAGAGGAGCTTTCCAGGTCGAGAGATCGCTCTTCTTCGGCAATGTCCACGTTTCGATCTCTCAAGAGAATCAAATCAGGAGAGATTTACGCCATGACAAGGCAGTTGTCCATCCTGCTGGGGGCGGGATTGCCTCTCGTGAAATCACTCGAGGCCCTCATAGCACAGATTACCAACCCCGGCTTTAAAAGGGTCATGGCTCAGATCAAGGATTCCGTTAATGAGGGCAATAGCCTGGCCTCATCACTCTCACAACACCCCAAGGTATTCTCAAACTTCTTTATTAACATGGTCTTTGCGGGCGAGGCTTCAGGATCACTGGATGTGGTCTTGAGGCACCTGGCGGAATTCGGTGAACGGCAGCAAGCCTTGAGGAGCCGTTTTAAGGCAGCCCTGGCCTATCCAATCTTCATGTCCCTAATCGGTACCGGTGTGCTCTTCTTCCTTATCGCCTTTATCATCCCCAATATAACCAGTATCTTCATAGAGATGCAGCATACCCTCCCCTTGCCAACCGTCATACTCATAGAGATAAGCCATGTACTCAAATCCTATTGGTGGCTCCTCGGATTGGCCCTTGTGGGGGTTATTCTACTCGCCAGGCATGGCAAGAGAAGGCCTCGATTTCTGGAGATGTGGGATGGGATGAAATTGAGGATTCCCGTTCTTGGCCCTCTCCTTCAAAAGATCTACCTCGCTCGATTCGGGGGAACCCTGGGGAGCCTTTTACAAAGCGGGGTCACCCTCGTATCGGCCCTTCAGATAGTCGGAAAGATTATCGATAATTCGCAGATTGCAGGGGCCATAGAGAGCGCAGTGGACGATATCCATGCGGGGCGGGGTCTTGCGAGCACCCTTTCACAGAGTCGATGGTTTCCCCCGATGGTGATACAGATGATCTCCGTGGGTGAACAGAGCGGGGAGCTGGAAGGCATGCTCAATAAAATTGCAGAAACCCATGAAAGAGAAGTAGAATCAAATATCATCGCATTAACATCGATACTCGAGCCGGTTATGATCCTGGTCATGGGCCTCATCGTGGGTTTTGTGGTTATCTCTATATTGCTGCCGATATTTGAAATGAACCAGATGATCCTTTAACCTTTTTTAAGAAGCTATAGCATATAACGTGGCTTCGCCACGTAAAAAAGGGAAGGACTGAGTAGCGTTAAAATGAATAAGGGGGTTTTTAAATGGACAATGTGATTTCACTCTTGAGAGTGGTGAAGCCGCGACTGATAAAATTTTGGACGGAACGACCAAAATGTTATGCTGGTTTTACCCTGATCGAACTCATGGTGGTGATTATCATCCTGGGCATTTTAGCAGGGCTCATCGTGCCGAGGATCATGGGCAGACCGGAGGAAGCCCGTCGCATGAAGGCCAGGGTTCAAATAGAGAGCATAGAGACCGCTCTGAAGCTTTACAAATTGGATAGCGGCTATTATCCCGCAACCGAGCAAGGCCTCCAGGCCCTCGTGGAACCTCCCTCAGCGGGCAGGCTTCCAAGGAACTGGCGGGAGGGAGGATACCTGGAAAAGGGCAAGGTCCCCACGGATCCATGGGGAAATGAATACGTGTACCTCTGCCCCGGCCTTCACTATGATTTCGATCTCACCTCTTACGGCGCCGACGGGCAGCCCGGAGGGGAAGGCAATGATCAGGATATCAACAACTGGGAGCTGGAATAGTGTGTTTCCCTCCGGAAACGGCTTTTGTGTTCCTTGGGTTTGTTGAGTTCGTTGTGTTACCATAGTCATCGAGTTGCCCCTTACGGGGCCATGCTCATATATGATCAAAATGGAAATTTTTGCACAATAAGCTTGGTGGTCTCGTAAAAAGTCGCAACAACATGTCATTTCGAGCGCTTCGACTCGGAGGTTTATTGTGATTGTCATTTCGACCTGCCCGCCATTGCTCTCGCGCAGGCGAGGCAGGCGGGGCGCAGCGAGAAATTATGTTGCTACCTCCTTCATCGATTTCAGTTCTTTGCTCAGGACAGGCTCCGCGAGAAATTCGATGCGAAGAATCGTCCCGAGAGAATCGAGGGATCTCAATGAGTCATGGAACAAGATCCTTCGCTTTGCTCAGGATGACTTGCTGTCGCACGTCAGATTTCTCCTTGCAGTCGAAATGACAGACCCGCCTGCCGGACAACGGGCAGGTTCAACGAATACGACTTTTTACGAGGTTGTCAATTTTAAATAACCCAAGAAACCCGACAAACACAATGAACCCGACAAACACGACAAAGGGCTATACCCTGATAGAGCTGACGGTTGTTATTGCGCTGATTGGGATGATGCTGGCGGTAAGCGTACCGAGGTTCCGGTATTCCCTGATCACCGATAACCTTAAATCCGTAACCCGCCGCATGATCGGTGTTGTGAAGGAGATAAGAGATGACGCTGTCCGTGAGCAAAAAGCCTATTTTCTCTACCTTGATCTTGAATCAAACAAGCTATGGGTAGAGTATCCGGGCATGGGCGAAGAAGAAAGGGCAATGACAAGGGAAAGGGCATTCACGCTTCCCGAGGATGTACGGATTATGGATGTATGGGGGCAGGAGCGGGGAAAGCAGGTAGAGGGTGAAGCGGCCATCAGGTTCACCAAGAAAGGGTATGTGGAATACACGGCAATCCATCTCGGCGCGGAGGATGGCAGGGAGTTTACCCTGATCCTGAGTCCCTTTCTCGGAACGATCAAGAGCTACGATACGTATGTGGATATTGAAACCATGTAAAGAATGGAGGAATGGAGGAATGGAGGAATGGAGGAATACAAATCAATCGTTGCAACACTCCAGTCCTCCACTACTCCAGTCCTCCACTACTCCAGTCCTCCCGTCTGCCTCGGCTGAGGCCTCGCGATGCCGGGCAGGCCAACACTCCAAGAAGCGCTTGGGCTTCACCCTGCTCGAGGTAATGATTGCCCTGACCATTATCGCCATCGTGTTAGTGGCGGTCTTCGGGTCGCAATCCCAAAGCCTGTCGCTTGCACATGATGCGAAATTCAACACCACCGCTGCTCTCTTGGCTCAAAGAAAGATGGCTGAAGTGGAGATGGAAGATTCCCTGGATGTGAGGTCTACTTCGGGGGATTTCGGTGAGGATTTCCCGGAATACCAGTGGGAGTTGAGCGTAAGCGAGCTATCCATCCCTGGGACAGAGGGCCTTGAATTTCTCAAACAAGTGGATGTAACCGTTCGTTGGGGCGATA
>CAYMFC010000167.1:0-3690 GCA_964389665.1 uncultured Desulfobacteraceae bacterium | reverse complement strand
ACCTGCTCCTCCTTGCTCCCATACCGATACACGGTAATGCCCTTGCAGCGAAGCTTGTGCGCCATAAGGTAGATCCGCCGCACATCCTCGACAGTGGCATCCCTGGGTAAGTTTATGGTCTTGGAGACGGAGTTATCCGTATGGTTTTGAAATGCCGCCTGAATCATGAGATGCTGTTTCGGTGTGAGGTCGAATGCCGTGGTGAAGATCCTTTTCATGTCTCTTGGAATCCCCTTGATTTTTCTAATAGATCCCCACTGTGCGATCTGAGAGAGGATCTCCCTTCTATAGATTCCCTTTTTTCTTGCCAACTCCTCGAAGAGAGGATGAACCTCGAAGAGCTTGGTACCGGAGAGCACGTTGCGCATGAAGCTTACGGCGAACAGGGGCTCTATGCCGCTGGAGCATCCCGCCAGGATACTAATCGTGCCGGTGGGGGCAACGGTGTTGACCGTGGCGTTCCGAACCCTGAGGTTATCCTGCGCGTATATAGACTTCTCGAAATTGGGGAATACCCCCCTCTCCTCGGCAAGGGCCTTCGACGCATTGAGCGATTCCCTGTGGATAAAGCCCATGAGTTCCTCGGCGAACTCCACCGCCTCTCTCGAGTTATAGGGAATGCCCAGTTTGATCAGCATGTCCGCGAAACCCATCACGCCCAGCCCCACCTTCCTGTTCGCGAAGGTGATCTGCTCTATCTCCGGGAGGGGGTATCGGTTGACCTCGATCACATCATCCAGGAATCGGATCGCCCATCCAATGAGGGCCTTGAGCGTTTCCCAGTCCGCCTGCCCATCCTCAGCCATGGCGGACAGGTTTATAGAGCCCAGGTTACAGCTCTCATAATCCAGGAGCGGCAGCTCGCCGCAGGGATTCGTTGCCTCGATCGGGCCGACAAAGGGAGTGGGATTTCCCCTGTTGATCTCATCCAAAAAGATGAGCCCCGGATCGCCGGTGCGCCACGCCGCGTTCACGATGAGATCGAATACCGCCCTCGCCTTTACCTTTCGATTTTCTTTTCGGGTCCTCGGATTTATCAGCGCAAACCGGGTATTCCTTTTGACCGCCTCCATAAACGCATCGGTTACGCCAACCGACAGGTTGAAGTTGGAGAACCTGGCCTTCTCGGCCTTGGCCTCGATAAACTCAATGATGTCAGGGTGGTCGCAGCGCAGGATTCCCATATTGGCGCCCCGCCTTCTGCCGCCCTGTACGATAACGCCCGTGGCCTCGTCGAATATCTTCATGAAGGACACGGGACCGGAGGCCTGGCCCTTGGTGGAGGAAACGAGATCCCCCTTGGGGCGCAGGTTGGAGAAGTTAAATCCCGTTCCCCCTCCGCTCTGATGGATCTTGGCCATATCTCGAAGAGCCCCGAATATCTCATCTATGGAATCCTTTACAGGAATGACGAAGCACGCCGAAAGCTGCCCCAGGGAGGTACCCGCATTCATAAGGGTGGGCGAGTTGGGGAGGAATTCGAAGCTGCGCATCATCCGGTAGAACCTCTCCTCTATTTCTTCGACTGAATGGCCTGTTTTGAAGGTATGCTCCGCCTGGGCAACGTGAAAGGCCACCCTTCTGAAGAGCTCGCTCGGCGTTTCGATGATCTTTCCCTGGTCATCCTTTACGAGGTACCTCCTCCTCAATACCTCTATCGTGTTTAAGGGGAGCTTCAGGTCGTCCTTGAGCCCCAGCGCCGCCTTTGCCATGCGGATTTCGCTTCGCTCTTCCCTGTACAGGATGTAGGCCCTGGCAATGTGGCTGTAGCCTTCGTTCATCAGAGCGTCTTCTACGAGATCCTGGATCGACTCAACGCCGGGGATCTTGGTACGGTCGCGCTCTGACAATTTCTCAAGGACTCGACTGGCTACCCTCTGGGCGACGCGGGCCGCACGATCTTTATCCTGGAGGATTTCATAGGCAGCCCCCTGGATGGCCCGTTCGATCTTTTCCATGTTGAACGGCGCCAGCGATTCATCACGCTTTCTTATTTGTTGTGGCAAGGCTGTTCTGTCCATACGCTCAGTTTCACTCTCAGTTTTCATTTTCATCTATTTTCATTTAATGCCTTTGATCTTCAAGCCCTGAATAATCTCAACCAACATAGCTAACGTTGAAGCCCGATTTCCTAAGCTCCTTGGCAACGGGTTCGGCATCCTCGCTCCTCACCCGCAGCATTACCAGCCAATCAGTCTCGCCCTCCTCCGGCGGAAGCGTCATCATGCTCAACAGCACCGTCTTTCTGCTGTCCAGGATGTCCATAATCCGCTTCATGTTCCCGAACTGGTTGGAGACCCTGATGTCGATCTTCTTTCCCTTATCCCGGACACCCAGGGCCCTGGTCATCATCCGCACGATGTCGGACTCGGTCACCATGCCCACCACTCTCCCGTCCTCGACTACCGGAAAGGCCCCGAATCCCTTATCCTGGCCCAGTTGCAGTGCTTCCTCCACGGGCATATCAGGGGAGATAGTAAAGGGATTCTTCACCATGACCTCCTTGACGGTCATCTTGGCTAGCAGGTAGTTCAGCTCCCATATATTCAAGGAGGTGGCAGGCGAGGGCGCCGCCTCAAGCAGCATGTGCTTGGTTACCAGGCCCACTAGTTTATCCTTTTTCATCACCGCTAGCCTCCTAATCCGGTGGGCCTCCATAATCTTCCTGGCTTCGTTGACCAGGGTTTTCTCGGTGACGGTGACCACATTGGTGCTCATAATGTCTCGTACCTTCATAATATCCTCCTGTTTGATGATTTTCAAATGATGTAAGAAATGGATGAGATCTGAAACAAGATAGCCGGCGAATGACGAGCTTCACTCATGCAAGTCCCCAAAAAGGCCTCTCTCGAGTCTCACTAAGGACTCTGTCATATCATCCATGCTATCGAATTTCTCAGTATCGGTGATTATATCGTACCAGTGGGGTGGTACATAATCCCTCTTCGGATCTAAGACCGCCTTAACCAGCTCCAGGGTATAATCATCCAATTCAAGGTCATCCCAGCCTAGTAATCGCAATCTGCTGTTCAGTTCCCGCAGGGTTGCCAGACTCTGGGCTGCGAGAATATTGGCCAAATCTCTGAGGTATCCGGTAAGAATTTTACCTTCCAAGCCTTTTACCTTCAATCGTTGTCTGAGCGTGTCTGCTAATGAAGGCAAGGCACTATCTGCGGTCGGCTGAAGATTGCATTGGCGCTGGAGCGCAATTGGTTTATCCATGATTCGCGGCATCCGGTAGTGTAGATATGGAAAGATCAAAGAGCGATAATTTGTCCAGTTCCAATCGAACCGTACGCTTTAATCGGCGCAGATCGGAGCTCTTAATCATGAAACAGTTTGCAGCAGCTATTTTGGGATCGGACTTCAATGCATCGTGTGCGGTACACAGGATAATATGGATATCGTTGAAGGAAGTACGGATCTCCTGGAGAATGTCGAGGCCGCTAGATCCGTTTCTCTTGACATCCATGACCACGAGATCCGGCTCCTTTTCGGCAATTATCTCCAGCAACGCATCGTAGTCCTCGGCAGCGATAATATCATATCCATCTTCCATGAGCTCTTCTTGATAGAGCATTCGTATTGCATCTTCTTCATCCACGACCAGGATCTTATTCATGTCTGCCTCCTTAACCATCAATTCCCTGCTGCTTCTCGGTCCTTTGTCAAATTCGAACGACCGGCTGA
>CAYMFC010000166.1:0-3707 GCA_964389665.1 uncultured Desulfobacteraceae bacterium | reverse complement strand
CGAGGGCACGATCCGGGTCAAGGACTACGCCGTTGATGAAAAACCCATCGAGATCAAAAGACTCATGGGGTACCTGCCGGAGTCCGCTCCCCTGTACCGTGACATGCTGGTCTACGATTACCTGAGCTACGTCGCCGACATTCGGGGGATCGAGGCCAAGAGAAAGTTCGCGAGGATTCGCACCATGGCCAACCTCTGCGGCCTCGACGAGGTCATGCACCAGCCGATCGGCGAGCTCTCCAAGGGCTACAATCAGAGGGTGGGCCTTGCCCATGCCATGATGAACGATCCGGAGATACTCATCCTGGATGAACCTACCTCGGGGCTGGACCCCAATCAGATAGTCGAAATACGGGAGATTATCAGGGGAATCGGTAAGGAGAAAACCATTATTATCTCCACCCATATCCTCAGCGAGGCAGAGGCGACCTGCGATCGTGTTGTTATCATCAACCGGGGAAAGATCGTAGCCGATGGAAGCACCGAGACGCTCGGGCAAGCGACGAGTCAAGGGAATCTGATTACCATGGTACTCCACAATGCGGATATCGAGTCCGTGAAACGAGAACTCCATTCCATCCAGGGCATCGAGGAGATCGAGCTCCTTGACGAGCAAGCCGATACCCTGGAGGTGAGGATTGCCTGCCGGCGCCCCGAGGATCTTCGGGCCGAGATCTACAAAAGGATAAAGGAGACAGACTGGGTACTGCTCGAATTTCACCAGCAGACCAGATCCCTTGAGACCATATTTAGAAGCCTTACCAAGGAGACCTGAGGTGCGACAGGCGAGCCATATCTTCAAGAAGGAATTGGGGGCTTATTTCGTATCCCCCATCGCGTATATCGTGATATCGATCTTCCTGCTGGTAACGGGCTGGTTCTTTTTCAGCGCCTTCTTTCTCTTTAATCAGGCAAACCTCAGGGGCTTCTTCGGGCTACTGCCCATCACCCTTTCGTTTTTGGTACCGGCCATCACCATGAGGCTCTTCTCTGAGGAGCTGAACACAGGCTCCTACGAGATCCTCCTGACCCTGCCGGTAACCTCGGTTGAGGTGATCCTCGGCAAATTCCTGGCAAGCGTTGTCTTCATCGCTGCCATGCTTGTGCCGACGGTTGTCTACCCAATCAGTGTTTCCTTTCTGGGTCGGCTGGATTGGGGGCCGGTGGCAGGCGGATACATAGGCGCCCTTTTCCTGGGCGCCGCCTTTTCCGGTATAGGGCTTTTTGTGTCTTCCTTGACCCGAAACCAGATCATAGCCTTTATCACCGGCATGGCGCTCTGTTTTGGACTCACCTTGATCGACAAGATGCTTTTCTTCCTCCCCCAGTCGTGGCTTGGATTCCTCCAGTATCTTGGAGCGGACTTTCATTTTCAGAACATCTCAAAGGGCATCCTTGATTCCCGGGACATAGTGTACTTTCTCAGCGTGAGTTTCATTGCACTCTATGGAACTTACCTGGTCATAGAGGAAAGGCGATGAGGTAGATGGCTATGGGGCTAAGATCGAGATCGGGAGCCTACATGAAATTTTTCAGCTATGTGCTCGTCATCGTCCTTATCAATATAGCGGGAACTACGCTGTTCTTCAGGCTGGATTTGACCGAGGATGGTATCTACTCGATCTCCGATGCCAGCAAGAGAGTGGTATCAACGCTTTCCGAGCCCCTCACCATCAATGTCTTTTTTACCAGGAACCTGCCTGCCCCCCACAACAATACGGAGCGATACCTCCACGACCTCCTGGATGAGTACTCGGTTTACGCCAATCGGTACTTCAACTACCGCTTTTATGATGTAAGCCCGGAGGAAGGGGATATCAGCCGGGAGGCAAGGGAAAACCAGGAGTTGGCGAGGAACTACGGGATTTACCCGGTCCAGATTCGGGCCATCCAGAAAGATGAGGTCACCTTTCAGAAGGCTTACATGGGGCTCGTATTGATTCATGGCGACCTCATTGAAAGGATCCCCACCATCGCCACAACTGAAGGACTGGAATATACCTTGACCATGGCTATTCAGAAACTGCATAACAAGATAAGCGCCTTGCTGGGCCTGCCGGAGAAAATCAAGCTTACCCTGTTTCTCTCCTCCTCGCTGAAGGTCGTGGCGCCCTATATGCAGTTGGGCGATCTCTCAGGGCTTCCGGAGAAGATCGGAGGGATCGCTGAGATGGTGAGCGCGAAGAACTACGGGAAGCTGGAGTTCATCTACCTCGATCCTTCCACGGATACGAGCCTTGATGAGGTGCTGACGAGGTACAACCTGCTCAGCCTCAAGTGGCCTGAACTCTCAGGCGGCAAGGTTCCGGCAGGCCAAGGCGTCGTCGGGCTCGTGATGGAATACGGGGATAGGGTGCGCGAGATACCCGTGATCCGCGTCACGCGAGTTCCCTTTATCGGAACCCACTACGAACTCGTGAATATGAGGAGGATGGAGGAGACCATCAACGAGAATATCGAATCCCTTATAGAGATCAACGAGGATATCGGCTGCCTTGCCGACCATGGCACCCTGAAGCTCTCGGAGGGATCACCCCCTGATCCCGCGAGCAGGCTGGATAGCCTTTCCATCTTTCGAAATCTCCTATCCCAGGGCTATACCATACAAAACATCTCGCTGAAGGATGGCGCCATCCCCGATAGCATCAATTGCCTTGTCCTGGCGCGGCCAACCGAGAAATTTTCAGACTATGAGTTGTTTCAAATCGATCAGTTCCTGATGCGTGGAAAACACCTGGCGCTCTTTCTGGATATGTTCAACGAGCTTCTCCCCTCGGAGGACCGCGCGAGATTATCCGGGGAAGTCCAGTATGTCCCGATAAAAACAGGGTTTGAGAAACTATTGGAACATTATGGAATCGGTATAAGGGGTTCCTATGTCTTGGACGAGCATTGTTACAAACAGCAACTCTCAAGCAGGTATGGCGGCGGCGAGAGGCCCCTCTATTTCATTCCGGTGATAAAGAATGAGTCTATCAACAAGGACTTGGGCTTCATGAAGAACATCAAGGGATTGATTACCATGAAGATCTCCCCCTTGGAGCCCGACCCCGAGCGTATCGCAGGCAACGGCCTGAAGGCGCACCAGTTGTTTGCCTCATCGGAGAGATCGTGGGAGACGGGCGGAAGGATCAACCTCAACCCCCTGTTTACGCGCCCTCCAAAGGAGGAAGAAAAGCTGAAGAGCTTCCCCTTGGCCTATATCCTTGAGGGCGAGTTCCCGAGTTACTTCGCAGGTAAGCCCTTGCCCGAGAAGAAATCATCGAAAGAGGGGGGTGAAGAAGCACAGACGAATCAAGGCTCGCATGAGAACCCCGCTGTTGATCTATCGAAGATTGAGAGTGCGGGAAAGATCATCGCCAAGGGTAAGCCGGGAAAGATATTGCTTATCGCATCCTCTGAGATGCTCAAGGATACCATGCTGGATGAGCAGGGCAAAAGCCCCAATGCTATGTTTATCCTGAATGCGATGGATTACCTGAACAATCGGGCGGGAATTGCCGAGCTCAGAAGCAAGGAGCAGGGGTTCAATCCCCTGATCGAGGTGAAGGGCGCCGCCAAGACCTTTGTCAAATCCTTTAATATAGCGGGTCTTCCCATACTGGTGATTCTATCCGGGCTCATGGTCTGGCTTCTCAGGCACTCCCGAAAGAAGCGAATACACATGATGTTTCAGAAATAGAAGCCTATTCAAAAGTGCCGGTAGG
>CAYMFC010000165.1:0-3742 GCA_964389665.1 uncultured Desulfobacteraceae bacterium | reverse complement strand
GCCCTGCACAAGGTTGGGAAGTATTTTATGGACACCGGGGATGACTGGTCCCCATGGTGGAGGTATTTCGGGCAGGAAGCCGGGTTCTTCGCCTGCACCATCGCCTTAGATGACGGGGAAGTGATCCCTATCGGCCCTCACGAATTTCAGGTTCTTCACACACCAGGTCATGCCTCCGATGGCATGGTCCTCTACAGCAGAAAAGAAAAAGTCCTTATCTCCGGAGACGCCCTCTGGGAAAATGATATACCCACGATTACCATGCGGGTGGAAGGGAGCACCTGTCTCTTTGATCTCCTTTCTTCCCTTGAAAAACTTGAGTCCCTTGATGTAGAAATAGTGTATCCTGGGCACGGGAGACCATTTACGAATTTCGAAGAGGCCCTGGCCAAAAGTAAGACAAAGGCGCGGGACTTCCTGGATCACAAAGAAAAAACCGGCGACTCCCTGCTCAAGAAGATCACACTCTACACGATGCTCATGCACCGGGAGATGGATGAAGAATCTTTTTTCGACCATCTCATGGGAACCTATTGGTTCAGCGAGACCATCGATCTCTTCTTTCACAGCGAGTATCGGCAAAAATATGAGGAAGTCATGCGTGATTTCCTCGGCCGCGATATTGTCAGGCGGCAAGACGGAAAGCTCATTACGACCGTCAAGCCCTAAAACGATATTCCTTCCGTGTTTTTGCTCATGAAAATGGGCCATTGAGAAAACGATAGAATTTGCTATCGACCCTTGTGCAGATAGGCTTTGAAAACGATGAAAAAGACAAAGTTTGAATCATTTGACCAAATGGCTGATGCAACGGCAGCGGCCCTGGTGCAGGCAGCCACTCGCTCCGCATTCCAGCTTTTCCGCGACAAACAATTCCATCTATTGACCGGCTTCGAGCAGTTGAGCCAGGTCGAGCAGGACAGGATCTTCAACGAGTTGGTAGTCGCGTGTGTTGTTCTCATCATGCTCGTGCTCGAGGCGCCTGATCTCCGGCTTGCCGATGGGTTCCACGGCTATCTCTCCGACCTCAATAAAAGGATCCCCAGGGCACATGTGGATCAGTTGAGGAGCCTGGGTGTCGAGGCCAAACATCTTCGGGACTGGGAAAAGCTCATCTCCATGCGCTATGAGGAATATGCAAGAGACAGGCATGATGTACGCGCTGCTGCAATGCAGATTGAGTCATCAGAGAAGGCCCTGGATCTCGATGATCTTTCCAAGATACAGATGCTTGTGCCTGTTCAAACAGTTGCTATTGGCTGCCATCACCATATCTGTCGGGGCAAAACCGAGGGACGGGATGACCTGTTCAAACTCATACTGAAGGCGCTGTCAAGATTTTATGTCGAAATCAGGGTTCCGTTTGAAGGCGGAAGGATCACTCCTCTAACGCGAGCTCGTGTGGCATTGAAGCGAATGCTTCACCGCATGCGTACAGAAAAACGAGATAAAGAGTAGAAAACCGAAATCGCCTAGGCCAGGGATAAGGGAAAGCGAATAGGCAGCAAATCGGTGGTATCGTGCCGTTGGGAAGAGACGCAGGAGAGCTGATAGATGAGCGTTGAGAACGTGAGGACATACCTCAGGGATCGCGGGCTTGAGCATGACATTCTTGAGTTCGGCGGGAGTATTGAAACGGTGGAACTCGCGGCGCAGGCCTTGGGCGTGGAACCCGAGTTGATCGCCAAAACCCTCGCATTCAAGCTCAGGGATAAGGGCGTGCTGGTTGTGACCAAGGGAGACGCCCGAATCGATAACCGTAAGTTCAAGAACCGGTTCGGTGTGAGGGCCAAGATGATGTCCCCCGGGGAGGTGCTCGAAAAAACCGGGCACCCTGTGGGCGGTGTCTGCCCTTTCGCCCTAAAGGAAGAGTTGGAGATCTACCTCGATCAGAGCCTTAGGCCCTTCGAAAAGGTTTACCCCGCCGCAGGATCCAAGAACTCATGTATTGAGATCACGCCCGAGGAGCTATACAGGATCACCGGTGCACAATGGATTGATGTGTGCACATAGATGGAGCTGGGATGAGGCGCGAATACACGGGGAAAATCCGGATTCAGAGGGGCTATGTCCCGGGCTCTATCGGTCGAATTGCCGAACTTCACGGCACGTACTACCACGAGCACTGGGGATTCGGGGCCTTCTTTGAGGCAAAGGTAGCCGGCGAGCTCGCCGAATTTATGGGTCGCTATGATGATCAGCGGGATGGCTTCTGGACGGCTCTTCTCGGGGGAAATATCGTGGGCTCCATTGCGATTGACGGGATTCATGCAGGCGACAGGGGCGCTCATCTTCGTTGGTTTATCGTATCCGCTTCCCTGCACGGAAGAGGCATAGGAAGCCGTCTCATACGGGCAGCAAGGCGCTTTTGTCGCAAAAGAGGCTACAAAAGGGTATACCTCTTGACCTTTGAGGGTCTCGATCCAGCCAGGCACCTCTACGAGAAAAACGGCTTCACCCTCACGGAACAACGAAGGGGATCGATGTGGGGTACCGAGGCCAACGAACAACGCTTCGAGCTCACCCTCGCCTAGTTCAAAAGGATACGTGGCATGACCCGTGCGTCTGCCTGATGCTCCCCTTTCTTTTCACGCCACACTGATGCGTGGCTCGTCCTGAGCGTTCATTTCAGCAGGTCTACTGCTGCCTGATGCTCCCTCATAGCCAAAGCGGGTTCCTGGAGTACTCTATGCCCCACATCCATAAATGCCCTTTCATTGGGTGATTCCTTGTGATATATATTCGGTGTTCCGATGTGCTGATACTTGAATGTTTATCTTACTCTTTCTTAGAAAGGAGGAGGCCATGGCCTTAGGTTTTAATCTGGACGAGGTGCTTGAGATGGCTGTTCGAATCGAGGAAAACGGCGGTGCTTTTTATCGCAAGGCCGCGGGATTGCAATCAGATGATGAAAACCGTAGGTTTTTCGAGAAATTGGCTGCGATGGAGGACGGACACAAGGCAACATTTACAGAGATGCGGAACACCCTTACGGATACAGAAAAGGGCGGAAAGGTATTCGACCCGCAAGACGAGCTATCGCTGTACCTATCCGCGATGGCAGACACGCAAGGCGGTGAGGGCAGTCCGTCTGTAGCGGATTCACTCACCGGCAATGAGACCATGGAAGAGGTGCTCAATACGGCCATTGGCCTTGAGAAGGAATCAGTCCTCTTTTATCTCGGGCTCAAGGACATGGTGCCGGAGAAATACGGCCGGGATAGGATCAACATTATCATACGGGAAGAGCAAAGCCATATTGCCCAGTTGACCAGCCTTCTCGGAACGTTAAAAACCGGATAGAGGAATTGCTCTTCGCCGAAGCGCGGTAATGAGCGCCTGATTGACTGGTAGTGTAAAAACACTTGTTCAATGGATCCGCAATAATAGTTGATTTTCTCCGCGTTCACCAGGCTTCTCTCTGGTTGATCGGAGTGCTCTCGGTCATAGTATTTCTGGGAACCATCGTGGCCATTCCCATGCTGGTGATCCACATCCCCGCGGACTATTTCACCCGCCGCAGAAAACCCTTGAAGAGCTTGCCTCAAGGATATGCAGCGCTTCGCCTCCTTGGCCTGGTGCTCAAAAACCTCGCCGGCATCATCTTCATCCTTTCCGGTATCGTGATGTTGGTGTTGCCCGGCCAAGGCGTTATCACCCTTCTGATCGGACTCATGCTGGTGAATTTCCCCGGGAAACTCGAGCTCGAGCGGCGGATCATCGAGCAACAATCGGTGCTCCG
>CAYMFC010000164.1:0-3748 GCA_964389665.1 uncultured Desulfobacteraceae bacterium | reverse complement strand
TTTCAGGGAGCTTCCGAAGGCCATCCACGATCTTATGCTGGATGGGCGGAGGCGCATTTCGGGCCAGCTCCTTGCCGGCTTCAGTCAACTGAATAGTAATCACCCGCCGGTCAGGAGAATTTCTCAGCCGTCCCACGAAGCCCTTTTGCTCAAGGCGGTCGATGATCCCTGTTACCGTGCTGGATTTTACCATGATGTTCCTGGCAATCTGGGAGGGAGGCAAAGGCCCATGCTCGTAAAGCGCCAGGAGGCAGTGGAGTTGCGGTGAACTCACCTGGTAGGTCTTATTCAGCTCCTTGGTGAAGAGCTCCCCCGCCTGCATGAGCCTCCTGATCTGATAGATAATCTCCCTCACCCGATCGTGGGGTGTTTCAAGAGCGGTCTCTGGTACAGATGTTACGGCCTCATCAGGCATAGTATATCCTTTTAATAAAAACAGTTTGAGCTATGATATTCTATATTTTGATTTTTATCACGAACTGATGTGAAATGCAACAGTATTGTAGAGTTTTATGCCGGCTACAGTGGATGTAGTCCTATTTTTTTTCTTCTACTCCCACAACCTTGAGGAATCTTTCCGTGACGGCCTCTTCGGCCAGCTTCAACAAAGATTCCTTGTCTTTGGCGTCTCCAAAGAGCCCCAGGTTTATCTTTGCCGCAGCAGCAGTCGGATGGCCTCCTGCCTCGCCGATGTCTCCGAATGCCATCTCCATGGCTTCTCCAAGGTGAATTCGTATATCCTTGTTTCTGGCTGAAATATGCACCCCGTCCTTTGTGAGGCCGTAGACGAGCACCGTTGCTATCCCCTCGAGTTTCAGCATATGATCCGCGGCCTGGGGCAGGGTGTCCCTGTCCCTTATGAAACCCGCATTGGCAAGCAGTAAGCTTCCAATACTCCTTCTATTCTTTATGGCTTCACCCAATACATCAAGTGTTTCAGAGGACATGAGCGGTGTTTCTATTTTTGTTAAGAGCTCCTGAGATGCCTTTGGATAGAGCAAGGCCACCGCCTCCAGGTCCTTGGCCGTGGTCCCCCTGGTGAAACCGCCTGTATCGGTTTTGATGCCATAAAGGAGCAGCGTGGCTAATTCCTCGGAAACCTCCAAACCCAGCTCAGTCAAATATTCCGTCATGATCGTAGAGGTTGCGCCGAGTTCAGGCCTTATATCGATATAGTCAGCCGAGATCTTTGCCGGGTCATAGGGGTGGTGATCGATAATGATATCGGGCCGGACCCCCTTGGGAAGGGAGTTGTTTTCCCCGGGAAGGGAGGCCTCGATGAGCGCAACCTTGGAATAGCTTCCGATGTCCCTGATCTTGGAAATGGGCACGGCTTCTATCTCAAGCAGATTGATCAATGCCTTATTCTCCTCATACCCGATCTTCCCTCCATAGATAATATCAGCTGCTTTACCCATTTTTTCTATAATCCGCTTGAGGCTTATGGCGCTCGCAATAGCATCCGGGTCGGGATTGTCATGCACGACTATGGCTATTGTTTTTTTAGCCTCCTTTATTATAGAGCCCAGACGCTTGAGGTTCCTTTTTGCCTCCAGCCTCTCGAGGCTTTGCACTGCCATTTCGGCAACTGCCAAAGAGGGATAGATGATCTCATCTATATCAAGCTCTTTTATCTCCTCGCCAGCGTCTTGCCTGCCGACCCTCACGATGATCGGCACCTCCTTACTTATTTCCCGAAGTTTCCGGGCAACCCTGAGGTTCAATTCCGTATCGGTAGTGAAAACCATGACGCCCTTTGCCTGCCCTATATTGAGTTTGCTCAGGAGGTCTTCTGAGGCGATATCTCCCTCCACCACGTTCTCAAAGCCCATCTCCTTGAGGGATTCCGCCCTCTCTGGGTTGATATCCACCAGGGTACACGGTCTTCCCGTATCCTTAAAGTGTCTCGCGGCTTGGTAGCCTGCCTTTCCACTTCCCAAGATGATATACATACACGCGCACCTCTTAGGGGTTATCTTTTTCCGCCTCCATGTAATGCAGAGCTTCTGACCTGGTGTTAGACCGGATCCCCAAATCGTCTCAAAACCTTATAAAAAAGGCGGAATATCATAAAATTATAAAACATTTGTAGGAATTGTAAAGGGGTGGGCCAATCCCTAAAAAGCCAGACGATCCTAAAAGCACTCCGTTTCCTATGAGATCGCATCCCGTTTGAGTATATCGTAGTAAGTAATGATCCTGTTGACGTACCGGACTGCTTCTGTTCCCCTGCAGTACCCGTTCTTGGTTTTTTTATAGTACTTGGGGTAGCGCAGCAACGGAAGGATCTGCTCAAGGGATGACCAACTGTTGGGGTCGAGATCGCGTTGTCTCGCTATCTCCTGAGCATCGCGGATATGTCCATGACCTACGTTGTAGCTGGCCAGGGCGATGAGTGTTCTATCCGGTTCTTGCACATCCTTGTATCGATCATAGAGCTTTCTCAAGTACTTCACCCCTCCCATGATGCTCTGCGTTGGATCAAGCCGATCTGTGATACCCATATCAGAGGCCGTTTTAAGTGTGAGCTGCATCATCCCCCTCACACCGGTATAGCTTACCGCCCTCGGGTCGAAGTGCGATTCCTGATAGACTGCTGCGGCTATCAATCTCCAATCAAATCCATGCAGTTGAGCGGCCTCTTTGATAATATCCTTATGCCGTGGAAGTCTCGTATTAAGACGCTGGTGGTACTTCTTGAGATCAACATAATCGAATATCTCCACATTGGCAAAGTACTTTTCGTAGATCTTGGCAAAGGTTCCGTCCTTCTGTATCTTTTTGAAGAATGTATTTATCTCGTGCTGGAGCGATGCTTCCCCTTTTTTTACAGCCCATCCCAACGATTGCGGTTCCTCTATGGGAAAGGCGATCTTCACATCGGGGTAGTAGCGTCGACTCAAAAGGGCAATGTGAGAATCAGCAACGGTGACCTCTATCTCCTTTTCAGCCACCATCCTGATGAGCTCCTCGGTAGGAACATCTGTGTGTGGCTCTATGGCAAGATCTAACCCCTCGTCCTTAAGCTCATGCAGCCTCTCTTCATACGAGGTAGCGCGACGCACATAAATGGTTTTCCCCGCTAAATCCTCGATCCCTTGTATCTCATAATTGCTCTTATGGATAATAGCCTGTTGCTGGATAGTCATGTATTCATCGGAAAAATCCACCTGTTCCCCCCGTGATGGCGTGATTGTCAGGCTGGCTGCAATAAAATCGCCCTCTCCCCTGCTGACCATGTCGAAAAGCCGTTCCCAATGGGCTGTAATTACCTTGAGCTTGACACCCAGGTACTCACTAAATGCCTTGGCGAGGTCATACTCGAACCCCATGGGCTCGTCCCGATAGATATAGTAACAGTGGGCATTGTTCCTGGTAATCACCGTGATCTGGCCGGCCTCTTTTATCCTCTCAAGGGCGCTCTTCTTCGCGCAAGGGCAAAAAAGCGCGATACTCAAAACCATAAAGATAAAAACTAGATTTCTCCATTTCTGCCGTCTCATGGTCATATTCATCACGGTCTTTAGGATTGATCCATCTTTGATGTTTCCCTCAGTTTAAACTCCATAGTCGGCGGCTTGATGCGTACGATCTCGATCCTATCGCTGGGAAGCACAATCTGATCGCGGCTCATCCTGAAAACTTTGTTCCCAGGCCTGGCTGTTGCAAGATCGAGCTCCGCGTGAACGTTTCTCCTGCTCAAGGTGCTCGCATCCTTTCGAACCCCCTGCACCGTGATCTCCACCTC
>CAYMFC010000163.1:0-3752 GCA_964389665.1 uncultured Desulfobacteraceae bacterium | reverse complement strand
GATTTTGAGTGGCCCCAACATTATGCAGGGCTATTGGAAAAGACCGGAGGAAACTAAGGAGGCCATCATTGACATTGATGGGGAAAAGTGGCTGCGCACCGGAGATTTGGTCAGCATGGATGAAGAGGGCTATTTCTACTTCTCTGACCGCAAACGGGACCTGATTAAGTACAAGGGCTATTCGGTCTTTGCTCGGCATGTAGAGGAAGTCCTCTTTAAACATCCTCAAATCAAGGCCGCCGGGGTGGTGGGAGTCCCGGATCTCAAGGTAGGCCAGTTAATAAAGGCCTATGTGGTTCTCCAGAGTGAGGCTAGAGGCAAGATCTCCGAGGAAGATATTATCGAATATTGTCGGGAAAACATGGCTCACTACAAGGTCCCCAATATCATCGAATTCCGTGGAGAGCTTCCCAAGACGGACGTAGGAAAGGTCTCTCGCCGGGAACTGAGAGAGGAGGAGGCAGAGGAGGGCTGATATGGGCCAACCGTTCCTGGAACTCGACGGTATCATGAAGAACTTTGGAGGGCTTCGAGCGCTCGATAAGATCCGTTTTTCCATGGATCGGGACCAAATAGTGGGTTTGATAGGCCCTAATGGTGCAGGCAAGACCACTCTCGTACGGCTTATAACCGGCATTTTAAGGCCTGATTCGGGGAGCATCCGGTTCAAGGGCAAGAATATTACCGGGCTTAAGACGTGGGATATCATAAATTTGGGCATTGCCTGCACCTTCCAGAATATGCGGCCCTTTCGCCGTCTCCCCATTATCGCTAATGTCATGGTTTCATGTCTGTGCCCTCGAGCTATGAAAAGGGGAGAATGGGTCAAGAGAGTAGAGGCCAAGGCCCTGGATGCCTTGGAATTTGCGGGCATTTCCGATATGGCCCTGGAAAAGGCCTCCACCCTTTCCCAGGGCGATCTCAAGCGGTTGGAGGTTGCACGGGCCGTGGCGACCGAGCCTGAATTGCTGCTCCTGGATGAGCCGTTCGGAGGGCTGAGCCCTGCCGAGACCGATCTTATGGCCAAATCCATTAAGAGGCTGCACAAAGGCGGCCGTTTCGGTCGATTACATAGCGAGGGACCGGCGATGATTATCATAGAGCATAAGCTTCAGCAGCTGATGAAGATCGTGGATCGAATCATCGTACTCAACTATGGCATCATTATCGCTGACGGTAACCCGGAAGAGGTAGTGAATGACAAAGGGGTTATCGAGTCTTACCTGGGCGAAGGAGGGATCTAACATTGTTGCTGGAAGTAGGCAATCTGATGGTCTGCTTTGATAAGGCCATGATCATCAACGACCTGAACATGAACGTTGAGAAGGGCGAGTTGGTCAGCCTGGTGGGGCCCAACGGGGCAGGCAAATCCACGTTGCTCAGGGCAATTACCGGGTTAGTCGCCTGGGAAAGAGAGATTACCAGGAGGTCGACCGGCGGAGACGTAATCTTTGAGGGGACGGTGACCTTTAACGGGGAGAGAATAGATCAGATACCTGCCCATGATATCGTCAAGAGAGGACTGATTCTCTGTCCGGAACGAAGAAGGCCATTCCGTGAGATGACGGTGTTAGATAATCTCTATGCCGGTGCTTACCTGCTCAAGGATAAAAAACAGATCGAAGACAATCTTGATAAAGTCTATCAATTATTTCCGGTGATCAAAAAAAGATTAAGGCAGATCTCCGGGACCTTATCCGGCGGGGAGCAGCAGATGCTTGCCATCGGCAGGGCATTGATGTTTCAGCCGAAACTGCTGTGCATTGATGAACCCTCAACCGGGCTAGCCCCGATTCTTAGACGACAGGTATTTGATAAGATTGGGGAAATCAGAAACCTTGGAATCACCGTCCTCCTCGTTGAACAGGAAGTAAGCACGGTCTTTAAAATGGCCTCCAGAAATTATGTCCTTTCCGCGGGGAAAATCATCGCCGAGGGAACGGGAGAACAACTGCTTCAAGACGAGGTGCTCCGCAAAACCTACCTCGGGCTTTAGGTGGTTTCTCAAACTATTTGTGAGTCTTCTACGGAAATATTTTACCCAAACAGGTCAATTCTCGGCGGAAGATATGGTCTTGCAGCAAAGAGATCATTATTTCTCTTGACATTTGTAATACAAATGTCATATTAATAACCGTATGATCGTCTTTGATTCATCTACTATAATTCTGCTCGCTAAAATTGATATGCTTGACTTGTTTATCTCACACTTTCATGGAAAAGTTGCAATTCCTGAAAAAGTAAGAGCAGAAGTGTGCAAAAAAGGAAGAGAGGAGACGCCATTAATTGAAAATTTGATTAAAGATAACAAAATGTCCGCATTAAAGATAAAAGATAGAAGACATAAACAGAGGATTATGGAGGATTTTAACATAGATGAGGGTGAGGCGGAGGCACTAATGCTTGCCGTTCAAGAGGGCGCTACTCTGATTGCAACAGACGACAGAAACGCTATAAGAGCGTGTAAGCTAGTAAAGATAGATTTTGTTACGGCAATCGCTTTTTTGATACGAGCATTTGAAAAAGGGCTCATCCCCAGAGATGAGGCATTGATAAAATTAAAGAAACTGCATTCTATTGGCAGGTATAGCGATGAAATAATGGCTGATGCAAGGACTAAAATAAAAGGAGGCAATGAATAATGGCTACCAAGACTCTCAGTATACGAATGCCAGATGATGATTATAACTTTCTTTTTTCACTTGCAAAAGAAGAAAGTGAGGATATATCGAAAAAGGTAAGGCAACTTGTTGATCTCGGCCGGGTGATGCTTGCAATAAATAAATATAAAAAATCAGAGGCCTCCCTTGAAAGGGCCGCAAGAATTTCAGGGGTATCTATCTCAGAGATGATGGATATCTTGCGCGAATACGGCGTAGAGTCAAATATAGAATATGAGAACTACGTAAAAGGGCTTAAAAGCCTCAGAAAGGTCTGGCAATGATTATGATTCAAGGAACACCTTGAAGCCCTTATAGGTCATGGAGATCTCCCCCTTGTGGGCTCTCGAGATCCACGATAGCCCGTAAGCTCGTGAACACGCACGACCGATCATCGTGACCATAGGCACCGGTCAGGCCCCGGTCCCACCCCACGTCTCTTGCCCCTCCGGCTGGAACCACCTCGAGCTCAGCGCTGATCAGGTCCTCTTCAACGAGGCCGTAGCGCTCGTTCAGGAGCTTCAGGATCGCGAGCTTGAACCTGTCCTTGGTATCCTTGTTTCCAAAGGGGATGGAGCCGACCATCAGGTTGAGCTTTTCTCCCTCAAAGGCCTCTGAGACCTTTTTATCGGTCTGAACCTTTCGGGCGAGGTGGGGAAGGATGTCGGCAACCGTGAATACGGGATCGGAATCATCCTCGCCCACCATAACAGAGAGTGCTATTGCCTTTGTCCGGCAAGATACACCCCCATTTTTATAGGTCTGAAAGACCGACCTATGCCATCGAGCGTTTCACTCCCATTTGGGCCATATCTTATCTCATTGATTGCGGCCTTTTGCTGCTGAGGGAACAACCGGCCGAGAGCGGTTGACCGTTTGAGGAAAATGAGCTATAAGCCCACTACCTATGATATGTTTTCTTCAATCCGGTGGCTGAGAAACTCTAAAAAAACACGAGGAGGAGGAGGTGATTCAACGATGGAGCGGAGAAAGGTAACCATCTCTGATCTGATGGGCAAAAAAGAGCAAGGCCAAAAAATAACCATGCTGACTGCCTATGACTACCCCACTGCCCAGATGGTTGACCAGGCA
>CAYMFC010000162.1:0-3780 GCA_964389665.1 uncultured Desulfobacteraceae bacterium | reverse complement strand
AACCTTCTGCCGAATCTCCTCTTCAGAAATCTTTCTTCGTATTGTATAGTTCTCAAGCAAGGGAATTACTATCTTTCATATGAAACTACTTGTGATAGATATTGAATATTCAAGAAAATGTCAACCCATATTCAGGGATTGCTGTTAGAGCCTCCTGCTTTCCATGAGAAATGTACTTCCCTGGGCGGCAAAGATATATCATGAAACATGTGCTCTCCCTTTGCATAGGGTTGTTATGGCAGTCCTCCGAATGAAGGGACGAAGGATAGATTATTTCCTGGAAAGGCGCATAGGGATTCCCCTATGGTGTTGCTTTGCCCTTACCCAACGGGGTTTCTCCTTGACAATGAGAATCGCTTCAGGTAGCTAATTGGGTCATTCTGGAAACATCGGTCGCCTTAAAACCTTTATTGGCTCCCAACGAGAGGCTTGAGATGGAAAACGCAATAAAGATCACCAGGGCCGAGGCCTCTGTGATTTCACTCATGGGCAGGATACCCATTCTCTCCTATTACGTGCATTCGAGGGGTTGGTCATTTTTGCTAAGCTGGGGTCATCGGCTGGCGGGGCTGACACTGGTGGGTTATATGTTCGCGCACATCTATACGCTATCCCTGCTCTTTGATCCCGCGACCTATGATGCGGATATGAAGTTCCTGGATCATTTCATCTTTGCCTTTCTCGAATGGTGTGTTGCGATTCCGGTGGCATTTCATTCCCTGAATGGGAGCAGGTTGATCCTCTACGAGCTCTTCCATGTGAGAGAAGAAGAGCTCATGATACGCACCGTGGTTGTTATCGGATTTATCTATAGTATAATCGTGGGCTTCTTTTTTATACAAGAAGGCCCGCAGATATCTGCTACCATCTTTTGGTCGATTACGAGCGCGATCAGCATCTGCACCTTCTTAATCGTCGTCTTCAAGACCTGGGCGACCAAGAACTCAATCCTGTGGAAGCTACAGAGGATTACCGGTGCATTCATGCTTCCCATGCTCATCGGCCACATGCTCTTCATGCACATGAACTACCTCACAGGTCATGACAGCAAAACGATACTCTTGAGGATGCAGGGCCCTTTTATCAGAGGTCTCGATTTTCTCTTTATCGTGTTTCTCCTTTTCCATGCCGGCTATGGCCTATTCAGCATCATCGCCGATTATATCAAGCCAGGGCCTTTGTTGAAATTTTTAACTGCTCTCATCTTCATTGTTATGGCTATATCTGCCTTTTTTGCCATGAGAATCGTCGTCGCCGTATAGAGGAGAAGAGAATGGGAGAAGAGCTTCATATAGATTCTACCCTCACCTGTGACGTCCTTGTCATTGGCGCTGGTGGGGCAGGCCTAAGGGCTGCCGCCCGAATTGCCGAGAAGAGGCCGGACACAAAGATAATAGCACTGACCAAGGTAATCAGCCCGCAAAAATCCCACACAACCACAGCCCAGGGAGGCATGGCTGCTGTTGATCCAAGGGACCCGGAAGACAGACCACTATTTCACATGTTTGATACCTGGAAGGGTTCCGATTGCTCTGCCGACCAAAACGTGATCAAAAAGGTCTGCGACTTAGGCTGGGAGGAAATCGTTTGGTTGGAGAGACATGGCATGCATTTCAGCCGAACGGAGCAAGGAAGAATTGCAAAGAGGCCCTTTGGCGGTCACATGCTGAACTTCGGCGAGAAAAAGGCATACCGGGCATGCTTTGAGGCCGATCGGACCGGAAAGGGGATCATGGATACGGCCTGGAATGAGTCCCTGAAATATGGTGTCTCCTTCATTGGTCAGTGTGTGGCTACAGAACTCCTCTTGAAAGACGGCGTGTGTATTGGCGCCATTATCTTCAGGTATCCCGAAGGGAAATTCATCGCCATACTAGCCAAGGTGGTCATTATGGCCACAGGTGGTCATGCCAAAATGTATCTCGTCACCAGCAATTGTCGGGGAAACACGGGTGACGGGCTGGCAATCGCGCTCCATGCAGGCCTTCCCCTCATGGACCCCGAGGCGGTCCAGTTCCATCCCACGGGTATAGTGGGGCCCGGCATATTGGCAAGTGAGGCATTGAGGGGAGAAGGGGCGATTCTCAGGAACAAGGATGAAGAACCCTTTATGGAGCGCTATGCGCCCACCGCCAAGGATCTTGCTCCCAGAGATCTCGTCTCGCGGGCGATTATGCAGGAGATTAGAGAAGGAAGAGGCCTCTATCATGAGGGCCATAGGGCACGGCACGTGTGGCTCGATCTGAGACACCTTCCCAAAGAAGTTCACGAGAAAAAACTTCAGGAGGTATGCTCCTTCTTTAAACGATTTGTGGGAGTGGATCCCGAGAAAGATCTCTGTCCTGTTACCCCCACGGCTCACTATCAGATGGGAGGCATACCCACCAATGAGTTCGGCGAGGTCCAGCAGGACCCGGAGGTTATCGTGCCCGGACTTTTTGCCTGTGGAGAGGTTGCCGCAGCTTCTCTTCATGGCTTGAACAGGCTGGGAACAAATTCCCTCCTGGAGTTGATAACGATGGGCAGGGTTACGGGGGATCAGGTGGTTGAGTACCTCAGGGACAGCGAGGAACCTCAGGGTCTTCCCCCCGATGCCGGCCACATTGTGTTTGATCAGTTTTCCACCTATATCAGTTCTCAAGGCACAGAGAGCTACGCTCAGATCAGGGATTCATTGCGAACCCTCATGCAGGAAAAGGTAGGGATATTCAGGGCAGAAAAGCCCCTGCTTGAGGCCATAGAACAGCTCAAGGAATTAAAGGAAAAGGCGACCCGCATTCCACCGGGTACAGCATCCCTGCGTGCGAATCAGAATCTATGGCAGGTCTGGGAGCTCAACAACCTGATAACAGTATCTATGACTATCGCCCAGGGAGCTTTGGCACGAAAGGAGTCAAGGGGAGGCCATTACAGAGAGGATTATCCGCAAAGGAGCGATGAATTTAACTACCACACCCTTGTGTATATGCCGGGGTTCGGCGAGATTGCCTTTGACAAAAGGCCGATAGATAGGAGCCTCTTTGAGGCTAAAGGCGAGCATTCCGAGTTATTCGACTACATAGAAAGGAAGTATTGATCATCTGCAAGGGGGAAACCGATGTCAGACCTACATACTATTACACTGGAGATTAGCAGGTATGATCCTGATGCCAATCTCTCGTGGATACAGAGCTACCAGGTGGAAGCAAGGGGGATCCTTCGGTTTGTCGATGTGCTCCGTAAGATTAATGATGAGCAGGATCCGACCCTAGCGTGGGCCTCTTCCTGCGAACATGCCCAGTGTGGCAGCTGTGGGATCATCGTCAACGGGAAGCCTATGCTTGCCTGTGAACTGCTCGTACGGAATGCTGTGGCACAATTCAATACCCATACCTTTTCCTTGAGGCCTCTCACCATCGCCCCGGTTATCCGGGATCTCGTGGTAGATTTAGAGAAGGCCTATGACAGGGTACATCGAATCAAGCCCTATCTCATCAAACCTGCGCCACCCCCCGAACAAGGGGACGAGTACCGGATATCGCCTGAGGCAGTTGATACATTTGTTGAGGCTACCCGGTGTATTAATTGTTTCTGCTGTGCCACGGCATGCATCAGCAGTCATCGCCACTTCCTGGGCCCGAACGCCACTATGGCCAATATCGTGCGACTCATGGATCCGAGAGAAACAGCGAGAGGGGAAAGGATGGAGATATTATACCGTGAGGACGGTGTCTATCGCTGTCACACGTCGAGGGCCTGTTCCTTTGTGTGCCCAAAGGAGATCGATATTTCTCACTTCCT
>CAYMFC010000161.1:0-3850 GCA_964389665.1 uncultured Desulfobacteraceae bacterium | reverse complement strand
GGCTCTGAGCGATTGATAGAGTACGAGGCCAAGCTGAACGAATTTTTTCCCGGCAGCAAGTGCCTGGCCATTTGCCAGTATGACAGAAGACGCTTCGATTCGGAGATCCTCCTGGATGTCCTGACCACACACCCCATTGCCGTTATCGGTACCGAGGTCTTTGATAATTTCTACTACCTGCCACCCACGGAGTTTTTGGGTCCTGACCCCTCGAAGGCAATAATGAGCCGTCGTCTGAAGAATCTCGCTGATCGCAAGCGAGCTGAAGAGACGCTCGATCGGCGCAACAAGGAGCTTTTTTCGTTGAACGTTATTGGCAATACGATTAGCCAATCACTTGAGTTAGACAGGGTATTAGAAGATACCCTCAGGGCCGTCCTTGATATGATGGGCCTGAAGCAGGGGTGGATATTCTTGCGGGAGGGCCCTGATAATAGATTGAAGCTAGCCAGCCACATAGGCTTACCGCAGAAATTCCTCGAGGAGGAGACCAAGGAACCCTTAGAGGATTGTATCGGGTTCCATGTGATCCGGGAAAAGGAGGCCCTTATCGCTGAAAATATCGTTGAGTGCCCCAGGCTAATGAGCTCTCTTCCGAATGAGGAAAGGCCGCGATACCACGCATCGGTGCCCTTGATATCAAAAGACGAGGTAGTGGGGATCATGAATTTGACGAGCGAGGGCTCCTGGCCCTTTTCGGAACAAGATTTAATGTTGCTCACCAATATCGGTCATCAGGTAGGGGTGGCCATCGAAAATGCGAGGCTTTTTGAGGAGACCCGGCAAAAGTCATCAGAGCTTCAGGAGGCCTACGAGCGCCTTAAGTCCCTGTATGAGGAGTTGAAGGAGGAGAAGGAAAGAACTGATACCCTCAAAAAGGAGCTTGAGGATAAATACGGCCTGAGCAACATAGTAGGCAAGAACCATAAGATGCAAGCCATCTATGACCTGATAGGGGATGTCTCCCAGAGCGACTCCACTGTGCTCATCCAGGGGGAGAGCGGCACGGGTAAGGAGCTCATTGCGCGTGCCATCCATACGCTCAGCTCGCGTAAGGGAAGGCCTTTTGTGGTTGCGAATTGTTCTGCCTATGCTGAAACCCTGCTTGAAAGTGAGCTCTTTGGTCATGAAAAGGGTGCATTCACGGGAGCAATACGGAGGAAGAAAGGGCGATTCGAGCTTGCAGATCGGGGTACCATCTTCCTGGATGAGATAGGGGAGATCCCGACTCCTACCCAGCTCTTGCTGCTGAGGGTGCTGCAGGAGAGGAAGTTCGAGCGGGTTGGGGGGGAGCAAACCATCGAGGTAGATGTTAGGATTATCGCAGCCACAAACCGCGATCTGAACAAGGAGATGATGGACGGTAGATTCAGGGAAGACCTCTACTATCGGCTTAATGTGATTCCCATCATGGTGCCACCCCTCAGGGAGAGGGAAGATGATATTCCCCTTCTAGCGAAGCATTTTCTTGACACGTATGCATCTTCCAGCAAGAAAGCTATTCGAGGCTTTTCAGAGGAGGTCATGGAGATTTTTCTGAACCACAACTGGCCCGGCAATGTGAGGGAGCTCCAAAATGTAGTGGAGCATGCGGTGATTCTCACGAAAGGAGAGATGATAATCGAGAACGACCTCCCCCAAAATCTACGGTGGGCTATCCCTCGATCTGAGGAGCCGCCCAGATCCCTGAAGGAGACTGAAAAAAACCTTATCCTGAAGGTCCTGAAGGAGGTTGGGGGAAATAAGTACCGGGCCGCAAAGAAGCTGGGCATCACGAGGAGCACGTTATACGGGAAGGTGAGAAAACACGGGATCGTAATCCCGGAAAAAGAGTAAGGGCCATGTCTAAAGTAATACATATAAGTCTAAAATTAAACCACACTGTAACCTATTTAATTTATTAATCAATTTTTATCCTCTATCGCCTCTCTTAGTCCAATTCTGGACAATATACCGCTCTCATCTGATGTGATATGGTGAAAAACCGGATGCAGGGATTCCTTCAGCTACGTAAGGAATATCCTTAAGTTGCTTATTTTTATGTCTTTTTTAACCTTTATCTCATAGCGGTCCCTTGGAATATGTCCATGGCACTAAACTTGCCTTGTAATCTGACTATATGGTGCATACGCAAAGAGGAGAGAAGCCACATGGCTGGAAATATCCTTATCGTTGATCAGAACCCTAACTACCGGGAGATTCTCGAGGGATTGTTGGAGAAGAGGGGCTATAGCGTAACCTCGATAGAGGATGGCTACCAGCTAAACGGATTTCTCGAGGATAAGGGCTTTGATATTATCTTTCTGGATAAACAGACAGGAGGGATACGGAAAGAGGGTCTGTTCATGAAGATCAAAGCCCAATGCCCACAGTGCCATATTATAGTGATAGCCTCGAAAAAGGGAGATGGATTTATTAAGGAGGCAATGGAGGCGGGCGCATACGGTTGTATCAATAAGCCCTTTAATCCTGATGAGGTTTTAACCATGGTGCGTCACATAATTCGAGACTAAAAAATTTGGTGGGACTTTGGTGGGCAAAGACATACGGCACCACGTGAGATCATCGAGATCGATGAACACGGGAATAAAAAAGGTGATAGGAGACGAAAGGAAAGGGAGCCGATGATCAGCAAATGTCCAGGGCAGGATACCCAGTTCTGGGGCCCGAATGCTATCTACTCCGTGGAATGCCCGAAATGCGGCAATCCGGTTGAGTTCTTTAAAGACGATATCCGCCGCCGATGCAAGGAGTGCGGCCACATGTTCCTCAACCCAAAACTCAACCTGGGATGCGCCAGATGGTGCCAATTCGCGGATCAGTGCGTAGGGGTGATGGACAAGGAGGAATTCAAGGAGATCATTGTCGCCGGCATGAAGGAGTTTTACGGGAATGACCAGGACAACATAGATCAGGCCTTAGAGGTGTTAGGGTTTGCAGAGGAGCTCATGGAAAAGGAAGATGTCAATCCCAAGGTCGTAATCGCCGCCGCCACCCTATACGGTATCGGTATGGATGAGAGAGGCAGAACAGTGCACAGAAGAGGGGCACGGGACAAGGTGAATTTCCCCACGGTAAGGGACATCCTTGAAAGCTCCGGCGCCAAGGATGGGATCATAGAGGAGGTTTGCCGGATTATGGAAAGCCACGGGCATCCCGGAAAAGCAGGGACCGTAGACGGCAAGATTGTACATGATACCTATCGGCTCGCATGCCGTAAGAGGGAATCAGGGGCTAATGGCAGGGCGGTTGAACTCGAGGATTATTCAACCGGGGTTTGAACGCAGAACATTGAACCTGGAACCGCTTATCAGAAAATAGGTAGAAAAATGGCGAGAAAATCGGATCAACAAGACGGAAAATTACTGGTGATCGATGATCTGAGGGTGGAGATACAGGGAAAGGAGATCCTCCACCATGTGGATCTCGAGATCGACAAAGGTGAAATCCACGTGCTCTTAGGGCCGAATGGCTCGGGAAAGACCACCCTGCTTATGTCGGTTATGGGTTTCCCTGCCTATCGCGTTACCGGTGGAAAGATATTCTTTAAAGGACAGGATGTAACTAATCTGCCCCTTAATGAAAGGGCAAAGATGGGCATGGGGCTCTCCTTCCAGAGGCCGCCGACCATACGCGGGGTCAAGACACGGCAGATGCTGGAGATCTTCCATAAGGGGGAGGAGGAGATCAAATCCATGGCACAGGACCTGGATTTCGAGGAGTTCCTTGACCGGGACCTCAACCACGGTTTCTCAGGAGGAGAGATCAAGCGCTCAGAGCTCTTGCAGCTCATGGCTCAGAATCCGGACTTTTTACTCCTGGATGAGCCGGAGTCCGGGGTCGATCTGGA